>JAGVOC010000027.1 GCA_020052975.1 Desulfobacterales bacterium | reverse complement strand
CCTGCCGAATACAAAGGGGTCACCGCCTTTCAGTCTGCATATCGTCTTCCCCTGTTTTGCCCTTTCCACAAGGGTCCTGTTGATTTCATCCTGTGTCATCGTATGATGGCCGCCGCGCTTTCCGGCATAGATGAATTCCGCATTATGGTCGATATAATTGAGCACCTGGGCGTTCAGATGGAAGTCATAGACAACGACATCCGAAATTTTCAGACAATTCAGCCCCTTGATGGTCAGGAGCCCTATATCACCGGGCCCCGCGCCCACCAAATATACCTTGCCCTTCATTTTATATTCTCTCTGCATAACCCATTGAATCTTTTATCATAAACCTTTCCGGCCTAATAAATCATCTTTAAAGCTCGCCTTGACGGGAAAGAGAAACCCATTTACAATGATGCATAGGAGAAAAGGGGAATATGCAGCGCATTTTTAATACTACAGAACAACAACTTCTTGCTTTATATGATGCTCTTCACGTTTCTGATCGTGCTGATTTTTGCATAGGATATTTTAGACTCCAAGTCTGGAAGCAGATTGGTGCGTTTAGTCCTTCCTAACAACAAGAAGAGAGAGATGAATGACTGAAGAGTTAGAATGGCAAACGAGGCGGGACCGGATTAATAAAAAACTTAGGGCATTGAACCCCGCATGGACTATAGTCAAATACAAAGAGAATCTCAACATTTCTTCCCTTACACATCATGCTGTAGAAGAATATCCTACAGCAAATGGGCCGGCAGACTATGCACTTTTTGTGAAAGGAAAACTTCTTGGGATTATCGAGGCAAAGAAGGTCGGATTAGGTCCCCAGAACGTGCTGGAACAGGCCAAGCGTTATGCGCGCGGCACCTTTAGCGGGCCGGGTAACTGGAATGGATATCGTGTCCCCTTTCTGTACTCCACGAACGGTGAGCTGATGTACTTCATAGATGTTCGCAATGAGCAAAACCTTTCCCGCCAGATAGCCAATTTTCATACGCCCGACGCGCTTGAAGAGTTTTTTAACGCCAGCAAGGCAGATAGCGCAGCATGGCTTCAGACCAATCCCAATAACATAGAGAAACTGCGTGATTACCAGAAAGAAGCCATTGCCTCCATTGAGTCCTCTATGATTCAGGGGAAGCGCACCATGCTTATCGCCATGGCAACAGGCACAGGCAAGACATATACGACGGTGGCCCAGATCTATCGCTTTCTCGAATCGAAGGCAGCTAAGCGTATCCTCTTTCTCGTTGACCGGCGCGCTCTTGCTGCGCAGGCCGTAAGCGCCTTTGCAGCGTTCAATACACCGAAAGGTAATAAATTCACTCAGGAGTACGATGTCTTCAGCCAGCGATTTCTTCGGGAGGATTTCGACGACGACAAACCGTTTGATCCCAAGGTTCTGCCAGGTTCTTATCTGACTGCTCCAAACCCCACTCATACATTTGTTTACGTTTCCACGATACAGAGGATGTGCGTTAATCTCTTTGGCTGGGAGAGTGCTTTTCCTCAGGACGGCGGAGACCCTGACGATGAAAGTGATGCCGATAAGTTAGACATCCCAATTCACGCCTTTGATTTGATCATCGCCGATGAGTGCCACCGTGGTTATACCTCACGCGACACCGCAATCTGGCGTAATGTGCTGGACTATTTCGACGCTGTAAAGATCGGCCTCACCGCCACACCTGTTTCTCATACCCTTGCGTATTTCAGGGATATTGTTTTCCGGTACGCCACCGAGCAGGCGATTCTTGACGGCTTTCTCGTGGATTATGACGCAGTTCGTATCAACTCCAATGTCCGCATGAACGGCGCCCTTCCTCAAAGAAGGAGAGCAGGTTGGCATAGTTGATACCGGCACGGGAAAAATCATTTACGATGCTCTTGAAGACGAACGCGAGTTCAGCTCGGCAGAGATAGAACAAAAGATCACCTCGCCCGAGAGCAATCGCAAGATAATAGAAGAGATAGCTGACTATGCGCGCAGGCATGAAGGAGAAACCGGCCGCTTTCCCAAGACTCTCATTTTTGCGGTGAATGACCTTCCGTTCACCTCCCACGCAGACCAGCTTGTTCAGATATGCCGTCAGGTATTCGGAAAGGGAGACGATTTCGTTCAGAAGATCACCGGCAGCAAGAGCGTGGACCGGCCTTTGCAGAAAATCCGAGAATTCAGAAACCGGCCGAATCCGAAGGTCGTTGTTTCGGTTGATATGCTCACTACCGGCGTGGACATTCCGAGTCTCGAATTTATCGTGTTTCTGCGGCCTGTCAAATCACGTATCCTCTGGGTGCAAATGCTCGGTCGCGGAACGCGCAGATGTGACGCGATAAACAAATCCAAATTTGTCATCTTCGACTGTTTCAACGGCACGCTGATCGAGTATTTCAAGAACACCACTGATTTCGATGTATCTCTTCAAAAAGAGGCAGTTCCCCTCTCCCAGGTGATCGAAAACATTTACCAGAATATCGACCGTGAGTATCATATCAAGGTCCTCGTTAAACAGCTGCGGCGTATTGAAAAAGAGATAGGCGGTGAAGCAAGAGAGAAGTTCGCTGCATACATCCCCGATGGTGATATGGGCAAGTTTGCATCTGAATTGACTGACAAGATAAAAAGAGATTTCACGAACACCATGAAGCTCCTGCGGGATAAAGATTTTCAGGATTTATTGCTGAATTATCCTCGTCCGAAACGCTCTTTCATTATCGGTTACAATGTCAAAGATACCGTCAGTTCAGAGGTAATGATCCGCAAAGGCTCGGAATACCAGAAGCCCGAAGATTACCTGGTTTCTTTTTCCAGATTCGTAAAGGAGAACCCGGAGCATATCGAAGCCATACGGATTTTATTGGAGAAGCCGAGAGAATGGAAAACCGCTGTACTGAATGAATTGGTCGAAAAGCTGAGGCAAAATAAGTTTCCGACGGACGAACTGGAAAAGGCGCATAAATATGTTTATAAAAAGCCGCTTGTAGATATCATATCAATGGTCAAGCATGCCGCGAAAGAACAGGAGCCTATTCTCAATGCAGAAGAGCGCGTGGCAAGGGCCATGAAGAAGGTTACTGAACGCAAAAGCTTTAATGAAGAACAGCAGAAATGGCTTGGCCTTATCCGCGACCATCTGGTGAAAAATCTCACGATAGAAGAAGCTGATCTGGATTATGCTCCGATCTTCGAACGAAACGGAGGATTAGGGAAAGCCAAAAAAATATTTGATAAAGAACTGGCATCGCTGCTCGTTGAGATAAATGAGGCTATTGCAGCTTAGAAAGGATTTGCATGTCTGATATTGTCAATAAACTGTGTGGCTTCTGCCACACATTGCGCCATGACGGAATAGACTATGGCGATTACATAGAACAGCTAACCTACCTGCTGTTTCTCAAGATAGCTGATGAAAAAGATATCGAAGTTCCCAAAGGATGCGATTGGGCAAGCCTCAAAGACCTGTCGGGAACAAGTCTTACAGACCATTATGCTGATATTCTGCGCAAGCTCCGCGAGGCAAAGGGAATCCTGGGAGACATCTTTGCCCAGTCAATGCCGCGCTTCAATAATCCGGTGAACCTGAAGCGGGTCATCAATATGATTGACGAGGAGCGCTGGTCCGAGATGGATGTGGATGTGAAGGGCGCGGCCTTTGAAGGCCTGCTCGAAAGGGCAGCGAGTGAAGGGAAAAAGGGCGCAGGCCAGTACTTCACTCCGCGAGTGCTGATCCAGTCCATAGTCCGGGTCATGAAACCCGACCCGCGCGATGTGCGTGATTTCACGATCTACGATCCAGCCTGCGGCACAGGAGGTTTTTTGGTCTGTGCTTATGAATGGTTGATGGTCCAGACTAAAGGCGGCGCTATTGAACGAAAGGATATCAAGCGAATAAGGTCCGCGACTTATTACGGCCAGGATTTGGTGCCGCGTCCCCGAAGGCTTGCGCTCATGAATCTTTTCCTGCATGGGTTGGAGACGAAGATTTATTTAGGCGATACAATCTATGAGCCAAACAGAGGGGAACTCTATAACTGCGTCCTGACTAATCCACCATTCGGCACGAAAGGCGCTAATCAGGCGCCGGATCGTGATGACTTCACTATCGAGACGAGTAACAAGCAGCTCAATTTCGTCCAGCATGTGATGAATATTCTCAAACCCGGTGGCAGGGCTGCTATTGTGTTGCCTGACAATTGTCTTTTTGAAAATAAAGCAGGAGAGGTCTTCGAAATCCTTATGCAGGACTGCAATCTCCACACTGTTTTGCGTCTGCCGCGTGGCACGTTTACGCCATACAGCCAGGGTGTGAAAGCAAATGTCATCTTTTTTCAGAAAGGATTGCCCACGGAAAATGTATGGATCTTCGATGCGCGGTCGAATGTACCGGGCATAACCAAGAAAGACAGGCCGTTAAGTCCGAGACATTTTGAGGAATTTGAAAAGTGTTACGGCAAAGACCCCAATGGTCAAAGCAAGCGAAAGGACTTAGGAGATGAGGGACGGTTCAGGAAGTTCCATATCAGCAATATCAGAGAGCGGGATTACAAGCTTGATATCACATGGCTGAAAGATGAATCAATTGAAGACGCTAACGGCTTCCCGGAACCGCAGGATTTGATTACTGAGGCAGTTACCGAGATGGAAGCAGCGGTGGATGACTTAAAGGAAGTTCTGCAGATGATTGAGACCAATGGTGGAAATGGCAATGAATGACTTGCCAAAGGGGTGGGTGGAGTGTGAGCTGGGCGATATTGTGAAACTTCACAATGGATATGCTTTCCCAAGCAAAGAATATCAAAAAAAAGGAGTTCCGCTAATTCGTCAAAGCAATTTAGATGGCGATAGAGTTTCGCTAAAGAAATGCATTTACTTAAATCCAAAGTATCTTGAGACTAACTTGAGAGTACTGAGTTCTCTGTCATTTTAGCTGATTCTTATTGTCCAAGTCTATTTCGAGTTTTGAATATTCAAGGGCGAGGTCGACCCACTTTT
>JAGVOC010000187.1 GCA_020052975.1 Desulfobacterales bacterium | reverse complement strand
CATTCTGTTCATAGATGAAATACACACAATTGTCGGGGCCGGAGCGACGAGCAGCGGCTCCATGGACGCATCAAATATTTTAAAGCCCGCTCTTGCAACGGGCGAACTGCGCTGCATAGGGTCAACGACTTACGAGGAATATAAAAACTATTTTACAAAAGACAGGGCATTGTCGCGCCGCTTCGAAAAGATAGAAGTTCCGGAGCCGACAGTCTCCGAAACCATCCGGATCTTAAAAGGCCTCAAATTCCATTATGAGGAGCATCACGGCATTGAATATACCGATGCAGCTCTTAAGGCGGCAGCAGAGCTTTCGGCAAAGCATGTAAACGACAGGTACCTCCCCGATAAGGCCATCGATGTTATAGACGAGGCCGGGGCTTTTGTTAAATTTTCCGGTTCTTTGCACAGGAAAAAGATACATCCTGCCGACATCGAAAAGATAGTGGCGAAAATGGCAAGGATACCCGAGAATAGCGTATCCGCATCAGACAGGTCGAAGCTTGAGCATCTTGGGGAGAGGCTGAATGGCGTTGTCTTCGGCCAGGACGGCGCGATCAAATCTCTTGTGACGTCGATTAAGCGTTCAAGGGCAGGGCTCGGGATTCCGTGCCGTCCCATAGGGTCGTTCCTCTTTACCGGTCCTACCGGCGTCGGGAAGACGGAGGTGGCAAGGCAGATCGCAGCCATCATGGGAATAGAGTTCATGCGGTTTGACATGAGCGAATATATGGAAAAGCATGCCGTTGCCCGCCTGATAGGGGCTCCACCCGGCTATATAGGCTTTGACCAGGGAGGTCTCCTGACGGATGGCGTGCGCAAACACCCGCACTGCGTCCTGCTCTTCGACGAAATAGAAAAGGCCCATCCCGACCTTTTCAATATCCTTCTCCAGGTGCTTGATCACGCAACTTTGACCGACAACAACGGTAAAAAAGCCGATTTCAGGAATGTCATAATAATCATGACTTCAAATGCGGGTGCCCGTGAAATGAGCGCCCAGACAATCGGTTTCGGAGAGGTCAGGTATGATCCGGAAAGCAAGGGGAAAAAGGCGGTCGAGAATATTTTCAGTCCCGAATTCAGAAACCGGCTTGATGACATAATCAATTTTAAACCTCTTACTCCAGGCATAATGGAGATGGTGGTCGATAAGTTCATGGCCGAGCTTAAAGGCCAGCTCGCGGCAAAAAAAGTTTCCCTCTCTTACTCCGGCGCCTTAAGAACCTGGCTTGCAAATAAAGGCTATGATCCGAGATACGGAGCAAGACCCCTTACAAGGGTACTTCAGACCGAAATCAAGGATATTCTTTCGGACGAGATCCTGTTCGGCAAGCTTCAGAAAGGCGGCATCGTAAGCCTTGATCTTGAAGAGAATAAGCCGACATTTGCTTTTATTCCGGTGAAATGAAATATAACCGTGAAGAGTGAACAGTGAATAGAGAGTTCAAGGGGTCGAGGCACAAAGTGGGCTATGAATTGCGGATTACTTAAGAATCGTCATTCCCGCGGAAGTCCGCCGCGGCGGATCTTTTCAAATAGTTCTGGACTCCCGTTTTCACGGGAGTGACGGGATTAGATCAACTATGCCTGTTTATCGCCTGACCGACGAAATAATATTCCCTCCCCCGCAGCTTGCGGACAAAACCGGCCTTCTTGCAATCGGCGGCGATCTTTGCGAAGATAGGCTTCTTCTTGCATACAGCCTCAGCATATTTCCATGGTATTCGGAAGATGAACCCATCCTCTGGTGGTCGCCCGACCCCCGCCTTGTATTATATCCTGATGAAATCAAAGTTTCAAAGAGCCTGGAAAAAGTCATTAGGAAAGGCGTATTTGATGTAACTTTTGACGCTGCTTTCGGGCAGGTTATTAAATTGTGTGCCCTTGCCTGGAGAAGAAAAAACGAAGGAACATGGATTGTCCCTGATATGGTAGATGCCTATTGCAGGCTTCATGAATCTGGTTATGCCCATTCAGTTGAAGCATGGAAGGACGGAATTCTTGCCGGCGGCCTATATGGCGTTTCGCTTGGAAGATGCTTTTTCGGAGAATCGATGTTTACCCTTGAGAGCAATGCCTCAAAGGTCGCCTTTGCCTGCCTTGTTGAATATCTTAAGGAAAACTCCTTTGATCTTATCGATTGCCAGGTTTCAACCGGGCATCTGAAGCGCTTCGGGGCAAGAGAAATTCCAAGGAGCCTTTTTTTAAAGCAGTTGAAAAAATCTCTTGAGTCGCCGACGCTGAAGGGGAAATGGGGGTGGAATATTTTCAAAGCCAGAAAACGGCAATACGGGATTCGGTCTCCTTGAATTCCGGATCTCCTGTGACGATTGTAGCCGAAAATTCCTCCGCCGTTGCCACGACGAAAGCATCCGCGTAGGAGATAGGATGGAGAGCCTTAACATGGGCGGCGGCAAGGACGCGTTTTGTCGTGACATCAACCAGATCGACAGGTAAACGGGAAATATCTTCTGTGATTTCTACGGCTCTATCTTTTCCTCTCTTGCGGGCGATAATGTAATAAATTTCGCCGAGACTGATTACCGACATGGAGGCTGTAACATTACCGCTTGATGCTTCCTTGAGGATAGTCCGAACTTTCGCACCAGCCGGTTCCGCCTGGAAATAGGCAAGCAGTGCGTAGCTATCGAGAATGTATTTTGGCTTTTTCACGTTTTTTTTCCGCTGCCCGGTCCTCCATCAAAGCGCCTGTCAGAGATTCGCCATCAGCAAGTTTGCCATAGAGCTTGTCCACAGGATCACCTGCTTGAGGCGTGAGCACGATTTTCCCATCTGCTTCAGTTACAACCATCTTCATGCCTGGTTTCAATCCGATTTGCCTCCGAAATAATGAAGGAATGACTACCCAGCCCTTGGAAGAAACGGTGACGATTGCTGAATGTAAAGAACCCATAAAACCTCCAAGCGTTATACGTTAATCTAAAAAAAGTATAACATTTTTGACGGATGAGTCAATATTAAATATTGGAATCGCTCAAAAGTCGGACTTGACAAAGGAGATGTTTATGGATAAGCCTGTAATAAATAATCACCTGATATCACTGTTTAATAACGGAGGAGACCGGGATGGAAAAAGACTGTATTTTCTGCAAGATTGTAAACGGAGAGATTCCGACCACATTCCTTTATAAGAATGATGACCTCGTTGTTTTCAGGGACATAAATCCCCATGCGCCGGTTCATATTCTGATTGTTCCGACAAGGCATATCAGAAGTGTAAACGATCTGACACAAGAAGATGCGAAGATCGTATCGGATATGATAATGGCCGGAAAGATGATGGCCGAAAAAGAGGGTATTTCACAATCAGGCTATAAACTCCTTTTCAATGTTGAAAAAGGAGGCGGTCAGGTCATATTCCATCTTCACATGCACCTTATCGGCGGGTGGAAAAAGTAGCAGAAGATAAAGTTTTTAGACAGGATTAACAGGATGTACAGGATTTTGCCTGCCAGCCTGAGGCAGGACAGGCAATAAGCCATCGCCTGCGGCGAGAAAGCAATCCGGTGAAGAAAGAAGATATAACCCATAAAGTGATCGGATGCGTGTTTCGGGCCGCTCTTCCGGAGCGGTCCGATAAATCATCCTGTCAATCCTGTAGATCCTGTCAAATAAGTTTTTATGTTACGGCATTCTCCTGGTTGCTATTTTGAGCCTGCTTACATATTCTCCCAGGATTTCATTTATACCGGGATTGCCCGGGTTTTCTTCAATTATACGCTCAAAGGCGCTTCCAATAACTATCCCGTCCGCATGAGGCGCTATTCTTTTCACATCTTCGGGCGTGCTTATCCCGAAGCCGACGCATATCGGAAGATCTGTGACCGAGCGAAGCAAATTAGCATGAACGGCGATATCATCCGTATTCAATCCGTCACTTCCGGTTACGCCTGTTTTTGAAACAAGATATATGAATCCCGATGCCGCCAAGGCGATTTTTTTCATTCTTTCAGGAGGTGTCGTCGGAGCCACAAGGCGGATGAGCGCAAGTTCGTTTCCCGGCCACTTCGAGGTCATTTCATCCGATTCTTCCGGCGGAAGGTCCACCACAAGAGCTCCGTCCGCATCCGCCGACAGTGCATCATTATAAAATGCTTCTGCGCCATAGGAATGAATCGGATTGTAGTAGGTGAAAAGAATTACGGGGATATCGGAAAAGCCCCTTATACTGCGTGTCATTTCAAGAACTGCCGTTATGTTCACGCCGTTTTTGAGAGCCCGGGCGGATGATCTCTGAATTACAGGCCCGTCTGCCGTAGGATCCGAAAACGGAATTCCGAGTTCCATGATGTCTATACCTGCTTTGCACATCGATTCGATTATTTTAAGCGAGGTTTTAATATCAGGATCTCCCGCGGAAAGAAATCCTACAAGCGCTTTCTCGTTTTTCCGCCTCAAATCTTCAAATGTCTTTTCAATTCTCTTAGCTTTCATTAATTATTGATTCTCCTTTTTTATGTGCGACGAAACAATCCCAAGATCCTTGTCGCCTCTTCCGGAAAGGTTGACAATTATAATGCTCTCCTTCTTCATCCTTGGAGCCTGCTCCATTGCGTATGCTACTGCATGCGAGCTCTCAAGGGCTGGTATTATGCCTTCAAGGCTGCATAGCGTTTTAAAGGCGCAAAGCGCCTGATCGTCATCAATCGACACATATTCCGCCCTCTTTAAATCTTTCAGAAGAGAGTGCTCGGGACCGACACCCGGATAATCGAGTCCTGCCGATATCGAATGGGCTTCAAGTATCTGCCCCTCTTTGTCCTGGAGAACATATGATTTCGAGCCGTGAAGCACGCCTACAGAACCTGCTCCCAGAGTTGCGGCGTGTTTGCCGGATGATATGCCTTTCCCTGCGGCCTCGACTCCTGTCATCTCAACAGGGTCATTTATAAAAGGATAAAAAAGACCCATTGCGTTGCTTCCTCCTCCCACGCATGCAATGAGCATGTCGGGAAGACGGCCGGTTAAATCGATAATCTGCTTTCTTGCCTCGATTCCTATGATTTTCTGGAAGTCACGCACCATAACAGGATACGGATGCGGTCCCGCAACGGAACCTATTATGTAAAAGGTGTCTGTGACTGCACCTACCCAGAACCGCAATGCTTCATTCATGGCGTCCTTCAAGGTGCCTGTTCCTGATTCAACAGGTACGACCTTTGCGCCGAGGAGCTCCATCCGCAGGACATTCGGAGCCTGCCTTCTTATGTCTTCGGTTCCCATGAATATGCGGCATTCCATTCCGAAAAGGGCTGCCGCAGTTGCAGTCGCCACTCCGTGTTGTCCCGCTCCTGTCTCGGCGATGACCTTCTTTTTCCCCATCCATCTTGCAAGAAGCGCCTGGCCGAGAGTGTTGTTGATTTTATGCGCTCCCGTGTGGGCAAGGTCTTCGCGTTTTAAAAATATGGAAGCGCCGTTTAAATGTTCGCTCAATCTTTTGGCATAAAAGAGAGGCGTCGGCCGGCCCGCATACAGCTCCAGAAGATCATAAAGCTCTTTTTTAAATTTATCCTCCTGTGTAATTCTGCCGTAAGCCTCTTCAAGCTCAAGAAGAGCCGGCATGAGAGTCTCTCCGACATAGCGCCCTCCGTAGAGACCGAAGTGGCCGTTTGAATCGGGATAGACACCGGTTTTTATTTTATTATTCATTAAAAAATCCTCCCTGGTCTTTTCGTGAGTGAACATTCAGACACCCTGCTTATAAACAGTTTCACTTTTTCAATATTCTTGATTCCGGGAGCGGACTCCACACCGGAGCTGACATCAACGGCATCGGGAAGGCAAAGGGATACCGCATGAGAAACATTTTCCGGGGTAAGGCCACCTGCCAGGATGAGCGAATATTTCCCGCTTATGTTTTTTGCCTTTTCCCAGTCCCAGGATAATGCGTTTCCTCCCGGAAGGGCTCCTTTACCGCATTCGGCTAAAAATGCCGATGCCTCGTAAATTGCCGCATCTTCAAACGCCGGTTTTTTTTGAAGAAAAAGAGCCTTTATAACTATGAGATTTTCCTTCCGCAAACTGCCGACAAGCTGAGGTGGTTCATTCCCGTGAAGCTGAACGGCATTGATGCCGCATCTTTCGATTTTCCGCATGATTAATTCGAATGTTTCATCGACAAAAACCCCTACTCTTTTTACCCTTTCCGGAAGCGCAAGGCATATTTCACGGGCCCGGTCATCCGTGACGAATCTCAGGCTGTTGAGATGGAAAACAAGCCCTATGGCGTCCGCGCCAAGCTCTGCGCATTGAACGGCGTCATCAATTCCCGTGAGGCCGCATATCTTTACCTGGGGGGTATATCTGCTGCCGGCCGGTTTATGTTCCATATTATTTTTCATGTTAATAAAGTTTCATTAGATATAAGAGATTTAATAAATTCCGCCGGATTGCCGGATGTTACAATGCTTTCACCTATGAGAAAATTATAAATACCGAAAGAAAGGTTTTTTTCTATATCTTTGCGTCCTGTTATTCCGCTTGCAGCAACTGCTGTTTGTTCAGGCTTAAGGAGTCCGGAAAGGCGCATGGAAACTTCTATATCTGTCTTAAATGAGCTTAAATTCCTGTTATTTATCCCTATAAGACGAGCTCCTGCATTTGTAGCAATCTCAAGATCTTTTTCCGAGTGCACTTCGACAAGGGTTTCAAGTTTTAGCTGATTGCAAAGAGCTATATAATCTTTAAGCTGATTTTCCGAAAGAATCCGGACAATCAGGAGAACGGCATCTGCTCCCAGGGCTGATGATTCGTAAATCTGGTATGAAGATATTATAAAGTCTTTTCTCAAGACAGGAAGGTCAGACGATTTTCTTGCTGCGATTAAATCATCCGGGTTTCCCATGAAAAAAAACCTGTCTGTCAGAACAGATATGGCACAAGCTCCGCCTTTTTCATATTCCGATGCGTATGCTGCTGCATCAAGGTCAGGGCATATAATACCCTTTGATGGAGAGGCTCTTTTAATTTCGGCTATTATGTTTATTCCGGATGGTCCGGGATTTTGAAGTTTATTCAGAAATGGCCGCTTTTTCCCGGAGACTGTTATCTCCATGAGTCTTTTTTCGGGAAGAAGTTTTTTCACAGCCTTCAGCTCGTCCTTCTTATGCTCAATTATCTTCGATAAAAAATCTTTTTCCATTATCCGTTTTCCTGCGTGAATCGGACCAGTGAGTATAGCTTTGCGGTTGCGGCGCCGCTGTCTATCGAATTTTCTGCAAGGGCGATTCCTTCCTTCAGATTTCCGGCCTTTCCTGCCGCAACCAGGGCCGCAGAAGCGTTTATAAGAATTATGTTTCGCTTCGGGCCTTTTTCGCCGTTTAAGACGCTTTTTGTAATCTCGGCATTATCGCCCGGGCTTCCTCCTGCAAGATCTCCTGTTTTTGCTGTTTCGCCGAAAAACTGTTCGGGACTGATATCATAGGTGCGTATCAAGCCGTCGTTTAATTCCGAAATTCTTGTCGGGGCGCAGACGGAGATTTCATCGAGACCGTCATGCCCGTGAACTACAAAGGCTCTTTTTACTCCTAAGATGCGGAGAGCCTGGGCAAACATCTCCGTCAGTTCAGAGGCATAAACACCAAGAAGCTGGCAATTTGCCGACGCCGGGTTTGTAAGGGGGCCGAGCATGTTGAATATGCTCCGCAGACCTATCTCTTTTCGAGCCTTTGCCGCGTATTTCATTGCTCCATGATAAAGTGGCGCAAAGAGAAATCCTATTCCGGTTTCCCGAACGGCTTCTTCAACGATCTCAGGGGCGGTGTCGAGCTTTACTCCGAGCGCTTCGAGAAGGTCGGCACTTCCGCATTGGCTCGAAACGGAGCGGTTTCCGTGTTTTGCAACGGTTACTCCGCAGCCGGCAACAACAAAGGCGGCGGTTGTTGAGATGTTGAAAGTCTTCGCTCCGTCTCCGCCTGTGCCGCAGGTATCGACAACCGTTTTTGCGGATGTCTGTATGCGCCGTGCTTTTTTGCGCATTGCGGAAGCTGCTCCTGCCAACTCCTCGAAAGTCTCGCCCTTTGTGGCAAGAGCTGCCATGAAGGCGCCCACTTGGGCATCTGTGATGCCGCCTGAAAAAATGTCGGCTATCATTTGAGCCATTTTGGTTTCCGAAAGGTCTTTTCTCTCAATAATTTTTTTAAGATTTTCTCTGAACATTGTTATACCTCATTATATATTCGATGTCCGATTCACTATTTAATTCCATTCAAAAAATTTCTCAGCAGCCGCTTCCCAACCGAAGTCATTATCGACTCCGGGTGAAACTGTACTCCTTCGGTCGAGTGGCTGCGGTGCCTTATTCCCATGATTTCGCCTTCTTCCGATTCGGAGCTTATTTCGAGGCACGCTGGAAAGTTTTCCTGGGATACGGCAAGGGAGTGATAGCGCATGGCGTTAAAAGGATTTGGGATTCCTTTGTAGATTGTTTTCCCGTCGGATTTTATGGATGAAACCTTCCCGTGCATGAGTGTTTTTGCCGAAACGACAGCTCCTCCGAAGACCGTTGCTATCGCCTGATGGCCAAGGCAGACGCCAAGTATTGGAATTTTCGCTGAAAAATGCTCTATGACGGGAATTGATATGCCTGCTGATTCAGGACGGCCCGGGCCGGGAGAAATTACGATTCCGGAAGGTTCCATGGCGATAATATCTTTCAATGATGCCGCATTATTTCTGATAACCTTTACTTGCGCCCCAAGCTCTTTTAAGTATTGAACAAGATTGTATGTGAATGAATCAAAATTATCAATCATCAATATCATTTCTGATCCTCCGGGATTCTGCGGTTTATGTGCATGAGCTGGAGGGCTTTTTGTATGGCCATCGCCTTGTTTACCGTTTCAGTCAGCTCATGTTCCGGGATTGAATCGGCCACTATTCCGGCCCCGGCCCTCACTGTCAGCTTTCCGCTTTCGACGCAGGCTGTTCTTATTGTAATAGCCATGTCCATATTGCCGTGAAAAGAGATATATCCCACGGCTCCGCCATACGGGCCTCTCGGCTCCTTTTCAAGTTCCGATATGATTTCCATGGCTCTTACCTTGGGTGCGCCAGAGAGTGTGCCTGCAGGAAAAGTTGCCGCAAGCAGATCCCACGCGTCGAAATCCTCTTCAAGGTCGCAGGTTATGCTTGAGACAAGATGCATCACATGTGAATATCGTTCAACGACCATAAGATCGGTTACCTGCACGGTGCCTGTTTCCGCCACTCTTCCGAGATCGTTTCGTCCGAGATCCACAAGCATAAGATGCTCGGCCCGTTCTTTTTCATCCGAGAGAAGCTCGTCTGCAAGAACCCTGTCCTCCTGCTCGCTGATTCCCCTTTTGCGTGTGCCTGCAATGGGACGAAGGGTTGCCACTCTGTTTTCGAGCCTCACCATCGTTTCGGGAGATGAGCCTACCAGCGCTGTTTCATTCATGTGCATAAAAAAAAGATAGGGGGAGGGATTTATGTATCTCTGCGCCCGATAAAGAGTCCAGAGGTCAGGAGCATCATCGCATATGAAGGGCTGGGATATGACCGCCTGGATAATATCGCCCGCTTTGATATATTCTTTTGTCCTTCTGACATGTTCCAAAAATATTTCAGGTTTCTGCTTTGCGTAAAGGGAAAGACCGCCGCCTGCCGGGGTGGTATCGTTAAAGGTGACATGCTTTTTCATCTTTTCAAGCATTGCATCAATCCGAGCCTTAGATGTTTCATAGGATTTATAAGGATCCTTTTGATCATCAGTAAAGGAGATGCTTATCCCAAGGAGTGTGTTCCGGATGTTATCGAATATTATTATCTCGTCCGGGATGATAAAATGTGCAAGCGGTTTGTCATCGTCAATTACGCACGGGACAGGCTCGAAAAATGAAACCATCTCGTATGTGAGATAACCCACCATTCCGCCCCAGAAACGGGGAAGCCCAGGCAATGATGCAGGCCGGTAGTCCTTCATGAGATCCTTTAAAACATCAAGCGGCTTTCCTGCATGGGGAATCTTTTGAACAGATCCGTTCTCTTTGACCTCTACATGCTTTTGAAATACGAGAATGTGGCTTCGCGCCGATGTGCCGAGAAAGCTGTATCTTCCCCACCTTTCACCACCCTCAACACTTTCAAAGAGAAAGACTGGCCCTTTGCCGTCATAGAACTTATGCAGCAATGAAACAGGGGTTTCGGTATCCGCAAGTATCTCTACGCAAAGAGGTATGACATTGCTTTTTTCAGCAAGCCTGCAAAATTCTTTTTTATCCGGAAATTGATTCAGCAGCATGATTATTCCTTAATATTAATCCATCACATTTGACGAATTCGTAAGAAGTCGAAAATCCTGTCACTCCCGTGAAAACGGGAGTCCAGAAGTATTTGAAAAGACTGGATTCCCGCTTTCGCGGGAATGACGAAAAAAGGAAAATCGGGACTTTTTACCAAGTTGTAATAATTCCTGTAAAAAAAGGGCCGCGGATTTTTCCACGACCCTTATAAAACCAGAAAAGGACCGCGGGTTTTGGAATTGCCCACGATCCTTTTATTTATTATAATATCAGCCTATTAGCTTGTAATGGTATCGCCGGCAAATCCTCAGGTAGAGGCCCGCCAACACCAAACCTTATTTCCGTATTCTCCGATTATATTAAAAAATTTATTCATAAATTCTTCCAAAAAAATATATTTTCTGCACAGCTATATGGATTTTGTTTTTTTGTCAATAAAATTTTGGCCGGGTTTTCATCCGGACGGACTGCAATACCATACGCGTTGTATGTGACGAGGATAAAAAAGATGGCTTCTATTGTTTGCCTTTGTCCTGAGCTGTTGAAGCTTCCAGCAGCCAAGCTGCGGGGAATGCGTTCGCTGTTGCGATTCAATATGTGAAGATAAAGGCTGAATGTCGCGGCGATAAAATCGCCAAAGAACAAAGAGGGCGCCACGGTTTTTTTTGTTTGATATTCCTGTTGTTTTGTGTATACTTAAAATATGATTACAAAAGAGGGAAAGTTTTAAATATGATTAAAAAATATATCAAGCGTCCGTACTATCTCGACCGGATACGTCCTTTCATTAACAAGGATATAATCAAGGTTCTTGTCGGCCAGCGAAGGGTCGGCAAAAGTTATCTTCTGTTTCAGATAATGGATGAGCTGATCAGGCAGGGTGCGAAAAAGAGCGGTATTCTATACATCAACAAGGAACTGCATGAATTCGAGCCGATCCGGGATTATCGAGACCTTCTGAGTTATGTAAAACAGGCGGCGAAAAGCCAAAAAATTACCGCTCTTTTCATTGACGAAATTCAAGGCATATCTCAGTTTGAGAAGGCGCTCAGAGACCTTCAGGCAGGCGGCATGTATGATATTTACTGCACCGGAAGCAATGCCGACCTCCTTTCAGGCGAGCTTGCCGGAAATCTGTCCGGGAGATATGTTGAAATAGGAGTGTACAGCCTCTCCTATCCGGAGTTTCTTGAATTTCATAAACTTGAAAACACCGAAGGTTCTCTTTTGAAATATGCAAAATACGGAGGGCTTCCCTATCTTGTTAATCTCGATTTAAACGATACGGTTGTCTACGATTACCTTAGAAGCATCAGCAACACAATACTCTTCAAAGATGTGGTTGCGCGGTACAACATCAGGAACGTTGCATTTCTTGAACGGCTGGTCGAATATGTTGCAGATAATACGGGAAGCCTGGTTTCTGCAAAAAAAATCAGTGATTTTCTGAAGTCGCAGAAGACGAACATTTCACCGAACATTGTTCTGAACTATCTTTCCTTCCTGTCCAAAGCCTTTCTTGTCTTCAAAGTACGCCGTTCCGAGATAGGGGGAAAACGGATCTTTGAAATCAACGAAAAATACTATTTTCAGGATTGCGGGCTGAGGCATGCCCTTGTCGGCTACAGGCCATCCGACATCAATAAAGTGCTTGAAAACATAGTGTATATGCACCTTAGGGCATCCGGCTATTCTGTGACGGTCGGACAGATGGGCGCAAAGGAAATCGATTTTGCCTGTGAAAAACGCGGGGACAGGCTCTACGTGCAGGTTGCTTATCTTATTCCCGACAAAAAAACGCGGGAAAGAGAATTCGGGAATCTCCTTCAGATACCCGACAATTATCCGAAGTTTGTTGTTTCGATGGATAGAATGATTGAAGGAGGCGAAAAAGGCGTTCAGCATCTGCACATCACCCGGTTTTTGACACAGAGTATTAACATATGAATATCATTATTTATAAATATGTCATTAACCGGAAGCTGTTAAACTTTCAAATCGCTTGCTACTTTTGATTAAGCAGGTCATTGAAGATCAGGCTTGAACCTATGCCATCGAATTCAATAGGTTGCGTCTTGGCATTTTACAATACACGGCTGGCTGATCGGTAAAATGGGGCAAAAGAACGCAATAAAAATGGAAATCAAAGTAATGGAATTTTCAAGATCAAACCACCGGAATCGCTATCTACACCTACCTACTGTTCAGTGGTGAGCAGTTGTCAGAATTGTGAATTACGGATGGAAAGAGAGTAACGTAAAGGGTAACTTGCGGCGACTTCATTCGTTGGATGTTTCTGTTAGGTAATTTACTTTAATTTGATATATAGTCGTGTCAATTGTTCTGCTGTTTTAAGAGCTGAAGATTCTGATTCATTATTTTGCTTCATGAGATTTTGTTTAAATAAATCTATATTTAGAGGTGGTCGGGATTGTTTGGACAGGAAACAGGTGTTTATAAGTGGGAAACTGCTCTTGGTTCATGATCATGCCGCAGCCTGTTTCTGCAATTCTGTGCCGAAGTAAACCATAGCCGGGGTCTTCCTGTCAAAGTTATTATGCCATCTCCTTTCATTGTAGAACTTGAAGTAGCTGGAAAGTCCGCTTTTCACTTCCGCCATTGAAGCATATGCCTTCAGGTAAATGTCCTCGTACTTAACGCTTTTCCATAACCGTTCGATAAAAACATTGTCCATCCACCGGCCCTTTCCATCCATACTGATGGCAATATCGTTTGAACGAAGGGTATGCGTAAATGCTTCTGCGGTGAACTGACTGCCCTGATCCGTGTTGAATATATCTGGACAACCATATTTTGCGATAGCCTCTTCCAAAGCATCGGTACAGAATGCGCTGTCCAGAGTATTGGAAAGCCTCCAGGAAAGAACCATTCGGCTCGCCCAGTCCATGATCGCTACGAGGTAGCAAAATCCTCTTGCCATGGGAATATAGGTGATGTCGGCTGCCCACACATGATTCGCCCGTGTGATCTCAAGACCTCTGAGAAGATAGGGGTATTTCACATGTCCAGGATGTGCCAACGATAGTCTCGGCTTCACGTAGAGCGCTTCAATTCCCATCCGACACATCAGGCGACGTACTCGGTCACGTCCAATGTCATAACCCTTGATCCACAGCTCGTCGCGGATCTTCCGGCTGCCATAGAACGGATATGCAAGATGAATCTCATCGATCTGACGCATCAACTCCATATCCTTCGCACTGATGGGAACGGGGGTATAGTAAATGACAGATCGGGAAAGATCCAGAATCTCGCATTGCCGTTTCACTGGAAGTTCATCCGTCTTATCGATCATCTCTTTGCGCTCGCATCGCCTATGCGACCGAGCGCGCTTGCCAAAAAATCGTTCTCCATCGACAGTTGTCCAATCTTGGCATGAAGATCTTTGACGTTTGGCTCTTGATCCGGTTTCCGATCCTTGCTGTATATTTCCTCTGCATGCGCCAAAAGCTGCTTCTTCCACTCTGTAATCTGGTTCGGATGAACTTGGTAACGCTCGGCAAGCTCAACGATCGTCTGGTCGCCCTTCTGGGCCTCCAACGCCACCTTGGCCTTGAACGCCGGTGCATGATTCCGTCTTGGTCTTTTGCTCATATCTTGATCCTCCTGGGGTTCATTATAGAGCAATTTTCTCACTTATGCACCTGTCCAATTTTACCCGACCCTCTCTGTTTATTTTCATAGTACTATTTTCGTTCTATGTATTCATATTCAGCAGTTGGATTTTTTCTATCATATTTAAGCTTCAGATTGCGTGCCAAGGCATCCTTATATAGATTTACACCCACATATTCATCAGGTTTTATGTCACCAAAAAACCGTTCCATTTTCTCACCATAGATCAACCGTTCTATTAATCCATCACCCGGGGAAAATTTTATTGTAATCGCAGAATGTGGGCAGACGTGCCAACAACGATAACACACAATACAGGTGTTATGAAATTTAACAGCCTTATTTTCGATTGTGATACTTCTGGTCGGACATTCATATATGCAATTACCACAAAGATCACATTTCGTCGAATCGCTGATAGGCAAGGGAGTGGTTTTCTTTTTGATATAATTAAAAACAGGCCCTACTTTATCATAAAAAACTCCTCCTTTATCAGGTTCAATTTTGTAATGAGGTGGCAGCAACTCTCCATTTATTATGTTGGCAGCAACAGCACGCCCGAATTTTTCTGCTCTTTCCAATTCCTTTTCATTCGGTCTTTTCGGGAAAAGTCCAAAAAGGGTGGGAAATGAACTGCACCCTCTTAATTGAATACCTCCTATTACTGAAGCTCCAGTTTTTGTTACAGTTTGCGACAGATGCCACAATGATTTGGCAGGAGAGCCGCCTGAGGTAATGAAAACAAAGGCCTTTTTTCCAGCAAAATTAAATCCGCTATCTGCCAAATAATGAGGTACAACTTCTGCTGGCCGGTTCTCAAAGACAGGACATCCGATTCCTATTAGATCGGCATTATCCGGTTTCCATTTGGTGCGGTGTAAAAAGCTAACCTGATCAACTTCAACTCCGCAAATTCCCAGACCTTTTGAAATAGATGCGCTGACTTTGAGCGTGTTTCCTGTCTGACTGAAAATCAATATGCTTGCCTTCATGTTATTACCTCTTTGAACCGGTCTAATTCACAACACAACTTCCAATATCAAAAAATTCATACAAGATATTCTTCTTAGGAATCAGAATATTTACAATACCACTGAGGATATGATACCATGCGGGAAATAAAAATTCAAACATTCGCACCGGAAGTCTATAGATACGAATTGGAAAGTTGGAGCAGTGCGCCATCAGACATTGACTTCCCTTTGAACTGTTGGATAGTTCCTAAAATTACCGCATGCTACATTACAGGAAGTTATATGTGTAGCAGAAAAAATTCAATGTCCAGACTTTATAGTAAATAATAGTATTATATTGAGTATGTTACAATACCAGTATTTCACTGGCATTGTATCCCGTTATATACTGGCCCATATGTCAGCACTCCGTCTTACCTTTATTAATACAAGCGTACCCATTTTCTGGTTTGTTCGGCTTTTTACCGTACTTTTCTTTGTACTTTATGGTTTTCAATAATTTTTAAAATAGGGTAGAGTGCTGATAATTTATATGCTAAAGCAGAATACCGTACTACGGGTATTATAGTATGCTATTATTATACTATGATCATCTCCAAATTGGTTGGTGACCCTATAGGATTCGAGGGTTCAAGGGTTCAAGGATTCGAGTGCTACGAAAACATTTCCCAAAAATGAGGGATTCGGCTTAACCTCCCAAAGGAGAAAAACAACGTGTGAACTAACATACTACCAATGTTAGTTTTTTATTCATCGGGCTTAAAATACAGCTTGCCGAGTATTGAAGAGATAGAAGCTGAACTGAGCGGGGATTAAGGTAAATAATAGAATTAAGAGCTGCTTAATCACAGGCTCGATGTTAAAAAACACAAAAAAATTAACGGAATATATCATATGCCAAAAAAGAAAAACCAGTTGGAACAAATCGCGGATCTATCCTGGGATAAACTTGGGATAAACTCAACAAATGGGCCGGGAGCAAAATTGTCTCTCGCGGCCGAAGTTATCAGCATCAGGACCGGGTATCAAGCCTGGCCGTAACCAACGACGACGCTCTGATCGCGTGGGTGGACGGGTCGGAACAATATGCCGTTAGAGTCGCCATGGGAGACGGCGGCCTGCCGGATTCGGTTTGTACGTGTCCATATCAATTCGGCTGTAAGCATGCGGTAGCCGTGGTACTCGAATATATGGAACGGATTGAGAGCAATCAAAAAATTCCCAAAGCAAAACAGAGAGATGAGCGTCTTGAACTTTTAAAAGACGGAGAAGGCTGGGATGAGGATGATGGCGATGACGATGATGATCCTGCCTTGCCTGAATCGGTTAAAAAAGATATCGATGCGTTTTTACAGCAAAAGACAAAAAAACAGCTCGTTGAACATTTTATTGAGATCGCCGTACAATATCCGGAAATCGGCAGAGAACTGTCTGCCCGTCGGCAGGTTAACGCTGGAAACACATCTGTTCTTATTTCAAAAATCCGCAAAGGAATCAATGAAATCAGCTCAGAACCCGGCTGGCAAAATCACTGGAACGGCCAAGGGTTTACGCCGGATTATTCCGGTATTCGCAAAAAAATGGAGACGCTGCTGGCGGCCGGTTGCGCGGATGATGTGCTTATCCTTGGGAAAGAATTAATGACCGCCGGCATTCAACAGGTTGAACAGAGCAATGATGAGGGTGAGACCGCCGATGAAATCAGCGAGTGTATGCCGGTTATCGTTAAGGCGCTGGATC
This sequence comes from Desulfobacterales bacterium, assembly GCA_020052975.1. The sequence goes on along the minus strand of JAGVOC010000187.1, from coordinate 8,282 downwards.
AGTCGTCATGGGAGAATGTGGACAAGATGGCCTGGGCTGTGGAGGCCGTAATGGAAGACAACTATTATCTTTTCGAAGCATTGGTGGAATATCTTCACCGCACACATGCAAAGCCGGACTGGGATGAACTGGCGGACCGATTACTGGAAAGTCTGAAAGCACTCAAACATCCCGAGAAAAATGATGGTTTCAGCGTCAGTTACCAGCGGAACGAACTCACAGACTGGATCATATACGCCATTGAAGGCGCCGGTCGCACTGATGAAATAATCCCGCTTTGCGAAGCTGAGGCAAAACTAACAAACAGTTACGTGCGCCTGGTGAAACTGTTGATGGCAGGCGATCGGCTTGAAGATGCCGAACGCTGGATTCATGAAGGGATCCGAGCGGTTGGGCAAAACTTGCCGGGGATTTCCTGCGAACTTCGCGGCAAGCTTCTGGAAATTCGTACTCATCAGAAGAACTGGCCCGCGGTTGCGGCCATGCGGGCAGATGAATTCATCCGGCAGCCCACGATTCGAGCATATACAGAGTGCCAACATGCCGCTGAAAAGGTGAAGGTATGGACGAGGGTGCGGGAATGTCTTATGAACCATCTTGAAACCGGCGCACTGCCTTGGGATCAAAAAGATTGGCCTCTGCCTGGGTCCGGTTTAAAGCTTTCAGATGACTGCCGGCGAATAAGTTTCCCTATGATCGACGAACTGATCAATATCGCCATCCATGAGAAAAAGCCGGAAGAGATACTGCGATGGTATGATCAGCGGCCAAGACAGTCGTACGGCTGGTATGGCCTAAACGAAGACAACATTGCCGTTGCCATTCAAGGCCACGCGCCAGATCGAGCTGTTTCCATCTGGAAAAAAATGGTGGAAAATCTGATTGCACAGGTCAAACCCAGTGCATATGAATCGGCGGTAAAATACCTGCTAAAGATCCATAAAATCTGGGACGAACAATTAAAAAATATGGAGTGGGAACGATATTTGAAGGACCTTAAAGAAAAACATATTCGCAAACGCCGGTTAATAGAAATTTTGGAGGGGCTGGAAAGAAAGCCAATCATCAAAAGTAAGCGGTAATTGATTATGAGGGTAAAAATAAGCTCGAATTCTATAGTTTTCCGGGAAGCCCGCCGATGCGGAATTCCTAATCCGTGAGCTGTGCAAGCCCAGCACGAACGTCTCGGTATAGCCGCCCTATTATCGCCTATCGCCCGCCCAATATTTATTTCCGGGATGGACTATAATCAGACCATACACTGCTGCAAAGCTAAGCAAACGGAGCAGTCAGGGTTAATGATGTTCGCACCGATATGAACTTCATCTTCATGGTCGAAGACTCTTTGGGAACGGCACTCCAATTTTATCGGCCAATTACAGTTGGGCAATGTGAAGATGACGACGAACGTTTCGTCGAAAATGCTTTTGATATCAAGATCCGACCCTTTAGGGATTGAAACTCTTACTCCCCCGTGGGATATGTCCATGATGGTAGCCGTTATTAAATCGCGAGCCTGTGAATCAGCATTGCCGATGAAACAGGAAAAACCGGTAGGCTTCCGTTCAAATCTGCGTCGTTTTTCATCGATACTCTTTAAAGTCTTATTGTCCTTAAAATAACTGCGGATGATCGATTCGATGACATAGGAAACGCTCCGATTATCTTCCTTGGCGGTCTTCTCCACGGCACGCCTGATTTCTAAATCTGATAGAAACGAAGCTGTCATGTCTTTGTTTTTGCCCGATTCCCTTACCAGTTTTCTTATATCCGTATGCGCCATATTACTATCCCTCCCGTTTCCCGCCGGTCACTCAAGCGCCAGCAAACTGGTCACGCAATTTTACCGGTTGAAACTGAATTTGAGTTATGCCCGGCGAGATCACAGAGCCGAACTGTTTATTATCACTATTAAATCGCTTTTATACCGAAATAAAAAAACATTAAACAGCCTGCATTACAGACGCTAAATAGTCTTGTATCATGCATAAATAATGCCATTACTGTAACTCGCTGATATATAATGATTATGTTGATATGCTGGAAAAGTCAAAAGAAAAATATGTAAACAATTCCGACGTTAGAGAAGTGACTTATGAGTTCGAATAGCAAAATATGTGAATTTAAACAAATAGATAGGCGGATCTTTTGGAATTGTAAAGAAAATCGACAATTTTACGGGTTTTTCAAATGTTATCCAACCACCTGTATTATTACGTATTATCCCGATATTCTTTTTTGACCAAGCAGGGATTCCGGATACATCGCATAGAAACTGGATAAATATTTATTCCGGGACAGAAGGGCGTACGCCTGAGAGCACGGCGATGGTTCCGAACATGAATCTTTTAAATTTGATATCTTTCAGCCCGGCATCTCTCATGATTAAAGAGAGTTCTTCCGGCGTGTTAAAGGCTTCAGTCGTTTCTGTAAGGTAGCGGTAAGCATCTCTGTTCCCGGCAAAAACCAATCCGAACATCGGAATTATTAATTTCAGATGAAGCAGAACAAAGGGGCGCATAAGATTACGAGGGGGAGGGGAGGTTTCGAGGCATACTACTTTCCCGCCGGGTTTTACGGTTCGCATCTGTTCAATGAAAGCTGAGCGGGCATCCGTAATGTTTCTAATCAGATAACCGGATGTGACAGCATCAAAAACAGAATCGCGGAATGGGAGTTTGAAAGCATCGGCACAGCACCAGGAAATTCTCTTTTCCTTTTCTTTTCCGGCAAGCATCATCTCTAATGTAAAATCGACCCCGAATGCTTTAATATTTCTGTTTACAAAAAGAGCTTCCTGCAGAATTCCGCCTGTGCCTGTTCCAACATCAAGAATAAGCGCATCCTGTTTGAGGGAGGCTTCCTTTACTACATGTTCCCGCCAGGATTTGTCCCTGCCGAATGTGATAAGAGTATTGAGAAGATCATACCTGCCTGAGATGCTTTTGAACATTTTCCGGATATTCCCGGATTTATTATCTTTTACCGAAGCTTTCATTACCATCAATCGTGCTCGCGGGTTTTTAAAAATGAGATTTCCGGCCACTGTTTCATTTCATAATCAAGACTCCATTCGCTGCGGGCAAGGTATGTCAAATGGCCTTCCGCATCAACCGCAAGATTATTTTTGTTCTCTTTTTCAAATTGTTCGAGCTTTCTCTTATCTTTGCATTCAACCCAGCGGGCTCTGGCATAATCGGCCGGTTCCGTCACTGCATCAGCCCCGTATTCGTCTTTTAAACGGGCCATTGTGACATCAAACTGCAGTACTCCAACAGCACCAAGGATATATGTGTTTCCTGTAAGCGGTTTGAAAAACTGAACAGCGCCTTCCTCGGACAGCTGGCGAAGCCCTTTCTGGAGCTGCTTGTTTTTTATAGGATTCAGCAGACGTACCCTGCGGAAGTGCTCCGGGGCAAAATTGGGAATTCCTGTAAATTTCAGGGGCTCTTTCACGGTGAATGTATCGCCGATTTTAATCGTGCCATGGTTGTGCAGGCCTATTATATCCCCTGGATATGCTTCTTCAACATTTGACCTGTCCTGTGCCATGAATATCGTGGCATTCGACAGGGTCATCTCCTTCCCTGAACGGTGATGTATAACCTTCATTCCGCGGTTGAATTTTCCTGAACATATTCTTAAGAAAGCTATGCGGTCCCTGTGCGCAGGATCCATATTCGCCTGAATTTTAAAGACAAATCCTGAGAAATCTTTTTCATATGGTGAGACATTTCGTGTCAGGGCAGCTCTGGGCTGAGGGGAGGGGGACATTTCTACAAAAGCGTCTAAAAGTTCCTTTACTCCAAAATTGTTTACTGCGCTTCCGAAGAAGACCGGTGTCTGGTTGGCCTTAAGATAATGCTCACGGGCAAACGGTGTAGCGGCGCCTTCGAGCAAATCAATATCCTGCCTGAGTCTCTCTGCGTCACTTCCAAGCATTTCATCGAGTCTTGAGTCGGAAAGGTCATTTATAACAATACCTTCCTGTTTTCGCGTTGTTTTTCCGGGAGTAAAAAGATGGAGTTCCTTGCGGTAGATATTATAAACTCCCTTGAAGTTTTTTCCCATTCCGACAGGCCACGATAGAGGAGCACATTCCACCTGCAGCCTGTCTTCTATGTCTGCAAGAAGATCGAGAGGAGAGAGACCATCCCTGTCCATCTTGTTTATGAAAGTTATGATGGGAGTATTCCGCATCCTGCAGACTTCCATCAGCTTCTTTGTCTGAGGTTCGACTCCCTTGGCGCTGTCAATAACCATCAGAGCGCTGTCGACAGCCGTCAACACCCTGTAGGTGTCTTCTGAAAAGTCCTGGTGACCCGGCGTATCGAGCAGGTTGATTTCAAAATCGCGGTAATTGAACTTCATTACAGAAGTCGTTACAGAAATACCGCGTTCCTTTTCAATAGCCATCCAATCGCTTGTTGCATGACGGGCTGCTTTACGTGCCTTCACAGCCCCGGCCAACTGGATTGCTCCTCCGAAAAGAAGCAGCTTTTCAGTGAGTGTTGTCTTTCCTGCGTCCGGATGGCTGATAATCCCGAAGGTGCGACGCTTATCAACCTCTTTTTTATATTGTTTTTCCATGTAACTATCTTATAACCTTGTTATTAACAACGCAGGCAATTAAAGTTTCCGGATCAGGGATTTATATCTGACCTTAGAGCCTCAAGCCGGTGATGTTTTGTATTTATTTCGATTGTGTAAACAAAAAGGCATCCTGTTATCAATTGCAACCTGAATTTGCAACTTGACGGGATGCCTTTAAAATTTGTATTAAATAATTATAGTTTTGTGACGTTTACAGCCGAAGGACCTTTTTCTCCCTTTTCGACTTCAAAGGTAACCTTGTCACCTTCTGCGAGAGTCTTAAAGCCGGACCCGTTTATTGCGGAATGATGAACAAATACATCTCCACCGTTTTCCTGTTCTATAAAGCCATACCCTTTTTTGTTACTAAACCACTTTACAATTCCGTTTGCCAAGATACTAATCTCCTTGAAAAAAGTTGCTGTCTTCCGGTCCGGTACAGGAGCCTTAAAAGAAACCGTTCCCTGAAAGGTCTCATGTTGCTGCCGGAAAAAATGATGTTCATAATAATATGGGTTTATAAAAACGTCAAGGGTAAAATAATTGAAAATTATTTGATAATACGAAGTATTCCGACAAAAGGGCTATTTCCGGATTGGAACTAAATATTATACCGGGAAAAGACGGCTTCCAGAAAGCGGGATTTTACCTGCCTGGATGCTATTGCCCGTTTAACCGGCGGGAGTTTAAGGATTGTTTTAAGTACAGATGAAAAAGCCCTGTGGCTTGAAAGAATTTTATTGTCAAATAACAAATCATGCAGGTTTCCCCGTTCTATTGCCATAACAACAGTGCGGTGAACAGTGTTGTAGGGCGGTATGACTTTGATACTGCGATGCGTCAGGTATATGGTCCCTGAAGGGCAAACCCTCTTGCATAACGCGCATCCAAGGCAGATTTCTTCATTTATATCAGCCTTTGTTAATTTCGGATGTTCAATATTGCCCGCAGAGACAAGCTCAATCGCACCTACGGGGCAAACATCAACGCATTTACCGCAACCCGTACAGGTATCGTCCTTGATTTTTGGCAAATAATTTGTAGTGTGAACCGGATGTTCCATTCCAAACCGCCGTGCGACTACCATTCCTTCACAGCAGCATGAACAGCAATTGCATATAAAATTTACCCTGGTTCTGACATTTTCCCCGAACTGGACGAGATTCAGCTCATATGCCTTCTTAAGCAGTTCCATGCATTCCGGTATATCAACCTTACGGGCAAAACCGTGTTTGATAAGGGATGCAGCCGATGTATTGAATGTCATGCAAATTTCCAGAGGGGCTTCGCAGGCTCGGCCCACATGCTGCATTTTATGCCGGCAGTAGCAGACGCTTATCCCAACATGGGAAGCTGTTTTAATAACCTCACTTGCTCTTTCGTAATCAAGAACGTGCAACTCATATGAATCGTCAAGTGCCGGTTCATTGATGAAGACCCTCCCTATCTGGGTTTCACCTTGCAGAAAGAGGGACTTGATAAAATCATCCTCGACGTTAATATACTCGTACATTAGTTCGCTCAAGAGCTTCTGGTTTATATCGTTTCTTATTCTCATCATTGAGAATTCGAAAAAACCGGCCATTGGAGGAGGCAGGACGTAAAACTGGCTGCCGTTTTGATTGAAATCAATAAGTATCGCGCGCCCCGACAGCTCATCGAGTATTTTACGACTGGAGGTTATATCAAGCTTCCAGATTGCGGAAGCCTTTTCGGCCGTAAAAGGCTTTACGGGAAGAAGAGAAACAAGTCCGGCTTCTTTTTCGGAAAAAAGAATTTCAAGTATTTTGTAAAGAAGATGGGAAGAGGGAGCGCCCTGGGGAAATCGGTTAAGCCTTTCGATAAGCTTGGCGTAATTCGGATTAATCAAATGGTGTGACATGTGGCTTTTTCCCCTCAATATCGTTTTCCGTCTTTACCGAACATAGGAACGAACACAACAGGGATAATCTCTTTTTTCTTTATTTCTCCATTTTCTTTTGTCAAAAGCACAAGCTCCTGACTATAGAGTTCTCCCACCGGGATTACCATCTTGCCGCCTTCGGCAAGCTGATCTTTTAATGGCGCAGGAATGTGCGTGGGGGAGCAGGTTACGATAATTGCATCAAACGGGCTGTACTCTTTCCACCCCAGATAACCGTCTCCGATTTTTATCCTGACATTTTTATAGCCCGCTTCCGACAGCTGCTTTTCTGCTCTTTTTCCCAGCGGATCAATTATTTCTATGGTGTAAACGTTTTGAAAAAGTTCTGCCAGTATGGCTGCCTGGTATCCGGAGCCTGTTCCTATTTCGAGCACCTTCTTTGTGCTGTCCGGATTTAATACCTCGGTCATCAGAGCGACAATGTATGGCTGAGATATGGTTTGTCCTTCTCCTATAGGAAGAGGATAATCATCATACGCCCGTCTGCGGTATTCTTTGGGAACGAATTTATGCCGCTCGACCTTACGCACCGCTTCCAATACTTTTTTGTTGTTAATTCCCCTTGCTTCAATCTGTTCGGATACCATCAGCTCGCGCAGTTTTTTGTAATCCGGCGAAGCAGTCTCACCGGCGCATGCAGAAATTGCATATAACAGCGATGGTGCGAGGATAAAAAAGATAAAAAATAACGGCCTCACAGATCTTATATTCAGGCCTTTTTTACCTGAGGGAGAAAAGGATATAAATACATTTATCAAGTCAATGCCCTGATATACCATGAAATGATTTCCGAACCGAAAAAAATATACACTATTGTGCCAATAGAAAGAAATGGGCCGAAAGGGACGGCCAGTTTCATTCCTTTTCGGGTTTTAAGCATTACCGCAATTCCTGCTATTGTTCCTGCGGCAGAAGCGGCAAAAATCGTAAAGAGAACTCCTTTTAATCCAATAAAAGCACCGATCATCGCAAGAAGCTTAATATCACCACCTCCCATCCCTTCTTTTTTTGTAATAAGATTGTATATCCATGCCACAGCAAATAGACTTCCTCCTCCGGCAAGAATTCCGATAAGTGATTCCATGTAGTTGATGGAAGGAAGCAGAAAAGAAGCCATCAAAAAGCCTATCGGGATACCAGGTAATGATATGACGTCGGGTATGATCCGGTGATCAATATCAATGAAGGTTATGACAATCAGCACTGATATAAATGTAAAATAGATAAGCCCCTCAAATGAAAGGCCAAATTTCATAAAAACAGCAAGCGCGGTAAAACCGCTTATCAATTCGACTACAGGATAGCGGAAAGAGATTGGCATTTTACATTTCCGGCATTTTCCTCCGAGAAAAATATAGCTGATGACGGGTATGTTGTCATAATATTTTATGATGTTGTTGCAACCGGGACACATTGAGCGCGGGTGGACAATCGATTTTGATACGGGAAGCCTGAATATGCAAACATTCAGGAAACTTCCGATGGTAAGCCCGAAAATAAACATTAGTATGTGGATAGTATAATCAGACATTTTAATCCTTGCCGGGCGCCTAAGGCGGATTCAACAGAGTGAATCCTTGAACTCTTATAGAATCACCGATTCTTTCGGAGGTGATTCATAAATGACGGATTCATAAAAAGTCGAAATTCAGACGGCAAAGTAAAGAGCTCATTATGCAAGGCGCACGAATCTTGAGGAATGAAGCGTACTTACTGGTACGCTGCAATGACGAAAGATGAAGTGCAACACAGCAGAATGACTTTT
>JAGVOC010000288.1 GCA_020052975.1 Desulfobacterales bacterium | reverse complement strand
GTGTTATCGCTTGCCAGCCGGTTAGCTTGATGGCTTGTCAGCTTGCTAGCTAAAGTAACTCTATAAACTCAATAAACGCTATTAACGCTATGAACTCTTTCCCTGTTCACGACTCACGCTTCACGATTCACGGTCGTTCAACGCTTTACAGTCAGTAAATGTGCGATTTGGAGACCTGACCCTGATTTATTCCCCTTAAACTCAATGAACGCGATAAACCCTATAAACGCAACGAACGATCTCGAACCTCGATCTTATTTCTTCTTAACGAGGCTTAATGACTGAAAAGTTAATTAATTCAACAACGTCCCCTAAGACTTGCCCACTTTAATGCGCAAAATTGACCCAGAACAACCTCACACTTTTAGTCTTAGTACCTTTATTAGTGATCTTTCCTTAGTCGGGTCTGCTAATGTTGGCGTTTTTGTGCTCGGAGTAATACAGGGATTGATAATACCTAAAATATTAACAGTGGAGGACTATGGCTATTGGAAATTATTTTTACTTTATACAGGATTTAGTGGTTTGTTACACTTAGGATTTACTGATGGTGTCTATTTGGATTGGGCTGGGAAGCAGATGAAGGATTTAGCCGGCATTATACGTTATGCTTTTAGGGTATTATTTATTCATTTATCTATTATTTCAACAATATTGTTAATAGGTTTTTTATATTTAGATTTTGCAAACAGGAATATTTCTCTCTTAGCACTAGTCTATGCTTTTATTTTAAACTTATTAGCGTTTTCCCAATTTACCTTTCAAGCAGCCAGAAAGTTCAGAATAGTAAGCATCTTAAGTTTTATTAGACCTTTAATTTTTTTAAGTAGTATTGGATTTCTGTATGTTCTGAAAATACTAAATCATGAAAAAGTAATTTTTGTCTATATTGGTGCCTGTTTCCTTATATTCCTAATCTATTTTCATTTCTTGAAAGAGGCAATTAAATCACCCTGTAGAATAGAACTTCATTATTGGAATGTATTACTAAAATATATTAAATCAGGCTGGCCGTTGCTATTTGGTAATTTTATTGTCTTTTTAATACTCAATGCAGATGTAATGATTGTAGGCGCGCTTTTCAGTATCAATAAATTTGCTTTCTATGCTTTCGCAATAACTATATTAGGTATTTTTAGTATTTTCACTAATACTATTTCTACTGTAATTTTCCCTCATTTAGCAGTGGCTCCTGAAGAAATAAAAAATAAAGCTTACAGTTTATCCTCATCGTTAATAGTTCTCATTTGGGGAATCATACTCGGAATATATCCTCTTGCTGCTATATTCATAAGCTTTTTTTTACCGAACTATTCAGAGACGCTGCCGTATATAAAAGTTCTAATGTTAACGGTTGGTTTTATAACAACGATTCAGATACTGCATAATAATTACTACAAACTCTATTTTCTTCAAACGAGATATTTTTTATCTACATTTGTTATATCCTTAATGAGTTTTGCAGCGATATTCGTGGTGGCAAAATATACGTATGATTTACTGGCCATTGCATTTGTTAAGGTTGCCATATTGTTTATATGGTTTATTGTAAATGAGCTGTTGCTTATGGGTCACATAAAGCAAACATTATTCTCAATTTTAAAGCGGATTATAATTATTTTCATATTTTCGGTAATTTTTATGATTTCGTTGTATTTTGAACTGGCAGTTCTTCAAGTTGTTTTTTATTATTTTATGTTTTCAATAAGTTGTCTGTTCTTGTTAAAAAATGAGATATTAAATCTGAACAAACTTAGAAATGTTAAATAGAAATTCAAATATTACTATAGACAAACTGGAGAGATGCCCAATATGTGATAGTGTCAAATTACAGTTTTTATTTTATACTTATGATGTCCAATTTTCAATAACGTTAGAGAAGTTTTCTCTTGTTCAATGTGCAGATTGTGGTGTGGCTTTTTTAAAAGAGAGACCTGCACAAGAATGCATTGGCAGTTATTATCCCTCAGCATCATATCATGTATTTGTTAAAAAAATAGGAATAGATGGATCTTTAAGAGAAAGAATTAAAGGAAAAATAAAAGAGAACCTTAAAAAAAGAGATAGAAACTTGATTGATAAAATATTGTTGAATTATGTTCCTGCGTATTGGAGACTTGCAGCGCTATTTCCAGAAGGTAGTAAAATATTGGATATTGGATGTGGAGGAGGCTGGAAACTGGATCTATACAAAGAGTTTGGATGGGAGACTTATGGTTTTGATGTTTCTTCAGAGGCAGTTGAGATTGCAAGAGCTAAAGGACATAATGTGACTACTGAACAGGTAGAAACTATAACTTATCCTGATAATTATTTTAATGTCATACAGATAAGCCACGTTATTGAACATCTGCCTGCCCCTGTTTTTACGATAAAAAAAGCTTTTAGTCTTTTGAAAGAAGAAGGGGTTTTATTATTAGAAACTCCAAATAACTCATCCTTGCTTGCCAAAGTATTTAAGAAAGATTATTGGCAAATTGACAGCCCAAGACATTTCCAGGTTTTCAACATTAAATCATTAAATTTATTGTTGACGAATTGTGGTTTTTATATAGACAGACTAATAACAAATAATTCACACAATGGGATCATTAATTCTGTTCAAGCTTTTCTAACAAGAAAACAAGGAAAGAGTAAAAACATTAAAAACAATAGAATCCTGAAAACAATTAATGCAATTTTAACAATCTTGTTGATTCCGTTAAATAAATTTGGGTTGGGTGAGAATATAGTCGTCTTTGCAAAGAAATCATGATACGAAACAACTCTGCCAACTTTAAAAAGGTAGCAATTATCATTCTCAATTACAACAGCTGGCAGGATACCATTGACTGTGCGACTCTTCTCTTAAAGCAAAATTGGCCTGACTTCATAGTAATAGTCGTTGATAATTCTTCTTCGGATGGTTCGGTAGAGAAAATGAAGGCGGAATGGACGCTACGAGGTGACATCAGGTACGTGGCTGAGTATCAGAAAGATGAGGCCGAGGATGGAGGGATAGCGGAAAGGGAAAAGGAGTTGGAAAGATATGGGTCGAGAGAGAAGCTGGTTTTAATAAAGAATGACAAGAACCTTGGTTATTCTGCAGGGAATAATGTCGGAATTCGATATGCGATTAGAAAGAATGCTGATGCGGTATTGATTGTAAATCCTGATGTGAGGGTCGAAGACACTTCGAGTTTACAAAAGATGGCGGATGTTATGTTTTCGAATGATTCAATCTATATAGTTGGCCCGAATATTATTGATGCGGAGGGCAACAGACAAAGCCCTTTAAAAGAACCAGGCTTTTTTAAAGAAATCATAAATCCATTTGTATCAGCATTTCTAAAAAAACTGTTTGGTAAACCATTAAATTATCTTGAGTCAATAAAATCAGATAAGCCATATGGGGTTGAAAAAGTCTCAGGGGCCTGTTTAATAATAAAGATATCTTTTTTAAAAGAAATAGGATTGCTTGATGAAAATGTTTTCCTTTACTGTGAAGAACCCATATTAATGTATATGGTTCAGGAATATAATGGGAAGATTATATATATTCCGACTGTATTCGTCAAACATTTACATCAGGAAAAAGAAGAAAATGTTTTTAAATATAGACAATTTATTAAAAGCCGATTATATTTTCTTTCAAAATACAAAAGGTATAATTTTTTGAAGATTGCCTTAATAAAGACAAGTTATAGTTTAGTGCTTCTTAGTAAAATGCTGAGGTCTTTGGGCAAGAGGTCTTCTTTCATGCCATGATTAATTCAATAAGATATAAATCAACATGGTTCATTATACTTCTTTATTGGTCAGTAGCTTTTCTAATGTTATCAATTGATTTAAGATGGGGATTTTATCTTGTTGCTATTGCTACAGCAACAACGTTAGTTTTATCTATTCGAACAAATATTATACCTGTATTGTTTTTAATATCTTTGATGACAACAAATTTTTTCAGCATAGAAATATTCGAAGGTCATCTCAGGATACCATTTATCTTAAATCTTTTTATTCTGTTTTCTGTTGGGTTAAAAAACATTATAAAAGTTTTAAAATCTAAAATATTATATTTAATACTCGCTTATATTATTTGGACATTATTTGTCACCTTATACACTACACGTGACCTTTTAGATTCTTTAAGAATGGCAATCCTTCCAATCTCATTTCTACTTATTTCAGTAAATGGTGCTGCTATTCTCCTAAGCGAAAGGATTAAATTACAAAGTGCTACTATGATTATTCTATATGTATTGATATTTAATATGATACTTGGCATGTTGCAATATATTGGATATTTTGTATTTGGGATAAACTTATTGAATCTGAATGAAATACAATGGGAACAAATCTCAATGCACCACAGAATGACAGCGACATTTTGGGAAGGTGATACATTTGGTAAGTATTTGATGGCAATTATCTTACTCTTTGTTCCCCTTTCTTTGGACTTATTAAGAAATAACATGAAAAGTTATCTTTATATAATTATGTTTGCTAATCTATTACTTTTAATGAATAAGACAAGATCTGCTTGGATTGGATTATTATCGGGGATATCATTGTTTATTATCAGTATGACTAAAACTTCTCTTATAAAAAAAGGATTTCTCTTAGCTTTATTAATAATTATTACGATTACAAGTATTTATATCGTGGATTATTTTGAAGAAGAAGGAGTTCTTACACAAAGATTTAGGTCTATAATGACATTTGAAAAAATTAGAGACGATCCATCTGCAAGTTTTAGAATTGAAACTGTTGAAGAAGCATGGAGAATGATAAACTCCAATATTAATACTTTGCTGTTTGGTTATGGCTATATCGAAATGGGTGAAAGTTGGCAGGGAGTTTCAAATATTTTTTTACATGTTTGGGTGACGTCAGGATTGATAGGACTTATCTTTTTTATTTTAGCCTTAATATTTTATTTATTCAGTTGTTTGAAATACAAACCAATTTTACCGGAAGATAAACTTATTGCTCAGGGTGCCTTATTATCAATGTGTGGGATGATTACCTCTTCATTATTAGCACCTATGGTTATCGACCCAATATTCTGGATGATAATGGGGTTTGGTATATATTTTGAGTTAAAAAGATTCGAGAAAGCTTCGAAGATATAAATCATGTCGACCGACATCCCGGTATCTGTCATTATTTGCGCATATAATGCAGAAAAATATTTAGAAAAAACAATTAACAGCGTTCTCTCTCAAACATATAGAAATATAGAGGTATTAATTATAGATGATGCATCAACAGATTCTACTTTTCAGATTATTCAAGAAGCGGGCGAAAACGATGAAAGGATTAGATATGTAAAACTTTCTGAAAATAGCGGTTTAGCTAATGCTCGTAAAATAGGATTAGAAAATGCAAAATATGACTGGATTTTATTTATAGATGCAGATGATATAGCCTTGCCGGAAATGTTAGCCACTCAAATTGAAGCAGTAACACAGGAACCTTATCTAATAGCTGCTGGAACTTATGCATATTATATTGGTGAAGATGAGAACAAGATAATAGGAATGCAGGCTATTGGCCCTATATCAGATAAAGAATTTTTTAATCTTTACAAAAAGAATAAACTTATATTTCTTCCAGCATCATCACTTTTTTCGAAAAAAGATGCTCTTCTTGTGGGAGGGCATAGAATTTTTGACAAATCGGATAATATTAAATGGCAGGATTTTTGTGAAGATTTAGACCTATGGTGTAGATTATCAGATTTGGGAGTTGAAGGAAAATATATGAAAGTTATACCTAAGCCTTTATTTCTATATAGAAAAAGACAGGATTCTATATCAACAAACGTTTTCTCAATGTTAAAGAAAATGAGATGGATAAAAGATTGCCTAAAAAGAAGAAGATCTGGTTTAAGTGAAAGAACATATGAGGATTTTATAAATTCTCTTTCATTATGGACTAAATTCAATAATCTGCGAAAAGATTATGCTGCATTTTTCTATAGAAAAGCTGGCTTTAACTATATGAATAAAAATTATATCAAGACTTTAGTTAATCTCTTGATGGTTATGGTTTTAAATCCAGGCTATATTTTTGATAAATTGAAGACTCAAAAATTCTATAAATAAGCCGACATACAATGAAAGAGGAATCGAGCCTAAAAATATTTTTGACAGAATTGTTTGAGTTATATCAAACAAATAATATAAATTATTGTCTTCTCCGCAATTATGAAACGCTGCCTGATTATATGAATTCATCTGATATAGATATTCTTGTTTATAGAAAAGATAGAAAAATAAATAAAAATATTATTTCAAATATCTGTAATAAGCATAATTTTATTATCTATTACCATTATAGTGATGAACAACATGACCAATTTTATTTGTATCAGAGAATACCTGGAAAATTTTTTTTAAAAATAGATTTCGTTTTCGAAAGTGAATTATACGGTGTTAAGCTTATTGAAGGTAATGAAATTCTAAAAGCAAAAAAACCATATAAAAATTTTTATATTGCTAATGATAGTTACAGGTTTCTCGATAAGTGGCTTTATGTATATTTATTAAATGCTCGTTTGCCAGAAAAATATCATCAGGAATTCAGACAGATTGTTTTACGCGAAATGGAGACAATCAGCAATGTATTGAACGGTATCATCGGGAAGGAAGAAGGAAAGAACCTTCTAAATACCATCTCTAAAAATGGATTCAATGGATTGCCTCGTGTTAATCGTATAAAACGATTTATAATACTATTACGATGCGCCGTGAAAGATCCTTTGTTTCATTTCTGGCATATTCCAAGGTTTTTTTATTGCCGACTAAAGTATTCCTTTTTTCCTCACGGAGAATTCATTTCTGTTAGCGGTCCTGACGGAAGCGGGAAGACAACAGTCCTTGAATTGGCGCTAAAAGATTTAAAGAAGGCATTTCAAATGGGTGAAAAAAATTTGTTTCATTTTAGGCCATCGCTATTCCCAAGAATTGCTGAAATAGGAAGAAAAACAAGAGTAATTACTTCAATTGACGAAAATTATCAAAATCCGCATCGTGCAAAAACATCTAATTTTATTGGTTCTATTTTTCGGCTCGTTTATTATTCTTTAGATTATATATTAGGCTATTTCACCAGGGTTAGACCAAAATTAGTTCGTAGAGAATTAGTTATATTTGATCGTTATTTTTACGATATGATTGCAGACCCGGAGCGATCAAGGATATCGCTTCCTTTCTGGTTATTGAAATTATTTTCTTATTTTATTCCTTCACCGAAAAGTTCATTTTTTATTTATGCGGAACCTAAAAAAATTATGGAACGTAAACAAGAGCTAACACAAGAAAAAATTAGGATGCTTAACGAGCGGTATATTAAAGTGACTGAATGTAATAAGAATATTTTTAGAATAAACAACAATGAGGAACCTCAAAAGGCTGCGGAAGAAATTGTTGAGACTGTTATAAAAAGAAGAGCTGAAAGAATACAACTTATAAGTGCAAGTCGCTAATATTCTTAAAAATATTGCCTTTTTAGGACAAATATTTGATGATTGCCCAAAATCTAACACTCATATTGAAACGCTTGCTATACTTCCGTCAATAAAAAATCCACGCTGGATAATTCCTTTAAAAAATAAAGAGCTTATCATTTCATCTCTTGCCCTGTATCAGCCAAGTCTTTTGAGGGCAAAACTTTTAAAAAAAATGGCTGTTCTTGCGGCTAAAGGCGGACTTTCTAATTTAGCAATGAAAGATAGAGTTTATTTTCAGAGAAAAGACGAGTCTATTAAAAAAATATTTAAGAGGGACGATCTACATTACGCTTTCTTTACAGGCACTGAGGGATGTCATAGAAAGGTAACTGTTCAGGTGATGAATTCAGACGGCGATATTCTCGGATATATCAAGGTTTCAGATAGCGAGGATGTTGACAGCCTTTTAACTAATGAGACCGAGATACTCGAAGACTTATGGAGACTTGATGTCAGAAACGGATTATTTCCAGGAGTCCTCTATCACGGCTCTATGAAGGGCGTAAATATTCTTGTTCTGGACACGTTGAAGAGTGCTCATTCGAAATACGGCAGCAAGCTTTCTGATTCTCATATCGACTTCCTGTCTGAGATATTTGTAAAAACCTCGAAGGTAATGGAATATAGGCAGAGTGAGTTTGCCGGAGAATTGAGAAAGAGAGCAAGTGATTTAGAAGTTGAGGGGTTGAGTAAGTTGAGTAGCATAGTTAATTACATTGAAGATGAGATCGGCGATGAAAAATTGCTCTTCGGGATCTGCCACAGGGATTTTACTCCCTGGAATACTTTCTTTCACGATGGCAAACTGTACGTCTTCGACTGGGAATATGCGAAGAGGGGATATCCGCCCCTGCTTGACCTTTATCATTTTATTATCCAGGACGGGATTCTGGTCAGACATCTCAAGCCTGAAGGTTTGATGAAAAGGATTCTGAAGAACGAACAAATGTTAAGTAAGTATAGTAGTTTAGTGGGGATTGATGAGAAATTATTAACGCCCCTACTTCTCTGCTATCTCCTTGATATCAGTCTTTTGTATATTGAAAGAGAAAAAGGCAGGGTCGAAGGCGACATCAAACACATGCTCGATACCTGGGCCAGGATGATGGAGTTGATAATAGGTGATAGGTAAGAGGTAAGAGGTAAGAGGTGATGGGTTATGGGCGAAAGAGGATTTAAAGATTTAGCGGTATGGCAGAAATCGAAAGATTTGGCTGTAGACATATACAAATTAACGAATAAGGGGTTGTTTAGCAAAGACTTTGGCTTGAGAGATCAAATGCGGAGGGCTGCTATTTCAATACCAAGTACCCTGTGAAATAAAGAATGTATTTTGTCTACGTTTTGAAAAGTTTAAAAGACGGCAAATTTTATACTGGGTTCACTAAAGATTTGATGAAAAGACTTTCAGAGCATAACGAAGGTGTTACTGAATCAACGAAAAATAGAAGACCTTTTGAGTTGATATACTATGAGGCATGTAGAAATCGTACAGATGCTTTACGCAGGGAGAGATATCTGAAAACTACTTATGGAAAACATTATCTTAGGAATAGACTATCGAATGATTTAGACAATAAAACTCATAGGTGATTCTATTTCACAGGGGCAGAAGGAGATGAACGCAATACAAATAAAAAAGATTCAGTAAGATTCTTATACATTGCCAAGGGATCGCTTGCAGAACTTTTAACACAACTTGAAATCAGTAGAGAAATTGGTTACATAACAGCTGAAGAATTTTCATATGTATCTCAGGAATATATGACGATTGGGAAAATGCTCGGTAAATTAATTAAGGTCCGTTCCAATTACCCATAACCTATAACCCATAACCCATAACCCATATGTATGAATAATTGTAAAAGAGCTGACTCTTAGCTATACTTTAGACTATGAAAGATATAAAACTCACTGACAATGAAAGAGCTGCTGTTTTAAGGTTTAAGGAAGTTCTGACGATGAAATATAACATTCTTGATTTCTGCATATTTGGGTCAAAGGCAAGGGGAGATGCTTCTCCGGAATCTGATATTGATATCATGATAGAAATAGAGGATAATAGACCGGAAATAGCATCTGAAATTAGAAATCTTGCATTCGAAATAAACCTTGACTATGATTGTTTCATAACAACAACTATATTCAGCAGAAAAGAACTCGAAGAAGGTCCTCTCAGCGAATCGCCGCTTTACAAGACAATAGAGATGGAAGGTGTGAGAGTTTGACCGTAGAGGAGAAGAAAAGAGAGCTTGCAAAATACAGGATGAAACAGGCCGAAGAGAGTCTCGATGAAGCCGGGTTTCTCCTGTCGGGGAATAAAAGCTCCCGGTCTGTTATCAACAGGGTATATTACGCAATGTTCTATGCTGTTCTGGCATTGCTTATCTATGAGCCGTATTCATCGTCAAAACACAGTGGTGTCCTGAGCTATTTCAACAGGCGCTTCATAAAAGAAGGTATTTTTGAAAAGGAACTTGGACGTTTTTTAAATGAGGCATTCGAGCTCAGACAACAGGAAGATTATCGCGAATATACGACACTGAACGTAGAACAGATAACCCCATATATTGAAAAAGCAGAGCGTTTTATAAGAGCAGTAAAAGATTATCTGATCCACAACAAAAATCTTCTCCCATGACCCATTACCTATAACCCATCACCTATCACCTATAACCTATTACCTATCAGTATGTTAAAAGTTTTAATTAGCGCTTATGCCTGTGAGCCTCATAAAGGATCAGAGCCCGGTGTTGGTTGGAACTGGTCGAAACAGATTGCAAGGTTTGCAGAGGTTTGGGTGATTACACGGGCGAATAACAGGGATGTTATCGAAAGGGAACTCACGGAAAATCCGGTTCCGAACCTTCACTTCGTCTATTACGATGTTCCACGGTGGCTCAGTTTCTGGAAGAGGAAAAAGAGGGGGGTCCATTTATATTATTTCTTATGGCAAGCAAACGCCTTTCGCCTTGCCAAAAAAACACATAGACAAATAACATTCGATATAGTGCATCATATCACCTTCGGTAATATTTTGCTGCCGACATTCATGGCAAATCTTGGCATTCCTTTCATTTGGGGCCCGCTTGGCGGGGGTGAACAAATACCGAAAGCTTTTACAAGGGGATATCCTTTCAAAGCGAAAATAAGGG
The DNA here is from genome assembly GCA_020052975.1 of Desulfobacterales bacterium. Next base: position 4,573 of record JAGVOC010000288.1, on the reverse strand, counting down.
AAATCATTCGTAACATGATTAATGGTACCCTTAAAATTAACGGGCTGTTCTTCTTCAACTGCCGCAAGGCAAACCGTATTATAGTCAAGACATCGGATACGGCCGTAAAAATACCTGCGAGGTATAAAAATAAGGTTATCGTAACAACGGATGTTGCGACCGAGCCGGTTAACCGCGAAAAACGTGTGAGTGACAATTCAGTTATTCAGATAATAGCAGTAGGTCAATTGGAGCCATGGCGGGGATTTGATCTCCTGATTAAGGCATTATCGAAGGTAGTCGGAGAGCAAAATGAAATCAGGCTTATTATTGTTGGAGACGGCAGTGACAGGGAAAGACTTCTCAGTATATGTTCTGCAGAACACCTCAGGGACAGGGTGGTTTTTACCGGACAATTGAGCATGCAGAAGTATTTTGACTGTATGTTGGAGAGTTCGGTATTTGTTAATCCTGGCCTGAAAGAAGGCGGGGTAACGGTTCTGTTTGATGCTTTATCTATGGGAATCCCCGTTATCTGTATGGATGTCCCAGGTGCATCTCATGTTGTCGATACTCAATGCGGCATCAAGATTAAGCCTGTTAATCCGGAACAAATCATTAGTGAGCTTTCAACTGCAATCCTGAAGCTGTCGAATGATCCGGAACTGAGAAGAAAAATGGGAGAAGCCGGAAAGAAAAGGGTCCGGGAGCATTATACATGGGAGAAGAAGGGAGAATTTATAAGGAAGGTTTACGAAGAAGTGTTAAATGAAAAGTTATCAGGGGGCAGTTGACAGAAATCAGTAGTCAGGGTGCAGGGAGCGGTAAACGGGTACAGGAAAAGACCGGGTGCAAAAATTGGGGGGAAGCCGGCCGGCCGGCCGGTTGATTTGCTGAATGATCGTTTATTTGTGTAATATATATCTATGCTGATACCGAAAGATAAAATTATATTGCGACAGGATGAGGACGGCGTATGGATTGCCAAATCCGGTCTTCTCCCGGGCTGTCATGCTTATGGTGAATCAGAAGCTCATGCAATTCTTGAGTTTCAGGAAGCGGCAAGATCCCATCTTGAGGCGCTTCTTGATTTTGGCAAACCGATACCAGAATATTTCCGTGACAAGTTCGTTCTGAAAGCTGTTTAATGGGGAAATATCCCGCCCTTACGGCACGTCAATTAGATAAACGATTGAGAGAGTTAGGTTGCAGATTCCTGAGGCAAAAAGGCAGCCACAGACATTATAGCAATCCTTTGAATCCTGATAGACTCATTACCTTCTCAGATCATGGTGGTGATATACCGCGAGGAATTATTAATGATATCATCGAAGATTTGGGAATTACCCGTGAACGGTTTTATGACACTGAATTCCCTTAAAAAAACCTGCTGACTCCTGCCCCTGATGCCTGTCCCCTATAATTTTAGTAATGAAAATCTTATTACTTCATAACTCCCACCGCTCCGGCTCTTCGAGCGGCGACGATATTGTGTTCAACAAAGAGTCAAATCTGCTGGAACATTACGGTCACACGGTTCTTAAGATCAATCCCTCAAATGACGAGTTTGATAAATCAGGCGCCCTTAAGAAGCTATCAACTATTCTTCAGGTGCCCTGGTCGTTTAATTACTTCAAAAAAGTAAAGCAGGTTCTTGCAGAAGAAAAACCCGATATCGTCCATCTGCATAATTTCTTTCCTTTCATTTCTCCCTCGGTTTTCTACGCGGCGGATTCAGCAGGCATACCGATCATTCAAACTCTTCACGATTTCAGGTATTTGTGCCCGATGGCTTTCCTGATGAGAAGTGGAAAGATCTGTAACGAATGCAAAGGCGGAGCTTTTTTCAAGAGTGTCGAGTATGGGTGCTTCAAGGGTTCAAAGCTTCAGTCGGTTCCTATCGCATTCATGCTTAAATTGCACTGGTATTTAAAGACTTTCAAAAAAAAAATTGACGGGTATATCTGTCTTACTGATTCACAGAGGAAAATATATCTGGAGGCAGGCTTTGATGAGACGAAGCTTTTTATAAAGCCGAATTTTGTCGATGATACGTATGAACAGGAAAAATACCAATATGGTGATTATGCTGTTTTTATTGGAAGACTCGGTGAGGAAAAAGGGGTCAGAACGCTTATAGGTGCATGGAAAGACCTGCCTGATATCCTATTGAAAATCGTCGGAGATGGACCGGAAGCAAAGGATTTGAAGTCCCTCGTGAATGATCTGAATATAAAGAATATAGATTTCATTGGATACAAACCATATCTTGAATGCAGGAAGATTCTCAATAATGCCAGATTTCTTGTGATGCCTTCTATAGTCTATGAAACATTCGGTCTTGCAAATATCGAAGCATTTTCGCACTGCAAACCGGTGATAGCATCAAATTTAGGTGCCATGGCTGATATTGTGACAGATAGAGTGACTGGACTCTTATTTACTCCAATGAATACCCAGGAACTTGCTGAAAAAGTCAGAGGGCTTTGGAATAATCCGGAGGAATGCAAACGGATGGGCCAGAATGCACGGAGAGAATATGAAAAGAAGTATACCCCGGAGAAGAATTATAAGATGATGATAGATATATATCGGAAAGTCATTGAAAGGAAAGCAAGAACCCGAAAAACCTACACCTCCGAGGTGTAAGTAAGGCAATGCATCGGCAATGAACAATTTGATTGGCAAAACTCGAAGTCTCAAAAGCAATATCAAAGTAGCCATCATCGGTTCTCGTGGCATCCCTGCCAGATATGGAGGGTTTGAAACCTTTGCGGAAGTACTGGCGGAGAGACTTGTGGAATACGGTCATGAAGTTTTTGTATATTCTCTCCCGGAGTTTCAGAGCATCTCGCTTTCAGCCCCGAAGATAAAACGGATCTTCATTAAGGCTTCAAAATTATCCTCCCTCGAAAAAGTCTCGATGAGCAGTCTTTCGATTCTCCGCAGTACGTTCAGCGAGAAAAACGATGCAATAATTTTTCTTGGTGTTTCCGGCGGTCTGCTGATGTGGCTCCCAAAAATTCTCGGAACGAGAACACTTGTCAATCTTGACGGACTGGAATGGAAGCGTTCACGCTGGGGAGGGTTCATAAAGTTTGCGTTAAAGACGCTTGAGCGCCTGGCAGTGAAATGGTCCGACGTTGTAATTGCGGACTCTGTTGCAATCGGCGAATATGTAGTATCGGAATACAAAAAGCAATATGAGTTCATCCCTTATGGTGTGGATGCATGTTCCTATCAACCGCAGGATTGGCAGCAGCTCAAGGAGAAATATCAGCTCGAAAAGAACGGTTACTACCTGATTGTCGGCAGACACGTACCTGAAAATAATTTCGATATAAGTATCCATGGGTTCCTGCAATCAAAGAGTCAAAAAAAATTAATCATTGTGAGCAACCTGAAAGAGACAGAAGAATCCCCGTCAGAAAGGGTTATATTCACAGGGCCTATTTATGACCGGCCAAAGCTATATGCGCTTAGATCAAATGCGTTTGCATATGTCCATGGCCATAGTGTAGGAGGAACAAACCCATCGCTCCTTGAGGCAATTTCAAGCAAGAACGTTGTCTTGGCATACGATGTCCCCTATAATCGCGAAGTCTTGAATGAATATGGATATTATTATAAAGATGAAAAGGAATTGAGCAAGTTGATCGATTCTATGGAAAAAGAATTTAGAGAGATCGACAAAGAAAAAATTTTTAAATACTATGAGAAAATATTGCAAGAAAAATACAATTGGTCTATTGTGATCAGCAAATACGAATCCCTGCTCCACTAATTATCCAAAAACCTACACCTCCGAGGTGTAGGTAAGGAATTTTTGGCTTCCGCCGCTCTTATGGATGGTGTTCCTGCTTCCCACAAACGATGCGCTGACCCATGCAAATACGTCTCGCTTTATTGTTCCGTTTCTCATCTGGTTATTCCCATTGGCAGACAAAGGAACGATCGAACTGCTGCACATCGCAGTCCGCAAGTCGGTACATTTCTTTGAATACGGTCTTCTGGCATTTTTGCTGTTCAGGGCTTTTCGTGGAGGCAACAAGGGATGGAAATTGGAGAGGTTCCTTTATGCAGGATGCATCTCTCTCGCATACGCCGCACTGGACGAATTGCTGCAGGCCTTCCTACCTCTCAGAACCGGACAGTTCGCAGACTGGATGATCAATGCCGCCGGAATCGTGTGCACACTGGGAATCATATCATGCTGGAAAGCCTGCAAGCTTACGACTAGCCATAAACCAAAAACCTACACCTCCGAGGTGTAAGTAAGGTTTTAAAAAAAAGGTGTTCAGTCATGAAAATATCAATCGTTACAGCATGTTATAGATGTGCCCAAACCATTGAGGACTGCATACAAAGCATCGTCGATCAGACGGATCCCAATTTTGTAATTGATCATACAGTGCGTTGATTTGATGATGTTCCTATGATAGACTAAACGAAAGAGGGAGGTTTGAGGCTTATGCCAAGGATAACACTGAAAGAAACTATTACCAAAGAGATAGAAATACCTATAGATACTCTTTGTGATATTATCGACAGCTTGAGCGAAACAGAAAGGAAGAAGTTGTTGGAAAGAGTGAAG
>JAGVOC010000150.1 GCA_020052975.1 Desulfobacterales bacterium | reverse complement strand
ACCCAGTATCTTTCCATGACGGGCAGCTCTCCTCATAATACGCCTAAGGACATATCCTCTGCCCTCATTTGAAGGCAGCACCCCGTCCCCTATGAGGAAAGTTATAGCCCGGCTATGATCTACTATCACCTTTATGGAGATATTGTCTCTCTCATTATCATCATACTTTTTCTCGGAAATATCCTCTACAAAGCCAATCAATACCTTAAACAGGTCAGTATCATAGTTGGTCTTTACCCCCTGGACAACGGCACTTATCCTCTCCAGTCCCATACCTGTATCAATGCTGGGCTTGGGAAGAGGGGTCAATACTCCATCTGAATTCCGGTCAAATTGCATGAATACCAAATTCCATAGCTCTAAGAACCTATCACAATCACACCCCACCTTGCAGGTGGATTTTCCACATCCCACTCCCTTTCCCTGGTCTATCAGAATCTCTGAACAAGGGCCACAGGGGCCCGTCTCTCCCATTGCCCAGAAGTTATCTTCTTCTCCCATCCTGATAATCTTACCATCTGGCACCCCAACCCTGTCTCTCCAGATATCAGAAGCCTCATCATCATCCTTAAACACGGTAATCCACATCTCATCATGAGGAAGCCCCAATTCCCCGGTCAGAAACTCCCAGCTCATATCAATGGCCTCTTCCTTAAAATAATCACCAAAAGAAAAGTTGCCCAGCATCTCAAAGAAGGTGTGATGACGGGCAGTTACTCCTACGTTTTCCAGATCATTGTGTTTGCCTCCTGCCCGAACACATTTTTGAGATGTTACAGCCCTGGGATATTCCCTCTTCTCTTCCCCCAAAAATACCCCTTTGAATTGAACCATACCCGCGTTGGTAAAGAGTAGAGTCGGGTCCTGTTTAGGGATTAATGAGGAACTGCCGACTATTGTATGTCCCTTTTTCTCAAAGTACTTCAGAAATCTCTGTCTTATTTCATTGCCAGTCATTATCAGTTTCCTAATGTGAATTCCCTTTGAACAAAAATATTATTTTCCAATCAATAGAACTTCTTCAGAATGGTTGGTGCTTAAAACATATTTATAATTTTTCCGCTTTTGTTCTTTAACATTTTGTTTGTATTTCTCTAACAAAATTAGGAGTTCTTCAATAGATGGAATACCATCAGCCCTATAAGAAATAACCAAGATGCTGTTTTGAAATTTTTTAAATAGTCGATCAAAGGCTGAATGAATCTGATTTTTATTAATCCAAACAGAGCCGTTTCCTTTTAACTTTCTATGTCTTGTCCTATAATCTATCATCTCAGCCCATTTAGGATAATTAATTAATCCTTCCAAAAAATGATAAAAACTGAAATAATCAACACCCACACCGGTTTTTGAGATATAAGGGGTGTCGATATATACAAGGTCAAATTCCCCTTCGATGTCAAAAACGTCTAAATTTAATGCCCTGTTTTGTTGACCATTTGAAAAAACTGCTTGGTTAGCCTCATCAGCAAATTTTCTAAAATGAACCTCGAAAGGGGTATCCCATGTAGCCTTGTTACCAAAATTTCTTTCTACATCAGAAAATCTCAGATAAAGATTTTTTCTATGGAAAAGATTGAATGGTCTTTTAATAATGGAAGCCTGAAAAAGTGAAAAATAGGCGAGGGCTTTCTTATACAGGTTATCAAGTAACCCTATATTTGTTACAACCATATCTATCCATTGGTTCTCCTCATCGGTGAAGTAAATGTCTTTGAAGGTATCATAAACAAAGGTTGGATATTCAATTTCATCATTTACTTTAAGAAGAAAATCAACGTCACTGTCAGTTAGTTTAACTATGTCGTTTTCAATTAGTGCAAGACCAATATGCCGGTTGAATTTCAGCATATCGTTATAAGTAACCTTTTTGCCTTTTTCCTTTAACATGTAGCCAACACTTCCGGTGCCGCCAAAGGCATCAAGAGCCGAATTAAAATTCAAATCCTTAATAGCATCCCAAATCCAATCAACTATCTTTAGCTTACTTCCCTGAAAGCGTGTTGATGGGAAGGTTGGGTCATCTTCTATTAAGAGCATCTGTTGTTTATTCTGTTTAAGCATCTATTTACTCACAATTTGAAGTACTTGTTTTTTCAATACAAAACTGTTTTGGATCAAACCTTTTAACTTTTTGAATGACTAAATCATTCCGCTTTCGCATATTGAACCACCTATCTCGCCAATAATTTACCAATTCATTCAGCGGGAAATTCCGATATATAGGAATTTCTGATTCTCCTATGAGGAAAGATTTCCAATTTATTGCTAATGGAATAGCAAATAGACCTCTTTGAAAGGAATGTTTTAATATTACGTCAGAATTCAGATTCAATGCATCACAGGCTGACCTTATAACACGCATTCGCCAATTGGGGCCCATTCCAAATCTGTTCGAGGTATTATAGCCGTTTATTTCCGCCAATTCTCTCATAGCATTAAAAGTTTCATTTGATATATGGAGAGGGCCGTACCCAGAAGTTGTTCCAATAGGCTGATAAAGTAATGAGTTACCAAATTTCAAACGATTATATTGAGAACTATTTTTCCCATATAGACTAGTACCATGTAACATTATTTCTTTCGTATTTAGTAAAATTATGATATACTGGCGACAACTCAATAAAGGAGGTTGCCATGTCGCCAAGATATCGAGTAACACTGACCAAAGAGGAGCGGAAAGAACTCGAAGCAATGACACGCCGCGGGAAGACCCACGCCAGAAGATTTATCCATGCCCGTGCATTGCTACTGTGTGATGCCGGTGCGGATGGCCCGGCATGGAATGTTGCCGATGTGGCAACAGCGCTTGGGGTAACCAGTCGCTCAATTGAACATCTCAAGAAACGCTTTGTTGAGGATGGGTTCGAGGCAGCGCTTGAACGCAAGCCGAGGGAAAAACCGCCACGGGAAGTCGTATTTGATGGAGCATTTGAAGCGAGATTAATAGCCTTGGCCTGTTCAGACGCCCCGGATGGGTGCCGACGATGGACTGTCAGACTCCTTGCCGACAAGGCCGTCGAGCTTAGATTTGCTGAGTCAGTATCGCATATGACTGTACAGCGAGTTTTAAAAAAAACGAACTTAAGCCTCACCTCAGCAAGTACTGGAAAATCCCTCCCGAAGGGAATGCGGCCTTTGTAGCCCATATGGAGGATGTTCTGGAGATCTATCACCTGCCGTATGATCCTGACTACCCGGTGGTGTGCATGGATGAATCCTGCAAACAAATGATCGGCGAAGTCCGCGACCCGATACCGTGCGCACCTGGACAGCCGGCGCGCATTGACGACGAATACGTCAGAAACGGGGTGGCGGAGATATTTATGGAAGTGGAACCACTGGCCGGTAAAAGACATGTAGCGGTCACTGAACATCGCACCCGAAACGATTGGGCGATGCAGATCAAACAGATGCTCGATGAACGCTATTCGAGCGCAACCAAGGTACGCCTGGTTATGGATAATCTGAACACCCATAATATCGCCTCACTCTACGAAACATTCGAACCGAAGGAAGCCAGACGTTTGGCGGAACGACTGGATATCCATTACACGCCGAAACACGGTAGTTGGCTAAACATGGCGGAAATCGAACTCAGCGTCCTAAAAGGACAGTGCCTTGACCGCAGGATTCCCGACATGGCAACTATGCAGTCCGCAGCGGCTGCATGGGAAAGAAACCGAAACAACAGAGCTAAAAAAATTGTCTGGCAATTCACGACATCGGACGCTCGGATTAAACTGAAACGTCTTTATCCGAATTCATACTTACCCCGCTAGAAAAAGATTTTCTAAAAGGACTTAGAAAGGTATGTCATCCTCAGTATCAAAACCCGCATCCTGGTCAGGACTCCCCTTAAAATCCTTCCTGGTTCTATCCTGGTCAGCAGGGCTTCCTAACATCTGCATGTTGGAAGCAACAACTTCGGTTGCCCATCTCTTGTTGCCGTCCTTATCTTCCCATGAACGGGTCTGCAACTCACCTTCAATATAAACCTGCTTGCCTTTTGACAGGTATTCCCCGCATATCTCTCCCAGTCTCCTCCATGCTACGATACGGTGCCACTCTGTTTTCTCTTCCTTTTCTCCCTGTTGATTGGACCATCTCTTAGTGGTGGCTATGCGGAAAGTAGCTACAGCCGTCCCGTCGCTGGTATATCTTACTTCCGGGTCGGCTCCCAATCTTCCAATTAGTATTACCTTGTTTACTGACATGGCTCCCTCCCTGCTCTTGCCTAAAATGGAAAAAACTTGACAACGGCAAGAATTTAATTAGGATATTTGTAACATAATTACTTCTAAATTCCAAAGATTTTATTAAAGTTTTAGGTATAATAAATGGTGGTTTCAATCTTAGAGCCGGGGGGTATCCTCTCTAAAAAATTAGCGAATTATGAGTTCCGTCCGGAACAGACAAGAATGTCTGAGGCTACCAGTGATGCCTTAAAGAACAATGAATACCTGGTTGTTGAGGCAGAAACAGGGATTGGCAAGACTATTGCGTACCTTATTCCTGCTGTTTTAAGCGGCAAAAAGATTGTTGTCTCTTCCGGAACAAAGAATCTCCAGGAGCAAATCTATTTCAAAGACATCCCTCTTTT
>JAGVOC010000306.1 GCA_020052975.1 Desulfobacterales bacterium | reverse complement strand
GTACAGAGAAATGGTGAATAATTTAAGAGAGACGATCGCGAATACGGAAGGAATACAGCGGAAGGGGACCATTCTCTCGTCCCTGATGAAATTCAAGCAGCTCTGCAACCACCCTGACCAGTACCTCGGCACAGGCGGATTTGAGGAGGAGGAGAGCGGAAAATTTGGAAGGCTCAGGGAAATTTGCGAAACAATACATGAGAAAAGGGAGAAAGCCCTTGTTTTCACACAATTCAGGGAGATCACTGAACCATTGAAGACTTTCCTTAACGGTATATTCGGCACGAATGGTCTTCTGCTGCACGGAGGCACACCAGTAGGAAAAAGGAAGGAAATTATCGAACAGTTTCAGGGGCATCAGTATGTTCCGTTCATCGTGCTTTCTTTAAAAGCCGGGGGAGTCGGTCTGAACCTGACTGAAGCGAATCACGTCATCCATTTTGACAGGTGGTGGAACCCGGCAGTAGAGAATCAGGCTACTGACAGAGCTTTCAGGATCGGCCAGAAAAAGAATGTAGTGGTCCACAAATTCATAACGAAAGGCACTATTGAAGAAAAGATAGACATGATGCTCGAAGATAAGTCAAAACTATCAGAGGATATTATTCAAAGCAGCGGCGAGTCCTTAATAACCGAATTGGACAACAGACAATTAATGGACCTTTTCACTCTCACAATATGATATGCCAATAAAAAGCAAGGAGACTTATGAAATACTGGGGATATCCTGAATACGTTACAGTGGCCGAAAAAAAGGCAAGGGCCGCCAGGAAACTTAAAGAACTGTGCAAGAAGAATCCGAATATGAAGCCCGTGGTAATAGAAGGCAGCGCCATAGCCTGCACTTGGTGGGGCAAGGCATGGAACCGAAACCTTGAACAATATGCCGATTACAGCAACCGCATTGGAAGAGGAAGAAATTATGTCCGTCATGGCGCAGTGCTGGATCTGCAAATCGAATCGGGTGAAGTAAATGCGCTGGTGCAGGGGTCGAGACAGAAACCTTATTCTGTGTCAATACAAATACAGACACTCAAAAAAGATGTCTGGCACAAGATCAAAACCTCATGCGAAGACACCCTTGAATCGTTCCAGGAGTTGTTAGCCGGGAAATTCCCGAAGGCCCTGGGCGAAATATTCACTTCCAGAAATACGGGCATGTTCCCGGCGCCGCGAGAGATAAAATTCAATTGCTCCTGTCCGGACTGGGCAAGCATGTGCAAACATGTGGCAGCCGTGCTGTATGGAGTAGGAGCCAGGCTTGATGAAGATCCGAAACTTTTTTTCAGACTGAGGGATGCCGATATCAGCAAGCTGATTAAACAGACGGTCGCAGGCAAAACCGGAAAACTGCTTGAGAAGGCTTCCCGGAAAAGCGGCCGGATTATTGAAGATACAGACATCTCCTCGGTCTTCGGCATCGACATAGAAGAACCGGCTGCCATTGTGGGCCGGAAACCCTCTGAATCAAAACCAACAGGGAATAAAACCAAAGCTGCTGCAGCCCCTGCAAAGCGGAAGCTCGTCGTAAAAAAGAGCATAAGAAAGCTAAGGGCCGATAAGACAAAAAAGAATAGCGCCGGAATAGCGCCGTTGATAAAAGTTAAGGCCAACAAAACAGCTGTTAAACGGAAAAAGACAGAGACAAAGGCAGGCAGGAAAAATCTGGGAAACATCGCAAGAAGAAGCAGTCTGAAACCGGTGGACACTAGGACGGATGCTTAAAGTAGTTGGGGGAGCTCGATTTCTTTCAGTTTCTTTTCGACCAAAAGGAACGGCGAACGCCACCAAATGAACTCCAGACAGCGAGGAGGCGATTGAAGAAAATACTTGGAGGTTAATATGAAAAGCAAACATATCGGCAGCGTTTTTGATAATTTTCTCCGGGAGCAGGATATGCTCGCCGGGGCGGAGGCAGTTGCGGCAAAACGTGTGCTCTCCTTTCAGATCGAAAAGGAGATGAAAAGAAAGGGTTTAACGAAGGTTCAAATGGCAACCAGGATGCAGACGAGCCGCACGGCCGTAGACCGCTTGCTTGACCCGGAGAATAGCTCAGTCACATTAAATACGCTGGAAAAGGCTGCCCTTGTACTCGGCAAGAAATTGAGTATCAGGATAGGATAGATCAAGGGGGACGTATACAGGTAGAGTTGTGCCCTTTGTCGGGCAGAACATCGAGAGTTGCCGTATTTATAAGAATACAGGTCACTGGTTTTAAGCTGCTTGACAAAGGTAAATGATATGATCTATCTTTAAAATGATAACGGAATACTTGCTCCCCGTTCAACACGCCGTAAGGCCTTGAACGGGGTTATTATTTTAGGGGTAATTAGTCCTACTTTCCTGAATAAGCGGGGCGCAGATAAAACGGATTGGATTAAAATTGACCGTGCGACTTACGATGCCTGTTTAGACCCCAGAGATTGTATTCCAAATTATCGGCGCAGTAGCTGAGTTCGAAAAAGATATTATTCGAGAGAGAGTAAAGGCTGGCTTAGAGAATGCCCGCAAAAAAGGGAAACGTTCAGGCAGACCTTCAATTAACGATGAAATATTGGAGAAGGCAAGATTATTAAGAAAACAAGGGTTGTCTTTTAGAACAATCGAGAATCAATTGGGTTTGGGAGAAGGAACTATTCGGAAAAAATTCAATAATTGATAACGTGTGTCGATTATCTACTGACCTCACAGAAAGAATTTCTCTGCAACTTGAACATTTACAGGAAAATATACCTTAAATAAGTCTTTGCCAACTAATCAAGATCATGAAATAAAATCAATTGTCACTAGTTTTAACATAATTGGATCGTAAGGCTCAATTTCATCTCTCTCAATAGAAATTTTACCTTCAAGAAATGCAGACAGGTCTTTCTGGAGACGCTTCCAACTTTTGTGGTTGTTTTTATAATCTCTCCATACAGCCCTTAGACCCTGTAATCTCTTTTTTGTTAGGCTGACGGAAAGCAATCTTTCTTTGGTCTTTTCCCATATCTTCTCAACCTCTTTATCTTCCGGGAAGTCAAGGAGACAATCATCCAGACGCAGATCCATTTCTCGAATAATACTTGAGACAAATTTCTTGCTTTTATCACTTGTCAATTCACCAAGTGTTGGATCAACCGATTCCCGCTGTTCTACTTCTTTATATGTTGCCTCAATGTCTTTTACTATCTCTTTGTTTATTTCATATGCTCTGTCAAAGAAATCAGGGATTACTCTCACCTCATCAGGAGGACACGCAATATAATCAAGTATCTTAGTTTTGTTTTTTATCATTTCCTGCGTTGAAAGGTCATAGAGATACCAAAAATGGAAATCGTCTCCATACCTGTAATAGAAAAAGATACCTTTTGTTTCTTTTTTGAGTCCACTGAAAATCCCAAGAGGAATAGATTCAAGTTCTTCTGCAGCTTTAGCCTTCAGATAATCCATCAGGGGCTGATAGAATTTCTCACCACCGCCGAAGACTTCCCTTTCAAGTTCTTCAAAGACTTCCTCATCCTTTTCTCTTATTTTTCTTATAATCCCGAATACCTTCGGATTCACTTCTTCTCCGAGAACTGTAGTGTCAAGTCCAATTGAGTTGTCAATATTCCTTATCTTGTTCTGCAGTATATTCACAAGGCGGAGCAGATCTTCAAGTTCTTCTTCCGGGAAGAAGTTATAAACATAGATCTCCTTAAATGGAGAGCCGATCCTATCAATCCTACCCGCCCTCTGGATCATACGTGTGGGGTTCCAGTGAAGATCGTAATTGATGAGATACCGCGCCTTCTGGAGGTTCATTCCTTCAGAGAGGACATCAGTGCTCATGAGAATATCTATTTTGCCGCTCATAAAGTTATCGACAATCTCTGTTCGTCTTTTAGCAGAAGCTACCCTTCCGGATATTTTTTCAATTCTCAATTCAGAGAAAGAAGAATCTGCAGAAACATTCTGAAAGATATAATCCAATGTATCCGCATAGTAGGTGAAGAGGACTATCTGTCCTTTTTTACTTAATTCTAAAAGTCTCTTTTTCAGTTCCTTGAGTTTTGCGTCGGCCTCGGCATTTATTGTCCCAACCTTTTCACCCATCTCTTTAAACAACGTTATATCTTTGTCTATATCACTAATAAGTTCTTCTTTTCTGTAATCATCGATATTTATGTCGTCCAGTTGTTCAAAAAAATCCTCGGGTGTTTCTTCATTAAGATTAGAAACATATTTATAATAGGACTGTTTTGTAAGGAGCTTGCCTTTTTCGAGGTATTCCTTTAACCGTTTAAGGAACTTAACATGATTAGCTACACTCTTTCTGAATGCCTCAACACTGCTTTCAAGTCTCTTCAAAAGTATGGTTCTGAAGATACCATCCAAAGCAATCATTCGCCCTAAAGCCATCTCTTCTGCCTCAGAAAGTTTTTCTGATTTTTTATATTCAAGAATACGGTAACAGGCCATGGTTAGTTTTTCACTGATTGCTTGGGAAATATCGCTGTAAAGTCCTTGGTATGCCTTATCAAGGTTATACTCTATATTTTCGAGAATCCTTTTAGGGAAGATGATCTTACTGCCGTTTATCTCTGCATCAGGGTAGTTCTGCTTGATATAGTCTCGTGTTCTCCGAATGGATATTTCATTCATAAGGTCATTAAGCAGGGTTGGATCACCCTGTTTATCGATATCTTTAAAGAACTTGAGAATATTGGAAATCCCTTCTCTGAGGAATGCCCGCTGATCCATAAGGATAAGAATCATTACCTGCCAGTAAAGGTCCCATATGGTATTATTGATTGGCGTTGCTGTGAGAAAGAGTATATAAGGCTTTTCTGTTCCTTTGGCTATATGGTCAACCAGAAGTGTGAAAAGGTTTTCCCATCTGTTGGAAAGGGGATTCCTGAAATTATGGCTTTCGTCGATTACTATGAGAGAGACTTCATCGAGCCCTCCGCCAACAGCCTGTTTAGCCTTTTCCAGGAAGTCTGATGAGGCGAGATCTTCCTGTTTCTTTCTCTTCCCCTTCTGCCTTGATGTCTTCTTTCTGGAGTTCAAAGAGGGACTTTATATAGACCTCATATGGTGTGTATTCCTTACTGCCAAAGCGAGAGGATTCAAGAAGTGTGATTAAGTTTTCTTTAAAATCTTCTGCTTCAGCCCAAAATTTTTCGAACCAGTTTGTCCGGACATACTGAGCTTCAGCTTCCAGCGATACTGAATTGAGTTCTGTATTCCGTGTAAGACCTGCTGCGGTAAAGTTTGATGACCCAACTACAACAAGCTGGTCAAAGATATATGTCTTTCCATGAAGGAATTCCTTATCGTATAACTTCACCTCTACATTTTCTTTTCTCAGGAATGTTATGAACTCCTTTACTAAGCTATCCTTCTCCCTGGAGAGGTCAAACCCTTCAACTTCTTCTTTTATCATTCTGAAGAGAACATTCCCAGGGTGTCATCGTTTCTTATTTCCGGTGCTTTACCGAGAAGAAGGCGAAAACGCTTAACGCCCTGGATATTATCTTTTACATATGCATAAGCTTGAAGATTAAAGAAAGCTGTTGCAATATCAAAATTGGTATTTGGTATTTCAGTAAGGACACTATTGAGAAAGGCTGAAAGTGTAATATCACTGTTATCTATGATTTTCTTCGGGATCATTCTTTTAAAGGAGCTCGGTAACGCTTCACGCTATCTCTAAAACTTCGGCTTAAGCCCGGCCTGTTTGCATAACTCGTTGGCTGTTATTCTGTCGATTGGGGTATGCCTTTTTATCGGGATTGTTTTATCGTTATTTGTATATATGGAATGGTTGTTGCCTTCCCGCAAGAGATGAAAGCCGTTTTCTTCAAAATATTTGACGAGGTCACGGCGTTTTACGGACACTTCATACCTCTACAGGAATCTGCTCAAAGAGAACTCTGCCAATTGGGATTTCTTTTTTTTGCTGTTTGTAAGCTGCGATCATTTCTTTTAGGGCATCCTGAAGCATTGTCCTGCATTTTTCTATTGTTTTGCCCTCTGTAATAACTTCCGGCCATTCAATCAATTGTCCCATATAACCAGAGGGAATCTGTGTATATTTAGCTGTGTATGTATGTGTCATACTATCGCCTCCTTTTTGTATTCATTATAGCATTTTCCCCTTACACACTCCTCGCCTTCTCAATCTTTCCTCTTATGCCCAAACAGTCTAAAACAGCAAATTTCGACGGCTTCTTTGCGAAGAAGTAAATTCCAGGTCTCCGCTTTCGTAAAGGCAAAGGTAAAGGTAAAGGTAAAGGTAAAGCATTATTCTGCTTTTTTCTCCGCATCTACAATCCTCTCACTTTAGATAAGAAGAGTCTCATAATAATAGTGACATTAGTTTTGTTACTGCGGATAAACGTTTGCAACCTCAACAATCTTCCATTTTCCTCTGATACGGGCTATGGCACAACTGATGTCCCATCCTTCCTGAAGAAGTGCAGTGGCCTCTTTTGGCACGGCTATGGGGCCAACGGCACCCTTACCTTTCTCATCATAAACTTCCAGCCATAATTTTCCAGGCTCAACTTTCTCGATAGTATAGTGGTCGAAGTCATGGTAATCATCGTCGTCC
>JAGVOC010000119.1 GCA_020052975.1 Desulfobacterales bacterium | reverse complement strand
CGCATCATGGAACTGGCCGAAGAGCTTGACGAACAAGAGGACTCCCCTTACATACCGGTCATTATATACTTTCTCGGGCACAATGCTATGGGTTACGATATCATAATTCCCGACAACAGCATCAGTGTAATCATCTCCGTGTGAGAGAGAGAAAGCCAGATAGTCGTCTTCATTGCAGGCAAAAAGGAGGGCCTCAATAAACGCTGCCCCCATATTATGCCCTGTTGTGTCATATGCATACACAGCGCCGCAGTGCATGCAGGCGCCGACAGGAAATTCCATGACTTTTCTTTGGGGCAGTTCTTTCGGCTGCTCGATCCTGCGGTAACAGAAAGGGCAGCGGGGTTCTTCCGGTACAGTAGTCATGCGTTCTCCTTCCACGTGTTTTTTTATTATAGCCTCTCCGGTTTATTTGAAGGAACAGG
Source organism: Desulfobacterales bacterium (assembly GCA_020052975.1). Next base: position 3,495 of record JAGVOC010000119.1, on the reverse strand, counting down.
TATTTTATCGTACCGCTTTGAATGTGGGGTTCCTTGACTTTTCCTGAAAGGCATATTTATTGTAAAATTGAAAACAGTATATATTCAGCGCGGTTTAATTATTTTATTGAGATGAAAGGAGCAGCTATGCCCATTTATGAATTCCGCTGTCTGAAATGCGGAAAAGTGTTCGAACTTCTGAAATTGAAGAAAGAAGAAGGCGTAAAAATGAAGTGCCCGAAATGCAAATCACCGGAGGTTGAGCGCATATTAAGCACAATCAATATCGGCGCTTCAGTAAGCGGCAGCAAAGCAACATCTACCGTGAAGAGCTGCAGCAGCGGCAGCTGCAGCACGATCGAAGTCCCCGGCCCAAGCAGAAGATGATACAATGCCCCAGACTTGTCATCGCCGGTCTCGGGGGAGACACCGGCAAGACGGCCCTCAGTGTAGGGCTCTGCCGTGCATGGAAAAAACAGGGATACAGGGTCGTCCCTTTCAAAAAAGGACCTGATTATATTGATATGGGCTGGCTGAGCCGAGGGGCAGGACGCCCGTGTTACAACCTCGACCTCTTCCTGATGACGAAGGATCAGGTGCTCTCTTCCTTCAGTCTGCATACGCAGAATGCAGATATCGCTGTTCTCGAAGGCAACCGGGGACTCTATGACGGCCTGGATGCCGAAGGCAGTGTGAGTACCGCTGAAGTGGCGAAACTCCTTCAGGCCCCCGTCATTCTCGTTGTAGACTGCACAAAAGTGACCCGCACTGTTGCAGCCCTTGTTCTCGGATGTCAGACACTTGATCCTGCAGTGCCGATCAGGGGGGTTATCCTCAACAGACTGGCAGGGCATCGTCACGAATCAGTGATCCGGCAGAGTATAGAGCAGTATTGTCACCTGCCAGTCCTCGGTGCAATCCCGAAACTGAAGAATATCAATTTCCCGGGGAGACATCTCGGGCTCGTACCTCCCCAGGAACATCCCGTTGCCGAAGATGCAATTGAGAAGGCTGCTCAGACAGTCTCCGAATACCTGGACATGAAACAGGTATGGCAAATTGCTGCTGAGGCTCCTGCAGTAAGCCTGCGGCATGTCCCGGTTTTAGAGGTCAGGGAAAAACAGGTCACTATCGGAGTGATTCGTGACTCAGCCTTCCAGTTCTACTATCCGGAAAACATAGAAGCGCTGGAGCGGGCAGGGGCGCATATAGTTGAATTCAGCGCCCTGACCGATGATCTGCCGTCTTCACTGGATGCCCTCTATATAGGCGGAGGCTTTCCCGAAACTCACGCCGAGGCTCTTTCTGCAAACCGGAAACTCCGTGAGGCGGTCAGGAAGGCTGCTGAGGAAGGAATGCCTGTGTATGCCGAGTGTGGAGGATTAATGTATCTGGCGAAAACATTGTTCTGGGAGGGCAGGCCCTATGAGATGGCCGGTATTTTCCCGATCGTCATCGGGGTGAGCAAAAAACCGCAGGGGCACGGCTATGCAATTGCTGAGGTAGCACACCCAAACCCGTATTTCGACTGCGGCAATGTCCTCCACGGCCATGAGTTCCATTATTCCCATGTACGCGAACTCTCGGAAAAAGAAGGATTTTCTTTCGCATTCAGGATGCAGAAAGGGCAGGGGATACTGAATAAAATGGACGGGATATGCTATAAGAATGTGCTTGCCACCTATACCCATATTCATGCCCTTGGCACACGGGAGTGGGTGGATGGGATGATCCGGATGGCGCAGTCCCATCAAATAAAAAATTTTATTCACAAATAAATATTTTTTATTTGACCACACCCATGTCTTTGTATTACTTTGTATAACCCGTTTAAAAAAACCCTTATTCGCATTTATTGAAAGTTCATATATTTGTGTGATAGTATACTCTGTCTTAAGTTGATGGGAGTGTCGCTTCTATCAAAAAATTAAATACAGAGAAAAGGAGGTAGTAAAATGCCGTTTTTAGAGTTTGAAGGGCAGCAATATGAAGTTGATGAAGATGGGTATCTCGTAGATTGGGAATCCTGGAAGGAAGGAATGGCTCCGATTATGGCAGCCCAGGATACTGTTGAACTCGGGGCAGAGCATTGGGAAATCATCAAATTCCTGAGAGAGTATTTTATTAAATTCCAGATTGCCCCTATGATTAAAATTCTTGTAAAAGAAATCGGCAAGGCTTTCGGTCCGGAGAAGGGGAATACAAAGTACCTGTATGAGTTATTCCCGGGCGGTCCCGCAAAACAGGCATGTAGATATGCCGGGCTTCCCAAACCGACAGGCTGCGTATAATCTAAAAAAAGAGTCTGGAAAAGCAAGAAGTGAGCAGTGTTTTCCGGCTTCTCACTTCTTGCTCTTCATTTTGCAGTTTCATTTTATGTAGTATTCAAAAAAAGACGTTGACGTTTTTTAGTCGATACAATAAAATTACCGACGTACCATACTATCTTAATCTCAAATCAAGGGGTGACGCAGAGACTGGATATGAATCTCAAGGATCTCCTGTTAGAAAAAAAATCATCCATCCTAAAAAGGTGGTTTGATGCAATTATAGCAAGCTATCCACCGGACGCTTCTAATTTTCTTAAAAGCAAGCACAATCAGTTTGCCAACCCTGTTGGGTATACGTTCTCGGAGGTGGCGCACGGTCTGTTCGAAGAACTCCTGAAGGGAGGGGATTCTGAAAGATATTTCCCTTACCTCAACGATATCATAAGGATAAAGGCGGTGCAGGATTTTTCCCCTTCCCAGTCAGTCTCCTTCCTCTTCCTGCTGAAAAAGGTTGTCCGTAAGGAACTGCGAAAAGAATTACAGAGAAATCAATTCCAGGATGAATTGCATTCATTGGATTCAGAGATAGATGCGCTGGCGCTTCTTGCCTTTGACGTGTACATGAAGTGCCGGGAGAAGATTTATGAGCTGAAGACAAATGAGACAAGAAACAAGATGTTCAGGCTGCTGCAAAGAGCAAACCTAATATGTGAGATGCAGGATGAAGAGACGGGTCTCTATGAGAAACCAGTACTAACTCAAAAAATAGAGGGGTAGAACCATGGGATTATTATTTTCCTTTTTCACAGTAGTAATACTTGGAGTTATTGCCTTCGTCGGGGTGAGGACCATTCATCTTCACTACTTCTTCGGGGTCATTGTCCCCTATCTGGCCTTCGCCGTGTTCATCGTGGGGATTGTCTCCCGGGTGTTGAAATGGGCACGTATTCCTGTCCCTTTCCGTATACCTACTACCTGTGGACAGGGAAAGAGCTTGCCTTGGATAAAGTGGAGCAAGATCGATAATCCTTTTACCTCGATCGGCGTTATCATAAGGATGGCACTTGAAGTGCTTGTTTTCCGTTCCCTTTTCAGGAACACGAAGATGGAACTGAGAGACGGCCCACAGCTCACCTATGGATCAACTAAATGGCTCTGGATGGCCGGGCTTGCCTTCCACTGGACCTTCCTCATTATCCTTACGAGGCATCTGAGGCTTTTCTTCGAGCCGGTTCCGTTTTTCGTG
>JAGVOC010000013.1 GCA_020052975.1 Desulfobacterales bacterium | reverse complement strand
TATCAGAGACAGCAGAAAACATACCCACACCCAGTATCTTCGACCTCCGTATATCGCTTTCTCAAGCATTCCAATTCCCTCCTAAATTATGTAATACACTCTAGGGCCTGTCCCGAGATCGGGCTTACGTCTGATGGTAAACCGTTCACTGAGGATTTTTCTGACTTCAGAAGCCGGATCTTCCAGATCGCCGAAAATTAATCCGGGTGTTGTCCCCTTTTTTGCTGCAACCTCCTTGGCCGCCTCCACACAGGCAGGCTCAAGGCCCTTGGCAAGCCTTTCATAGCATAAGGTGCATTTCTCTACAACACCTTTCATCCGTGTTGGAAATTCGGGGTTTTCTTTTGACTCATCAAGATAAGGCCTTGGATTTTTGTAATTGAAACTCCTGGCGCCGTAAGGACATCCAGCCATACAGAACCGGCATCCGATGCACCGGTGCATATCCATCATAACTATGCCGTCACTTTTTCTCTTGTATGTTGCCTGAGTCGGACAGACCCTTACGCAGGGAGGATTTTCACAGTGGTTGCAGAGCATAAGGAACGGCATATGCTGATATTTCTCAGCGCGGTATTCATCTTCATTGCCGGGGAAAGCATGTTCATAGGTTTCCGGCCATATCCATTTCACCTCATGCTTCGGATTATCGGTTATATGAGGCACATTGTGCGCACGGTGACAGGCGTCGATGCAGGGCTGGAAGTCTTCGTCTGAGGCAAACTTGCTCATATCAACGACCATGGCCCAACGTTTCGCGGTTAATGCCTCCGGACTTTTTGAAACCTGGGAAGCTTCAACGCTGTTCTTTAAAGCAGTGACGCCGGCAACCCCGCCAATGCCGAGTATAGAGGAAAGACCGGCTATTTTTATAAATTCTCTCCTATTCATGCTCATAACCCTTTCTCCTTCGGCTCTAAGTGGCAATCCCAGCAATATGGACTTACCGCAGCATAATTGTGACATTCATCACAGAAATTCTTCTTGTTGGAATGGCATTTCATACAGGTGTTCTGGAGGCTCATGGTATATTGTTTTCCTGTCGTACTCGTATAGACCGTTACTCCATCGCGGACAACCCAGTCCCTCCACTCATTGAGCATTTTCATATGTTCTTTTTTCATATAGGCCTTTGATTCAACACATTGCCTTTCACTCTCCGGAAGCTTAAGAATTTCAGTGGTATCAACCTTTGGATCAGGTTTTGCAGTTGCCTGCTTCCCGCTTAACCAGAACGGAGCAGTCACCAAAGCGATAAAAATAATCAATCCCAGCAGTATCTTTCCGCCGTTATACATCTTCTTCACCCTCCATTCCCGGGAGTGGCTCGCCGCGCAGGTCCGTAGTTCGTTTCTTCTCTCCCTTCATGATTAAGGCATTTGCAACCATTTCATGGACACCTGTCACTCCTACTCCAGGCACCCAGTAATCCATGAGCGGCGGCAAAACAGCCCGGTCGATGGCACAAATACATGCCAGCATGTTAACGCCATATTTTTTATGGACGTGGCGCACCGCATTTGCCCTCGGCAGCCCTCCTCTTAGTCTCAGTTCCATGTTCTCGGACGCATTTAATCCTGAGCCGCTCCCACAACAGAATGTCTGTTCTCTAATCGTGTTTTCAGGCATTTCATAGAAGTTGTTACAGACACTGTTGATAATAAACCTCGGTTCCTCAAAGAAACCCATTGCTCTGGCCGGGTTGCATGAGTCATGGTAGGTTACTACCAGATTATCATTTCTTCCGGGATCAAGATTAAGCTTGTTGTTTCTGATAAGATCAGCGGTGAATTCACAAATATGCACTGTCTTATTTGATTTTGCCTGTTCAAATTTTGTGCCGGTTATGGGAGAAACCGGTTCTTCCAGAAAATCTACAGGGCCATACCATGTATTATGGTACTGATGCCATACACGCCACATATGGCCGCATTCTCCGCCCATGATCCATTTGACCTTCAGTCTTTTTGCTTCTTCGTATATTTTGTTATGCAATCTTTTCGCTACTTCATTTGATGTGAAGAACCCGAAATCACCCCCCTCAGAGGCAAAGGTGCTCCATGTATAATCGAGACCAAGTTCATGTAATAAGAGAAGTTCACCCATCGCAGTAAAGGTGCCGGGGTCCGCAAACATGCTTCCGGAAGGTATTACCAGGAGAATCTCTGCTCCCTTACGGTTGAAGGTTGGCGATACTTTTATTCCGGTTATTGTCTCGAGGTCTTCAATAAACATTTCGAATGTATCTTTGATGGTATGTGGCTGGAGGCCCAAATGATTCCCGGTACGCCAGCAATTTGCAACAGGTCCGGCAATCCAGTCAACATTCAATCCGAGGAGGTTGAGCAGTTCCCTTGCGAGGATAGTAATCTCAGCGGTATCAATACCATAAGGACAGAATACCGAACAGCGCCGGCATTCAGAGCACTGATAGGCATAATACCAAATCTCCTTGAGAACATCGACCGTCAGGTCTCTTGCTCCTGCAATCTTGCCCATAATTTTCCCTGACGTGGTACAGTATTTTCTGTACACAGACCTGAGGAGTTCCGCTCTCAGCACCGGCATATTCTTGGGGTCACCGCTTCCGATAAAATAATGGCATTTGTCGGCACAGGCGCCGCACCTGACACAGATATCGAGGAAGAGCCTGAATGAACGGTATTTGTCGACACGTTCTCTCAAGCCTTCGATAAAAATCTCCTGCCAATTTTCAGGGAGATGCCAATCTTCATCTGTAACTGACCATTGCCTTGGATTCGGCATGCTAAGGGTTTCAAGAGACTTGGACTTGCCTGCATAACAAAACATGCCCTTTTTAATCTCAATCGGGGTGTCCATCCACCCTGTCCGATGATGCTTGTAATCGATTTTTATTAGTTCTTCGGGTTTTGGGTTTGCCATAGTTACTCCTTTTCTACTGGTAATCCAGCTGCTTTCATTTTATCTCTAAAGTCATCCTCATATTCTGCATAGGTATGGACCTTGACAGGATAATTCCACGGGTTGACATGAAGCACCGCGCGGTTGTTGTTTGCAAGGTTCCTTGTAGGGCTCATGAATACTCCTGCCATATGCATAAGCTTGCTCATGGGGAAATACGCAAAGAGTGCGCTGACCAGGAAAAGGTGGATGTAAAAGATGGTCCCGATACCCGCCGGAATAACAGGATTAAAGGTTATCAGTCCCATCATCAACTCTTTAATGCCCACTATATCTGTTTTCAGGAAATATCTCATCAGAACGCCTGTTGCGCCTATCGCGCCGATGAGGAAAAGCGGGAAGTAGTCAGAGGCAAGTGAGATATATTTTACCTGCGGGATGATGACCCTTCTCAGGAAGAGGAAGGTTACCGCACCAAGGAAGATCAGATCAGTAATATAAAGGACAGGCGCTCCGACCTGGAAAAAACCGTCGAGGGTCTCTAAAATGCCCACGAAAAACGGAACCGGCTCGAAGAAAAGCCTCAGATGCCTCGTAAGGATAATGAGGAAGGTCCAGTGGAAGGCAAGCCCGGCCATCCAGAG
>JAGVOC010000266.1 GCA_020052975.1 Desulfobacterales bacterium | reverse complement strand
TTACTGCAACGGCCTCCAACCGGAGTTGATCGGAAACCAGCACAGGACCCCAAGCAGGATGGGCAAGAGAAACAGCAATAATCTTTTCTTTTACTTCCTGCGGCGTCTCATTGGGAAAAGTCTTTGGGATAGGCGGCATATCCACAAGCCCATCAATGCCTCTTTCCCGAAAAGCCCGTTTGTACTCGTAAAACTGGCTCCGGGAAACACCGTGGTGGCGGCATGCCTCTGATACGTTGCGAAGTCTTTCAGCAAGTTGTAGCAATGTTAGTCTCTTTTGTGCTATCTTCTTTGCGGCGGTCATATCTTCCTCCTTCGTTAATGTTTTTTTGGCAAAAACATCTTAACCGAAGAGAAGACTGACTGCCACTTTTTTAACCCGCAAACTGTACGGGAAGATATTAACTTTTACACATAATGCATCAATTAAAGACCAGCAGCCCTTCATTACCCTTGTTGACCAAATCCTCTCCGCCAAAAAGAAAGCCCCCAACGCCGACACATCTGCGCTGGAAGGACAAATTGACCAGATGGTTTATAACCTCTATGGGCTGACAGAAGATGAAATAAAAATTGTGGAAGGGAGAAAACAAGATATATAAATCATGAATCTTCTTGATTTAACCGTAGATTTCATATATATTTTATTTACACATAACGGTCGAAAATTAGAGGAGGTATATCTTTTTGATGCATACCCCAAGCGTAAGCCAGATTTCATCAGTCGAACTTCCAAGTTATAAAAAGCCTCCTGTTAATGAAGTTATTTGTGGGATGCGATTCCATACTCCTGCTAAGCTTCGAATTCCCCATATAGGTCTACTTTGGAATAAATTTCGCATGGATTATCCGAGAATCCAACATGCTCCACCAATAACCTCAGCTAAAGGAGAACTTCTGATAGATCAAGAATCAGGCTTACCCATACAAAGAGTTTGGTTCATTAATAAATCGGATGATCAGTTGATACAATTTCAGTTCGATCGTTTTTATTTTAATTGGAGACGGAAAGAAGGAGAATATCCTCGATATCCCCACGTCATCGAGCATTTCGAAAGGGTACTAAATATAGTTGAAATTTTCTTTAAAGAATTTGATCTAGGCGACATTACTCCTATCGAATATGAACTTAGCTATATCAACCATATCTCAAAGGGAGAAGGTTGGGAGACTATTGATGACCTCTCAAGGATATTTTCGGATTTTGTTTGGGAACAAAGAGTAGGGCGTTTTTTACCAAATCCATCAGGCATTGTTTGGAAAACGGAGTTCCCTCTCCAGGAGAAGATGGGGCGTCTTGCTGTTACTCTGAATCAAGCTACAAGAACTGAAGATAAAGTTCCCTTGTTTGTTCTCGAACTGAAAGCTAACGGGCTTGACAACTCGGCGGATAAAAAAGCCTTTCGTAAATGGTTTGATGCGGCGCATGAATGGATTGTTAGAGGTTTTACTGATATAACGACACCCGAGATTCATCAAATTTGGGAGAGAGAAAAGTAATGTCCAATCTGTATATACAAGAGCTTGACAACAAGCGCGTAGCTGTTCGAGAAGCCAGTCCGGCATATGGTACCGAATTTCTGACTGACACATCTCCAATGGAGAGACCATATTCTGGCGCGTGGGGAATTATTCTTATTCCCCCACTGATGCGAAGGCATAAATACTACTTTTATGACACGCCAGCCACTAACAAAGAAAGCGTGGAGGGGGTCATAAGTGAATGGCCTGAAAAAACAGATCCATTTACACAAGAAGATTTACTATATAGTGAAGATGAACAGGTACAAGAGTTAATTTCCCGGATTGAAACATCCCTCTTTATCCCATACCGACAAAAGTTAGCCAATAGGCTTGTTACATTATTCAAAGATGCAAAGGAAGAAGACCCTACTTGTCTTGGGATATCCGCTGGGTCCCTTCGTTATTTTTACAATTTTCTTCAATTGCATACCAATCTAAAATGTCCAACTATTTCTTTAACGCCGGAATATAATATCTATGCTTCTTGGAGGGATGATCAGAAACGATTATTCAGCGTGCTTTTTCTGCCAAATGGTGATGTTCGATTTGTTATATTCAAACCTAATGATAGGCATCCGGAGCTAAAAATTAGAATTTCCGGAATAACGACAACTGACTTTCTTATGGAAACGGTGGCACCATATGGCGTATGGGATTGGATCTCGGAATGAAAGGTGATAAGATTCCTGACCGGCACCATATTGCCCGGTATTGCAAACCTACTCAAATTGAGGATGGGCAGATTCAAGCCACTGCTTTCATGTTAAGGGTAGTTGATGAAAGTTTATCAGTAAATTGGTTGGAATTTCTTAGCCGAGCAGACAGAGAAGGAGAAATCGCTGAGCTTAGAAGAATTTACTCTACAAAATTAAGCGTAGGGGCACGTGCCCAGATAACTGTCTTGAATGTTGGTGAAGTTTACAATAAAGTACTCACAGAAAGCCCGGATAGCCGAAGCCTTGAAATTCTTCATGACCCCTTAGACAATGACCCTTCTCATAGTGGAATATATAACCTCAAAAATGATGATGAACTGATAGCCGAACTGATTCTTGAAACAGCCCTTGAGGCTTACCCCGCTCGTAACTAATACCAAATATTTACTGGGGAAAATCAGCACTTCAAAAGAGGTAAAAAGACAGCATAAATGCTGCCCTTATATCCTCACCACCAAAAAGAAAGCCCCCAATGCTGACACATCGGAACTGGAAAGGCAGATTGACCCCATTAGATATGACAAATTATCTAACAGGGTTGAGGTATGAAATTATCGAAAAACTACCGGATAATCAAAAATCAAAAGGTTTAATGATCCGTAACAGCACGGCGGAGTTTTTGATGTTTACCGCTGACTCCCGCCAGGATGAGCCGGGTGGCCTTTTGGGCAGAAATTCCGACTGCGAAGTCTTTGACTGAGACGTAAGGAGATTGGACTATGATTATCACCTGTTGGGGTTCCAGAGGTTCTGTACCAGTGTCAGGTAGAGAATACCTAAAGTATGGTGGAGATACCACATGCCTTGAGATAAGGACCAAAGATGGCGACATCCTCATAGTAGATGCAGGAACAGGCATAAGAAAGTTGGGAAACAAACTACTCAGAGAAAATCGGCAGAACTATCATATAATATTCACACATGCTCATTGGGATCATATTTTGGGGTTTCCGTTTTTCAAACCGATCTATGTCAAGGGAACAAACTTAAATTTGCATGGATGCCGATTTGCCCAGTCTTCCGTAAAAGATATTTTTTCTAAATCCATGATACCCCCATACTTTCCTGTAAATTTTGGAGACCTTAAAGCTGATATTTCCTATCATGGAGCATGCAACGGGTGTTTTGAGATAAGTTCTATTCAGGTGACTCCGATCCTCCTAAATCATCCTAATCAAGGTATCGGGTACAAATTTGTCGAGGATGGTAAGAGTTTTGTTTTTCTGACAGACAACGAATTGTTTTATAAACACCCCGGCGGACTCGATTTTAGAGATTATGTTGAATTTTCTGCAAACACTGACTTGCTGATCCATGATTCTGAATACACGGAAGAAGAATACAAGATAACAAAAGGATGGGGACATACTGTCTATAAGGATGCACTCCGATTGGCTTTGGATGCAAATGTAAAGCAATT
>JAGVOC010000466.1 GCA_020052975.1 Desulfobacterales bacterium | reverse complement strand
GTCACGGCACTCCAGTTTGCACGGGGGTTCAAAGGCACTATGGTGATCTCATCATGTGTTGCAGTAATATCAGTTATTACCGGCATCTCTCTCTCCTTACTCCTGAATATTCCTACTGGTGCGACGATTGTTCTCATAAACTTCATATTCTTTACCTGTGCCTTTTTATACCGGCATATCTCCCAGAGGGGCCTGCACTAACCTGAATCTGTATTCTGAAAGAGCAGACATCGTTCATACAGTAAAGTAATTCTGAAATATCTCGTTATTCCCCGACCCGATCGGTCTACAACTCATAGAGGGAATCCAGTCTTTTCAATAGGTTAGAGATCCCCCGGTCAAGCCGGAGAATGACAAAACACTCCTCCACGAACGACATTCAACAGAATACTCCTAAAAAACATACTCCTGAAAAAACTATTGACTTCGAATTTCCCCTGTGCTAATCTGAAAACAGTTATCTGAGCCACGAAGGCTTTGAACAATGACCAGCAGGTCAAAAAGCTTTCGGGGCTTTTTTGTTGCCCCGGGAAAGGGGTGACTTGCGCATAAGACGTGAACTGCTTTCCATGAAAGAAACGGTGTGCTGAATCATAAACATTCCAAATACAGGAGGATAAATACCGATGAGTAATTTTCGTATCTTTTCAGTCAGATGTATGATTGTTTTTTTTGTTTTTCTTGCAATGCCTTTGTATTCTCTGGCATATGACGTCAATGAAAAGTTGTCGGTTGAAGGGATGCTGACCGGTGTATACCAGTATGCAGACACGGACATAAGCAACAATGACTCTGCAGACAGAGGTGCTGCAGTTCTGGACCTCGGAGTAAATTTTCATCCGACGGAAAATGATGAGTTCCAGATAACACTCAGTTTTGCAGCGGGGAACGGACTGAACGGCTTGGGTCTTTTCTCTCTGGCGACCTATGCCGATGACCTCGAGGACGACCTGAAAGACATCAATGGAAGAAACAGGGACTATCTTCTCGAAGCCTGGTACAAGCACACGTTCAAGCTCGCAGACAACATGTCACTCGGCATGACAGGCGGAATCATCGACGCGACAGCATATATCGATGACAATACCTTTGCCAACTGCGAGTGCAGCCAGTTTATGAATGAAGCCTTTGTGAACCATAAGAATGTGAACTTGCCTTCCTATGACCTCGGAGGAGTAATCGAGCTGGATGTTTCAAATTTTACGATACGTGCGCTTGCAATGAACTCGAAATTCGATTCAGGTGATGATGAATTCACCAACTATAATTATTACGCAGTCCAGGCAGGATACAAACTCGTTACCGCTCTGGGAGAAGGCAACTACAGGGTATACGGATACACGACAAACGACCGTTTTCAGTGTCCGGACGAAGGGGGGCAAGGAAGTCTGCAAGGGATTGGAATATCGGCTGACCAGAAGTTGAGCGAGGCCGTAGGAGTGTTTTTAAAGGCCAGCTGGCAGGATGATGAAGCGGTGATTGATCATGACAAAGTCTACTCTGGCGGACTGAACATCAACGGCAGGCTCTGGGGCAGAGAAGACGATGAAATCGGGTTCGGCTATGCATATCTCGACGGAGCATGCAGCTCGGATATCGACCACACGGTTGCAGCGGAAGCCTATGTGAGAGTGAAAGTCTCTCAATTCAGCGATCTTACGCTTGATCTTCAGTATATCGATGACGATATGAAAACAGATGCTGACCGTGATGGATTCATCTACGGAGTAAGGGCGAATGCGTATTTCTAAAGGCAGTATAAGAAAAGTATAAGGAGATAAAAATTATGAAAAAAGGTCTTAGGACAATTATCTTTGCCGTTATTATGCTGATGGCTTCCTTCTCGTTTTGCTGGGCGCATTTCGGCATGATTATCCCTTCAGACGACATAGTGGGAAAAGAGGACAAGAAGGCGATTACGCTGGACATCAAATTCATCCATCCCTTTGAGGGGGACTATATGGAGATGGAAATGCCGAAAGCCTTCGGGCTCCTGGTGAATGGAAAAAAACAGGACCTCCTGAAGACCCTGAAGAAAAAGGAAGTAAAGAAATTCTCCACCTGGGAAACCACATATCAGATGAAGAGCCCCGGAGATTATGCGTTTTTTGTTGAACCCGCACCCTACTGGGAGCCGGCGGAAGAGTCGTTTATCATTCATTATACGAAGGTGATAGTGAACGCCTTTGGTCTTGAAGAAGGTTGGGATGAAGAAATAGGGCTGAAAACAGAGATCGTTCCCCTGACTCGGCCGTACGGGTTATGGGCGGGCAACGTCTTTCAGGGAATCGTGAAGGTTGAGGGAAAGCCTGTCCCGAATGCAGAAGTAGAAGTCGAGTATTACAACGAAGGTGGCAAGATTAAACCTCCTGCCGAGCCGTATGTCACTCAGGTCGTGAAGGCAGACCAGAACGGAATTTTTACCTACGCCATGCCGAAAGCAGGCTGGTGGGGGTTTGCCGCGTTGAACACCGCAGATTACAAAATAGCTCGTGAAGGGAAAGAGTATCCTGTAGAAATCGGCGCAGTCCTCTGGGTGAGGACAAGGGATATGAAGTAACATGCATATATCCGAAGGAGTTTTATCGGCACCCATACTTATTGCGGGGGCCGTTCTGGGCGTGGCCGGAGTGGCGGTCGGACTCAGAAAAATGAGTTATGACAAGATTCCGCAGGTGGCGGTTCTCTCCTCGGCGTTTTTTGTAGCTTCCCTCATCCATGTTCCGGTGGGACCGTCGTCCGCACACCTTGTTTTAAATGGCCTTCTCGGGATTATCCTGGGATGGATGGCATTTCCCTCCATATTTGTTGCCCTCTCCCTGCAGGCGCTCCTCTTCCAGTTCGGAGGATTTACCACGCTCGGGGTAAATACCGTGGTAATGGCAGTTCCTGCTATTGTCGCCTACTATTTTTTCTCGCCGTTTTCACGGAAGGCGAATGTTTCTGTTGTTGCGGTTGCAGGTTTTTTGGCAGGAGCGACCGGCATAGCTTTCGGTACGCTTTTTATCGCGTTCGCCCTCATATCAACCGGCGAGAGCTTTACGAATGTGGCAAAGGTAATCGCTGTCTCTCATATCCCCATAGTGGTCATAGAGGGGGTGGTAACCGCGTTCTGTCTCGTCTTCCTGAAGAAAGTAAAACCGGAGATTCTGGAGGTGAGCACATGAGCAATTTTTATACAATTTCCCCTATATTTCTTGATTCTACAAGAGTGATATGCAGGTGGATATTTCCCGTTTTGTGCATCGTCCTGTTTGCAGTCTGCACGGTTATATCGCCTGCATATGCCCATAAGGTGAATATCTTTGCGTATGCGCAGAGCGGTAAAGTACATGCGGAAGGCTATTTTGCCGATGGCACGAAGTGCAAAAACTCGGTCATTGAAGTCATCGACAACAAGACCGGACAGAAGCTGCTCGAAGGACGCACCGACGATAACGGACAGTACTCGTTTGACATCCCGCAAGCAACTGCCATGAAACTGATCCTGCGTGCAGGAATCGGGCATCAGAATGAATACGTCCTCAGTGAAGAAGAAGTCATGGGTGCAATGCCGCTGTTAAAGAAAAGAACAGAGAAGCAGGCCGGGCAGCAAAAGAGTACAGCCCCTGAGCCGAAGTTGATGAAGAAAGAACAGGCCGCAGGAATTCAAAACGCGACGAATCTGCCGGGTCCGGATCAGGACCTGGAGGAAGTAGTCGGGAAGGTCGTCGACAGCAAACTGCAGCCGGTCATGAGAATACTGGTGAAACTTCAGGAGCAGAGCGAAAAGCCCGGCCTGACAGAAATTATAGGAGGGATTGGGTATATAATAGGTATCATGGGTATTATAGGATATCTGAAGGGAAGGGCGGTCAGACGGCAGAACAAGTCATCGTAATACGCTAAACAATACATGCACCTTGAAGAATTTGCAGAAGGCTCGTCACTTTTCCACAGGCTTGATCCGAGAGTAAAATTCGTCTCCCTCATGCCGTATATCATTGTTGTTGCAATCATGAAGGATCTGCAGTATCCGGTAATAGCCCTGTTGATGTCTGCTCTTATGATTGCCGTCGCCCGCATTGATATAAAAAAACTGATCGAGAGACTGGCTGCAGTGAATATATTTATCCTGCTCCTCTGGGTATTTCTGCCGTTTAGTTATCCAGGCGATGCAATTTATCATATTGGTCCACTGAGCGCCAGTCGCGAAGGTGTTTTTTTCGCATTATCTATCACGCTCAAAGCCAATGCTATTATACTCGCCACGATAGCAATTCTCGGGACATCCGAGATATTCTCTCTTGCCCACGCGCTTGTCCATTTGCAAGTACCGAATAAGCTTGTCCATCTCTTCTTTTTTTTCTACAGGTATATCAGTGTCCTGCATGAAGAGTATACGACATTGAAACGGGCTATCAGTATAAGGGCTTTCAGACCAAAATCAAACATGCATACGTATAGGACATATGCTTATCTCGTAGGCATGCTTATTGTGAGAAGCTTTGATCATTCCCAGAGAATCTATAATGCGATGCTTTGCAGGGGCTTTACAGGGAGATTTCCGATCATCACGCATTTTCATATGCATACGCGGGACTACGTATTTGGCGGTCTCATGATCTTTACTACACTTATTATAGGGATACTCTCGTTCAGTGGCAACTGATTGTCTTATAAGAATACAAAATCTTGATTTTTCTTATCAAAATGGCAAGAAAGTATTTCAGGGTCTTAATTTTTCCTTGCAGAAAAGGGAACGGATAGGACTTATCGGCCCGAACGGTGCGGGAAAGACCACACTGTTCCACCTCATCATGGGTCTGCTGAAGCCTTCAGCAGGCAGCATCGAGATATTCGGTAAGATCAGGAAGTCGGAAGGCGACTTCTCCGAGGTGAGACAGAGAATCGGTCTCCTCTTCCAGAATTCTGATGATCAGCTCTTCTGTCCCACGGTCGAGGAAGATATCGCCTTTGGCCCGCTTAACCTTGGTAAATCTCATGATGAAGCGCATGTGATCGTAAAGGAAACATGTGAAAAGTTGGGACTGAGTGGATATGAGAGGAGGATTACCTATAGACTTTCAGGGGGGGAAAAAAGGCGCGTTGCCCTCGCAACGGTGATGGCTATGCATCCTGAGTGCTATCTCTTTGACGAACCCGCTACCGGACTCGATGAAAAGACTACCATGAGATTTTTAGACTATCTGACTCATTATACTGACACCTATATCATAATTACGCACAATCGCGAATTGCTGACGCATACTGTGGATAAGGTCTATACCCTGAATGACGGTTCATTGAAGCTGTTGGACTGATGGCTGGCATCCCACAGCCCTGCAATCCTACTCGCTTCCGTGTCCATAGCGGTCGACTTTACGAAAAAGGAAATGAGGGAATGGAGAATACAGGAAGTTGAATCGATTATCCCATTTTTTTTACGAATATCGCTTTTGCGATTTCAGGGTCAAGGGCGATGGTTGTCTCATCGATCTGGATAACAAATGAAGGGGTTTTCTGCAGGAGCCTGATTACGCTCCCTGCGGTGATTCCCAACGAATTCAACCTG
>JAGVOC010000145.1 GCA_020052975.1 Desulfobacterales bacterium | reverse complement strand
TCCTTAACATTACCCATAGAGACAGCCAAACAGGGAAAGAGCTCGCCGTCTGAGTTAATGTGAACACTTGACCAGGGAAATTTGCATGGCAAGTACCTGGAAGGGATATGCTTTGTTGCGTTCAAGCAGTCAATGTCATTTAACTGTTTTCCCGATGTCAGCGAAGCAACCTTAGGGTGCAGAAAGCCAACGCTCCCTGTTTTAACATTATATTCACGAACCTTCTCTAACTCTTGTTTAATAACTCCAAACTTTTTGTAAGAGGGGACGCCGTGTTTTATGAAAATATCATCGAGTGAGAACATATTGTCTGCATGCTGTATGGGAGATCCTTTTAAAAACTGGAAAGTATGATAATCACATCCAATATCTTCTACACAGTATTGATGTATGCTTAATAGTTCATCAGCGTTTTCATCCAGAACAAGCGTTTTAAGATCGAGTATGCAGTCGGACCCGAGTTCATCCCTGCGACTGACAAAATGATGCATTATACCTTCCACATGTTTCCATTGCTCTTTTTTTACATCCCGCAATGTATTGCCAATGTTGTCAACAGAAATAGATAGAACCTTAAACTTTGGAAAAGAAAGTAAAAAATCTATAAAATCCTCATTCAGTAAGATACCATTAGTGATAAGGTTACAATCGAAGCGTTCGGCAATGTAAGGAAAAAGCTCTTTGAAGCCAGGAAAAATTAAAGGTTCTCCTCCTGTCAAAGTAACACGGGCGTAGTCGGGAAGCTGCTTTCCTAAATTTATCCAATCTTCCTTTTCCATGCTGTTCTTGTGGTAATTTTTTGCCTGGTAACAGAAATGACACCTTAAGTTGCATAAATTGGTCAGTACGAAGACATATCGGTGAGGAAGCATACCCGATGTATTGTATGCAATCTCAGTATACATCTCATGTTTATTGTGGAAATCCTCTTTTTTATAATATTCAGATGCTTTCATATTTGATGAAGTCGTAAAAAGTCTGAAAGTGCCATTTTTGTCATTGCGAGCAAAGCGAAGCAATCTATAACTTATTGATATTATTTGAGATTGCTTCGTCGCTTTGCTCCTCGCAATGACCGGCATGGACTTTTTACGAAGCCGTCATATTTGAATGCTCAAATAAAACAGTCTTTTTCTTTTGTTTGCACGAAAAGGACATTAGTTGTTCCTTTGCCCATGTATAAAGGTTTAAGCACTTGATTGAACCTTATGTAAGGGCAAGAAGGGCAAGTATCTTGAATAAGCTTTTTGTAGAATTTCCGGCGGACAGAACTAAACCAAAAGTTCTCAAAGTTTTGATTCATAACATTCCCGATTATATAACGAGAATGATAGCGGGTATAGCAGCACGGATAAATGTCCCCATGGGCGTCAAGGTAGGTTGTGTGGTTGGAATAGAAGCAAACCAGTTCTGGATCGCTGCATTTTCGAGCATCTTCTTGCCGCACTTTGTCCATATAAACATTAAAATGATCATTCTGAATGTCCTTCTGAGCATTTTTAATTTTACAGACAACATCTTTGCTGTAAACATTTGCCTTCATACATTGCTTTATGGGAGTATCCGGACGGAATGAAATACTATCCAAACCGAGTTCTTTTGCCAATTGGGCGGCAGGAAGTATGTCATTGCGATTATTCCCCGAAACAACATAACTGGCATTGAAGTCGGGACATTTGGCTTTTTGTCTTCTTGCCCTATCAATTCGGCGCACATTCTCTTGAACACGTAAAAATATTTTTCGTGAATCTCTCCCATGAGGATTATGTACTGATGTGTATGTATCAAGTGTCCCGGCATTCATGCTCCATCGGAGCCAACTGGATTTAACCAGAGTATTTATGATTTCATTGCTCATTGGCATAGCCATATTTGATGTTAGGCCAAAAATGAGCCCCCTGTCTTGCACTTTTTTTAACACTTCCAAGATATATGGATACATCAGGGGATCACCCGCTCCGGTAAAAGACCAAGCTTTTACTCCTATATCAGCCATTTCATCAATTATAGCCAAGAGGCGGTCAAGATTAAAAACCTGTCTGCCTGTAAAATTAAAGGAGGTCAAGGTCTTGCGTTTGTTATCATTATGCCACCAACAAAAACCGCACCTAAAGTTACATACTTCGGTTGGCTCAATGCGGACATGTATAGGGATACAATCACCCCATCTTCCCGCTTCTATTTTCTCAAGTTCTTCCTTATGCTGTAGAATACGCATATCATCATAGAAGCCCATACCGTTCTCCAATTACAGATCGAAGGTAGCTATTGTATTTTATACGAACATCATGTGTTTATCATCAGTATCTAGATATTCTAACAACATCCTGTTTTGCATGTTCACCATACAGTGATGAGCGCAATGCAAAGAGGGATTAATCCTAAAAAATTTTTTTTTATCTAAAGACCAAACCTCTTTAAGCCTTTGATTTTTTATAGAACAAATTAAACCTTCGTCAAGGTTATAGGCTTTATCATGGCAGCTGTAGACATTACAGTCAGCGCCAATAACAGGACAGATTTGCATGTACGGACACCATGTATAATCTTTCTTAAATGTTTTTAATTGACTGTGATATGAGTCAAAAATTTCAAATGCCTCATTTGAAAGCGATTGGATTGCATTATTAATTTGTTCTTTTACAGTGTTGAATATCGGTTTATGATATTCATTATTCCTCTTGCCATCATTGTCTACTATGCACGGTGCAACCTTGACGCTTTGGAGACCAATGTCTTTCAACTTTTTTATTAACTCAAATACCTTTGTTGCATTTTCGATATTGACAATTATAGATGCGCCTAAATAACACTTCCCCCCTATCTTGGCGAAGCTCTCAAGATTTGTCATAACTTCCGAGAATTCACTGTGTCCAACCCTACGGTACTTCGAATAACTCTCATTATCCCATCCATCGATAGAAACTCTGATCCAGGTACCATAATG
>JAGVOC010000387.1 GCA_020052975.1 Desulfobacterales bacterium | reverse complement strand
TATGTATAGTGTACTCCGAAAGTCCCTGTGCAAGGCTGACTGATGGATTGGTTCCATCATATTGGTCCGTATCAAAAAGGAGCGCTGAAGGCACTAGATTTTTATCATAAAATGATACATCTAATGAAGGATACAATGAAAGATCGAAAGATAACATGGGGGAATAATTATCAATATTTACACTTTCATTTATTCCATATTGTTGACACTTTAATAGTATATCAGGCGGGAGAGAAGAGTGGTTTTCTAAAAGGCACTTAACCAAGAGGTCGTTTTCCTTTGTCCATGATTCGAAGAAGACATTAATATTCACTTTTCCGAAAATAGCGTCTTCCGGATGAGCATCATTTCTCACATGATCAGGCACGGTCGTATCTTGTAGAAGATGCATTTGATGGCCGAGACCTCTGAACATTTGTGCAAAATTTGCCTGTCTGTCGGCATTATTCCGTGCTGTAAGGGCCAGGTAGTAATAATCTCTTGTCCGTTGCCACGACTGATCACCGCCCACAATGGTCTGTTGCATGCTTCCATCTTGTGCCCACAGAAGAGAAGATTCTCCGGTAAATTGGCTGAATAATATCCAATCATCCAAGCCAGCCTGTTCCCACGGCTTCATGGGGTTATGGAAATGGTTGAAGGAACGCGTGGTTGATCCAGGTAAAGGAAAACTAGGATCGCTTGCATCTTCAAGTTCAGCACCTTCCTGAATCCAACCTCTGATTTTTTTCTTGATGCTACCCAATCTTAGGTAGTCATCCAAATTATTGTTAAATCCGATAACCTTCAAGAAATCGCTCTTATTCCCACTCAATGCTGAATTTCTTGCTGCATAATCTGATAAATCAATATGTGTAACTTTGTCATTCCAAGCTAATATGTCATTGTCGAAAACGATGCAAACAACGACGAATAAAAGCACAGCAACAAAAATCTTTTTATTCATATCTCACTCCATTCCAAATGCCGCGAGCCTTCAACCCGCGTTCCTTGTCATCTCTATCAATCTCTTGCAACATTAGTATCACCTTCTTTAAAGGAGCTTCAGATGGTGGATCAGGAGGACCTCCTTGATTTCTTCTCTCCTCTATTGTAAATTTTTTCAGTCGGATAATTAGTCTGTTATCTTCTTTCTTAACCGCTCTTTTCAATTCTTTCCATGTCATCAGCCCGTAATATGTATACCCAGCCTTGAATATCACAACATCCATAGGAAGCACGTTGCTCATGAATAGTAACCCCAGGCCTTTGATCGTAAACTCACCGCTCTTGTCGGTCACAGTCTCCATTGCATCATGGTAGTTAGTTAATGCGCCTGCCGCTGATGGTGTTTCGGTATTCCAGATGCCGAGTACCACCACTCCTTCTATAGGTTGACCAGTATCGGCATCGATAATTCGTCCTTCATAAGGCCCGTCATAACGAACGAGGGCATAACTCGAACACGACATAAGCAATGTCAGAATGATGCTCAATATTGTTAAAGGTAGAAACTTGTTCATATTTGCTCCTTTCAATACCTGTAGATCTTCCAGGTTCCATCTCTGTCGACTATGAAATAAACAGAATAGGTCATCATAACCATCTGGCCTCCATAAAGTTCTTCCCTGCGCAGACGATATTTAGCTGTGTTATTCCTCGCATAGATCAGTTCAATCTGTTGCATTTCCTGAGCAGTCTGCGGAAGTTCGTCATACAAAGCAGAAAAGAAGTCTCGATGGAGTTGCTTTGTCTTGTCAGAATAGTAGACTATAGCTGCTTCAATATCCTGATTCGATAGAGCCGCCCTCATCCCCTCCCACTTCCCTTTCAGTAAATTATCCAGTTCAGTCCTGTTCATCACCACTATCCCCATCGTATCCTGATAGATTAATCCATCCGGTCCGGTTGCGTTGGCGGTGAAGTAGTATATCCCTTCAACTGTCATTCTTACCGTATATTCATCTGCACTTGATTGTATTAGTTCTACATCTCCCGGTCCGGTTACGCTTATCGTCGATTCATCTATGGAAAATGTGCCGTCTACCCTCAGGACTGCCTCTAGAGGTGCAATCCCTGATTCTATGTTCGAATTCAGGCTAATATAGACGCCTGTCGTCACGGCATTCACTGTTATCGATACAGTTTCCGTATTGCCTGCCGCATCTGTTGCAGTTATTATTATAGTATTCTCCCCTTCAACCAGCGGCACATGGTTGGCTATGAATTGATCGTTGTAAACAGTTGCAACGATTCCATTTACCGTGACGCCGGTTTCATTGCCGGTATTGTTTGTTATGGTTCCCGTGACCATTATATCCGGTCTGGTTATTGTTGCTCCGGTGACGGGAGAAGATGGGGTAATAGTAATCTGAGCAGGCGGGGTAAGGGTTGTAAAGGTGTTGTCGCCTGTTGATGAAGAAAGCCCGCCTCCGTTCGTTGCTGTTATCCTGAAATGATATGTTGTGGAAGGAGTAAGGCCCGTTAAGGTGATCGTGTATTCAGTTGTCAGTGCAGGATCAGAGTATGAACTTCCATAAGATGCTGTCGTTCCGTATTCAAAAAGGACAGCCGAAGGCTGATCCATTGTCCAGGTGATTGTTGCCGAGTCTGTCGTAAGAGTGCTTACGCTGACATTGCCTACAACCGGAGGTCTCGGCAAAGGAACAAGCTGCGCATTATGAGTTAAGACCTGTCCGGGGGATACGGTTCCTGTAAAGGAATAGGGATTGTAACCCGTCTTTGTTATTGTTCCTGTAAATGCTCCGGAAGCAACTCCGGTTATGGTATATTTGCCGTTTGCATCTGTTGTAGCGGTAAGCGTTTTTAATTGAGCATCAGTTACTGAAACTGTAGCTGAAGAAACCGGGCTGCTGTTCCATGCATCAAGAATTATCCCAGTTATGTTGGCTTTCAGTGTTCCCCAGCCGCTGCGAACACATCGGAGCATATGTGTACTCGATTTGTTATGGGGTGCAATATCTATGTTGTCGTAGACAAGAGCTTGCATATAATCTCCAGCCGCGTCCGGCTGACCAAATGTTGTTGAGGACCATGCAAAGCAATCTCCAAGATAGCAATCCGTATAGGTTCTTGACAAAAGCTCCTTAATATCCGGCAATCTCCAATCGGTATACCCTCCGACTTCCATCACATTACATAAATAGAGCGCCTGATTCCAGATTCTTGCGGAATAATAATCCTTCGTCCACATAAGCCCAGTGTCCCAATCTGTTAATGTGCCGTCATAGTTATCGGATAAAAAACCTTCGGGCAGTTCTGAGCCGCGAACGCACCGAACGCTATTTGCAGATGACTGCAAAAGGGTTGAACTCATACCATTATCAAAACTGATAGCCTTAGCCCCTCCTCCGTCTGTTGTAGACGTCCAGTAAAAAGATGAATTCGTATTGACGAATATCAAAGATTCTACAGAGGGATTATTTCTGCCGTAATCAACTATCGTCGAGGCACATGGGGTCAGGCTTTCGGTTATGCATTTAGGCTCTTCCTCACCCTCTGCAATCTCTTCTCCCCTTCTTTCGTTTCACAGATGCTTGCCAACCGGGATAATACTGAAATATCTCGTT
>JAGVOC010000206.1 GCA_020052975.1 Desulfobacterales bacterium | reverse complement strand
CTATGAGGTTGAACACGATTTTACCACCATCGGCAGGCGCATCATGCTGTTAAATGCCCGGCAGATTGAACGAGGGAGGGGCAAGGAGCGTATCATCCTTTTCGCCATTGAGGACATCACTGAACGCAAGCAGTCAGAGGAAAAGATCCGGCAGATGGCCTACCATGATTCTCTGACGGGGCTTCCCAACCGGAAGCTCTTCTCCGATCGCATTGGGATTGCCTTAACCCGGGCCCAGAGGAATCAAAAAGAAGTAGGAATCGCGATGCTCGATCTCGACAATTTTAAGGGCGTGAATGACACCCTGGGCCATGATGTGGGGGATCTTCTTCTCAAAGCAACGGCAGAGCGGCTAAGCGCAACGCTGAGGAAGGGTGATACCGTTGCACGCTTCGGTGGCGACGAGTTTGTGCTGATCCTTCCTGACCTGGAGGTAATAGAAGATGAGATCCAGGTTGCACAGAAGATCATTGACAGTTTTCGTAAGCCCTTCCTCATTGACACTCATCAACTCATTGTGTCAACGAGTATCGGTATCGCTGTCTATCCCAATGATGGAATAGATGAAGGAATCCTCCTGAAAAATGCCGATATCGCCATGTATCAAGCCAAGCAAGCGGGGCGGGACCGATACCAGATCTATAAAGAGGCCTGAAGATGCGATACTAATCGCATTTAACCATTCAAAGGTTTTCAACTTACAGGGGCATGATTTCAGAAATAAACAATGTTGATTTCTCAGCGATTATGATATGGGGTGATCACGCTGGATTTTTTAATTTCAGCGGATACAAAATTATTGTGTGAACTTTGAGGTCATTACAGAAGTTGTTATGCTGCTCCGCTAATATGGCATGGTGAAGCGGTCGGAAGAATATCTTCGGGCAAGTGCCGGCGGGCATATGGATGGGAAGAAAGTTAAATAACAACAAGAGATGCAGGCCAAAGAAAATCAGGATGGAGAAATAAGCGAATGGGAGAAAATGGGCGTTTTCCCTAATTACGGTGGATGAAGGTCACTCTATGAAACTGTTCAAATTGATCTTATCCTTAATAATCATCATCGCATCGGTTATTTTATGCCAGCAAATTATTTCAAATTCAATTTCCAACCAAAAGAACAAAACCGATTATGCTGAACTCAACGATGTCGAATACGGTCTGTTAAGTGTTGACGAATGGAAACGACAAATTACCGTAATTCTCACCGCGGAGATCAATATGCTGGATTTGTCAAGGACGAATGAGCGGGACATCCGAAAACATGTCGAAGTTCTGTTGAATACACTTATTGATAAAATCGACAAGAAAATCAGAAAAGAGAATTCAAGCTCCGCGAAGGGTTGGGTCAAACAATCCTTTATAAATATTTTTATAAGTCTGGAAGATATTAAAAAAGGTATTCCTGAATATGCGGATGCCGTCATTCATGAGATAAAGGAATCGAAAACAAGGGACCAGATAAAGACCCTGCTGAACAAACAGCTCGAACAATATTCTAACCAAACCTTTGATACACAGGATACATCTCAAATGAGCCGCATCCTTCTTGGGACTGATTCTAAGGATATTGAAAGTGCGAGGATCAAGCTCAATAAGGCAATTTCGGTTAAGCATGACCTAATTTTTAAGGAGGCTCTCCTGTTAATCATTCTGTCGATTATCCTTTTTGCTTTGTCTGGTTTTAGCAAACAACCCCTGGCCCCCTCCCGGTATATACTCCTCGTTCTGTCTCTTATAATACTGCTGATAGCCGGCGTAACCACGCCCATGATCGATCTGGAAGCAAAAATCTCACAGATGAGTTTTGTGTTGATGGGGCATCCCATCCATTTTGAGAACCAGGTATTGTATTTCCAAAGCAAAAGCATTCTGGATGTATTTTGGATTATGATTACTTATAAGGATATTCAGATGAAATTTGTCGGGGTCTTGGTGATTACCTTCAGTGTTTTTTTCCCCCTGTTAAAAATAGCCTCGTCACTTGGATATTATTACAATTATCACCATGCAAGGGAGAACCCGGTGATCAAGTTTTTTGTCTTAAAATCCGGGAAATGGTCCATGGCCGATGTCATGGTGGTTGCCATATTTATGGCCTATATCGGATTTAATGGGATTATTGATAGCCAGTTCGATCAATTACGCTCAGCAAGCCAGGAACTGGTGATCTTAACTACGAATGGCACTTCCCTTCAGCCGGGGTATTACCTGTTCCTGACATACACCCTGTTGGCGTTATTTTTGTCAGGATTCCTAACCAGAAAACCTCAGGCATATGAGGGTAAGAATCCATACGGGGAAAAGGGGACCAATTTATTTTCTATTGGCGCCTAATGAAATATATATCCCGGTACTTGTCTTTTTAATCGCTTCAAAAATAATGTTTAATGGAAAGTGTGTGTTCGTGCAGAACGAGCATGGCTGATAAACTTTGTTGTTCAGCTTGTAGATGGAGTGAGAGACCTTTGCATAACACCCCCTTTTGCCCGATTTCTTCGTCAGACTCAAATTTTAATCCTCGAAATACTCAATGTATTCCTATGGTTGCACGAAGTGAAGCGTAAGCGCTATATTATCGCCTTCCTTGAACTTGAGCAAAATTGAATGTTCTGCAAAGGTCTCGAGTGCAAGATGCTGAGGAAGGAAAATATTTGACGAAATCTAAAATATGGCATAATTTGAATGTGCAAAAATTAGATTGGGAGCCGTTACAAAATAACCATTACATTTCTGACCATTTTGTTACGGCTCCTTATGCCGGTCACGGCATTTCAATGTTACGGTTATTTTTGAACGACGGCTTAGGAGATAATATTATGATTACACAGTTACGAAACAGGTCGCAGGTAACTTTGCCGAGTGAAATTGTAAAAAAGATGAGATTGCAGGAAGGTGATAAACTGGAAATTATCATGGAAGAGGATAAAATCATTATCAAACCCGTTCTTGTCATAGATAGATCTCAGTCCTGGTTTTGGTCCAAAAGATGGCAAGAGATGGAGAAAGAAGCTGATGAGGACATCAAACATGGCAGGGTCCATAAGGCCAAGAACGTGGAAGAGTTAATAGAAAAGCTGGATTCATAGCAGATGGACTTCATTTTCACCGGAGGTGTAAGAAATCTTACAAGAAGCTCTCAGATGATGAACGAAAGGCACTGCGGAAGAAACTCGATCTGATGAGCACGAATCCCCACCATCCTTCGCTAAGAACCAGGAAGGTTCAAGGCACTGACGACATCTTTGAGTGCAGCATCAACATGGCGATCCGTATGACCTGGCAATACGATACTTTTGCGTGTCGTCGGAGATCACGATGCTGTTCTCAAGAACCCATAAGTGATTGCAGCCACCTCCGGCAGATAACAACAGGCCAAAAGCAAAAGATATTGTTGAAGTGTTCCGCGACAACAAACAAGTTGCCCAAGGCATTGACGTTGACTTCAGAAATAAGCGCTGAGGCCTTTGCAGAACATTCAATTTTGCTCAAGTTCAAGGAAGGCGATAATATAGCGCTTACGCTTCACTTCGTGCAACCACAGGAATACATTGAGTATTTCGAGGATTAAAATTTGAGCCTGACGAAGAAATCGGGCAAAAGGGGATGTTATGCAAAGGTCTCGGAGCATAGCCTATGATGGTTATATAGCATAAGTATTTAATCAAAAGAATTCCTCGCAGCTCTGCTGCGGGGTAGTTCATTAAAAAATGGACTGGAGAAGCATGATAATAAACGAATTTATAAACTTGAATCTGCACCCGCAGCTGGTGCAGAGAGTGGCCGACCTCGGCTACATAAACCCGACCCCGATCCAGTCAGCCGTTATTCCGGTTATGCTGACCGGTCGTGATGTGATAGGCCAGGCTCAGACAGGAACAGGTAAAACAGCAGCTTTTTCATTGCCGATTCTGCATAACCTTGCAAAAGGACAGCATCATGTTCAAAGTCTTGTAGTTACTCCCACCCGGGAGCTGGCCATGCAGGTGGCGGATGCCATGTATAAATATGGATGCAATCTAAATGTGCGTGTGCTGGCTGTTTATGGTGGTCAGCCTTACAGCCGTCAGATAAACAGCCTGAAAAAAGGGGTTGATATTGTTGTGGGAACACCGGGGCGCCTGCTTGACCTGGTTCGGCAGAAAGCGCTTGATCTTGGCCGGGTCTCTTCCGTTGTACTGGATGAAGCGGACGAAATGCTCAGCATGGGCTTTATCGAAGAGATCGAATCGATTCTCAGGGAAACTTCAGCTCACCATCAGACCGCCCTCTTTTCGGCAACCATGCCGCAGAGGATTAAGCGTCTGGCCGGACGATATATGCGCGAGCCCATTTCTTTTAGCATCGGGCACAAACAAATCACCCTTGCTGCAATTGAACAACGTTATTATCAGGTCAATGATGCCGACAAGCTTGCGGCATTAACCCGTCTGTTAGAGGTCGGAAAGATAACAAGCGCGCTGATATTTGCCCGTACCCGGCTTGAGACCGGTAATCTGGCGAATGAACTTGCTTTACGGGGTTTTCCGGCTGAAGCATTAAACGGGGATATGAGCCAGG
>JAGVOC010000028.1 GCA_020052975.1 Desulfobacterales bacterium | reverse complement strand
GTCTCAATTTGATTCCAATAGCCTTTATCATCTCGAATTTTCTTGCAATGTGAGCAGATCGGGAGCAATCCGCTTAAGGTTTTGACTTTGGCCAGGGCAGAAG
The DNA here is from genome assembly GCA_020052975.1 of Desulfobacterales bacterium. Next base: position 5,913 of record JAGVOC010000028.1, on the reverse strand, counting down.
TGATCGCTGACGTACTCTACCTCTTTCAACAACCGTAAATTTGCCAATGACGGATAAGGCAGCTCTGTCCATGGCGTTGAGGAGGATCTCGGCCGGTTCGGAAGGCATAGCCGGCGCAAAACGGAAATAAACAATACCCGCCGGCGGTAAAGCTCGATGCCGATAGATCAGTTCGCCGTAATCCCGATCAAATGTCAAAATGATCAGCCTTTCAGTGTGGGCCCGCTTTCCTTAAAAGCCGAACACTCAAAAGAGGGAAATTCTCATTGGCCAGGAAATCCATTACATGGCCTCCGCCAATAGCGGATAAAGGAATTCTTCACGCATACATTCGCGGGTATAGGAAAAAACGGCCAGCAGGCTTTCTTTCGTCAAATTAGGATAATTTTCGAGAATTTGATCTTCTGTCCATCCTTCCGCATAGAGTCCGAGAATAAACTCAACAGCCAGTCTTGTGCCTTTTACGACTGGTTTTCCCAAAAGGACATTCGGGTCTGAGTGAATAAAATTGCCCCATTCAATCTTCTTCATATCCCCTCCTTATGCAATGTCTGATTCAACCTGCCTATCGATCATGATTTGCCATCTTTTATCCCATGTAGCATAAATAGTTAACGATAACAAACGAATAAGCCAGACGGATATAGAGGATATCCTATATCCTCCTTGTCAATTACAAAATAGCAAATTATATTATCCAATTAATCAAGAAGCTTATAAAATAAGCCTTTGTAAGAGTACACCTCTCCTGCTTATTTTCAGCATCTATTTCGGCAATTCTCTCTCTGGCATGAACCCGGTCCGCCAATCAGTATGTCAGAAAAGTTTACAATAAAAAGCACGAATAACAAGCCAAAAAATGCGGATGCTTGTTTTTTATGAAGACCCTCTGCATATAAATTATCGGACTTCCTAGTATTCCCACCCTCTTCTAAACGGCATTAAGCCGTTAAGCACCAAAGCATAACAAACCGCGTGCGATCCAGTGCTTTGCCAGAAAATGACGGTGATCAATGCTATGGATGGTATACTGGCATCCGATCAGTTATCGTAACATATTAAATTTAGGTAATTAGTCCCATTTTGGCACCAGATCGCACAGAAAAACAGCGACTTGGTTGAAAATATCTGAGTTTCGATTATTATATCGGAATTCCAGCTCTTTTAAATACAGAGGGAAGTGTTCCTTGGAGACACCATGGTGCTTTATAAATCTCTCCTTGGCCCAGCTCCAGAACCCCTCTAAACCGTTGATAGTAACCTTTCCTGAAGAGAAATACTTGCCATGACCCACCTTCAAATGCCGGTATCCGCAGAACATCAGGCTGTCGTAACTTCTGAACTTATCAGTATAGACAACGCTACCCCTGCGAACCTTCTTGACGGTGAGATCCGGTAATGTCTCAGCAGTAACATTTGGAACTACACTGACTTGGACAATTCCTTTTCTCTCCGGAATGCCGAAAACCGGAACTTTGCCAGCAGCCCCACGGCCCCGGTTGCCTTTTCGTCTGCCTCCGAAATAGGACTCATCAGTTCGATCTCTCCTTCCAACAGAGAGACTGAATCGGCGGCATGACTTAAAATGGCCATGCGGATTGTTCTTACAGCCCGATACACAGTTCTGTAGGACAGTTTCATCTGTTGAGCCATCTTCCGGACGGAAACTTCAAGTTCAAAGAGCTTGATTAGCGATAACCATTGCACACAAGTCAAACGTCCATGATTTATCCAGCGACCGGAAAAGTCATGGAACGTATAATCACAGCTGGAGCATCTGTATCTTTGGCTTTGTAACTTATATAACTTACGTTGTCTACAACGAGGGCAAAATCGCTGATGGTTTTTGAAGCATTTTCCCAGCAGATATTTTTTGGCTTTGCTCTCGCTGGATATTAAATCATAATAATTTGTTAGATCCATACAGCACCCTTATCATAGGTGCCAGAATGGGATCAATTACCTAAATTTATCATTATTATTTGCTATATGAAGTTTGGACATTGAATACTATCTGCTATATGTATAGCTTCCTGAAATCAAGCATACGGTGACTTAGATAGGCATGCATCATTTGAATCGTAAATGAATAATGATATCTCAGAATCTGTAGCACTGATCCATAAGTTTTATTTTTGAATCTGGTGTAAATTATTCTTTATTTCCATGGGACCAATCAATATTGTAAAAAAATAGAAAAATTATCAGTGTTTTTTCCGTATTTTATTGATAATACGACAATATATGGAAAGTTTTCCGCTTATTAACACTGTTGCGACTTGATTTTAATACAGCAACATTTGGCTTTGTCATTGTAGGTTTCACATCCGATACGTAAGCATTAGATTCTAATTGGTATTTTTGATGGATTGGGGGTGGCCTTGAGTAAAAACTGGGCGGAAAATGGCGATTTGGCATAAAGTCGATGCCTTGAACAAACCGCTATGGGCTTTGACTAACAGAATAATCAGATGGACCGATCCGGAATATCCCGACGAAGCCTATTTTGAAAAGATTCGGCGTCCCGATGTACCGGAGTTTGCCCGAAAACAGGCCTGACCGGACGCACATTCGCCGTTGACAACCTCGCAAGGGGGTGCTACCGGTCTGACCGTGGCTGTGGGGGCAAAGCAGTGTCCCCATATGTTGGGGCAGGTGGGCAGCCGGACCGCAATCAAAACCTCGGGCAACCGCTGACCTCCATAAGCGGGTTCCTATCAATCAGAAACAATATTCAAGAAAAGGAGAGTAATTATGAAAAGAATCGCCCGCACGTTGCTTGGTATAGTATGGTTATCTCTATTAATCGCAGGGGTCTCCCTTGCAGAGGAAGATAGAGGCGGCAAGGACCACCCCTTGTTTAACCGCATGCCTGGAACTTGGATCTATTCTTATGAAAATGTTGACTTCAATGCCCACACTTTCAAAGATGAAAAGGGGAAAGAGGTCAACGTGGAAGGCCACTACTACTATATCCACTACTATCCGGAGGAAGGTAAACCCGCATTAAGCAAACTTAAAATCCTGCGCAACTACGAGAATGCCATTAAACAAATCGGAGGAATCGTTCTGAAGAGCGATTTCGAAGACGCTTCATACATGAAGCTCGTCAAGGGGGGAAAGGAGATCTGGGTAGAAGTCCGTGCCGGTAATGGTCGAGAACCTATACTCATCATCATCGAGAAGGAAGCGATGGCCCAGGAGATTGTCGCGAACGCTGAGGCTTTCTCGAACGATCTCAAGAAGACCGGCCATGTCGCTGTGTACGGTATCTATTTTGACACAGGCCAATCCGTGATCAAGCCAGAGTCAGAAGCGGCTCTGTCGGAGATCGCAAAGCTGCTGAAGAAGGAGTCAGGTCTGAAAGTGAATGTGGTTGGCCATACGGACAATGTCGGAGCAATGGACAACAATATGAAGCTTTCCCAGGCTCGAGGAGAGGCGGTGGTGAAGACCCTGGTAACGAAATACGGGATCGCAGCAGACCGGTTGAAAGGTTACGGCGTCGGATCGCTCGCTCCGGTGGCCTCCAATGACGCCGAAAACGGCAAAGCCAAGAACCGGCGGGTGGAACTAGTAAAACAGTAGGCCTGTTTCGGACTATTTATTTCGAGGGTCGTCTTGAAATCGACGGGAAGCCATTCTGGCGCAGACCGACATCTTACGAAATGTTGATCAGTCTGAACGATCCTGAGCACTAATTATCGAACGGCAGAAGAAACGAAGGAAAAGGAGGAAAATAAACCCCCTGTGAAGATTGATACATCAAACATTATTACACCCGATGGAAATTTAATTATTGCGAAATGGTGATAGGCTTGCAAATTGATATTTGGTTTCTGCCATACGCAATACGCCCGATTCCTAAAGGGTACGTGTGCGTACCTCTTAAAAACAAGTTATTACCAGCTATCACATACTCTGTTTCTATGCGTAATCCTTATCCCATAAACAATATGAAGCAGGAGGTGGGAATGTCTAATTTGCTCTTACGCATCTCTAAGTTTGAGTTTCTATTTTTATCGGTTGTTGCCATTCTTATGCTTAACGGCTGTGCAACTACGCTTTCTCAATCAGCAGCAAGAGTAATAGATGCTAACATTAAAATGACAGAAAATTGTCAATTTCTTGGTGACGTTCATGGCTGGTCTGGTTGGGGGAATAGCGCAGCCTCACTGGGAATAGAGAACGCTGAAAATCAAGCGAGAGAAAAAGCCGCTTCAATGGGAGCCACACATATAGTTTGGACTAGCGAGGCCACTGGCTTTAAAACAAAAGTAAATGGCAAAGCTTTCCTCTGCAAATAAGGATAAGAAATAGGGCTAACATCTATATGGCCTTCTTCAGCAAAACTGAAGCGGATAAGGCCAGCCACATGAATTTATTCGTCTGGCGTTCGCAGCCTCTTTGATGTGGACTTTGAGATCATTGCAGAGATTTTTATCCGGATCAATCTAAACATTATTAGGGCTCAAAATGAAAACACCATTGCTTCCGTTGCGCATCATCTTGCCACAAAGTGTGGCTACGTGGTTAATCATGCTGGTTTGTGCAGCATTCGGGGCCGGATGTGCTTTACCCGCTTATACTTATAAAGCTTACGACGGCTTAGAGAAACCGACATCAGAAATAGTTACAATCCAGAACTGATCAAATTTCGCTTTCTGGTCTTTCATCAAACTATGGAGTGTCGATGATCATCGTGTCCAACATCGTCTCGATATGAAACTATCAAGATCACTCTCGGTAGCTATTTTGCCCGGCGAACACTGGTATCAAGTTGGGGTGTTTCGTCGCTCTATGGTGGATATGTTATTTTTACATGATGACTTTTATTGCGAAGCAATTTTCGGCTTTAGGCTGGAAGCAGCTCCGGGAACAGCATATGAACTCGTAGACCTGGACAACGGCGATCTGTATCCTGCCAACGAACGAAAAGTGTACAGAGCGTCACTGGAGATCAAAGAACGCTTTGCCGAACAGAAACCCATAGTTCGTCATATTCCTGTGGAGTGTGCAAGCTGGGATTTGTTTGATCTCGGTTGGTTTAAATTTAACCGTGACGTTTTTGCGAAAGGGGGTCTTCTAGCCGGGGCAATGCGGATTGTCTGTCGGGTGGAGCAACCTGTATCCGGGAGAATGGTTACTTGTATGGTATTTGCACCAAGCCCTAACCATCGCTCGGACCATGACAGGGCAAAAACCTGCCCGGCTGGTCAAGCGCAAAACCGTCAGAACAATCATTTCAAATGAAAATCTTTAAATTATTTAATCTACCATGCTTGTTGCTTAGGTAGGTGTTGTCCAGAAAAGTTCCTGCAACTGGACTTTGTCGGCCCCATGGATATCTCTCAGCGTTCCTTGTTCACGAAGTTCCATAATGGTTATATCGTTAACAGCCTTTCCGAGTGTGTTCTTAAAGCGTTCAGGATTTATAAATAGAAAAAGGGTGTGTGACAGTTACCCGCAGAATCGTAATTACAAACATTTCCCCATCTATGTTAGATTGTAATAGCATAATTGTAATATGTTAATTTTATAAACTATTAGAACAATGTCCAACTATCCAGTTCCATACGAACAGAACATCCCTGAATCCAGATCGCGTGAGAACAAAACCCCATAAAACAACTGGGAAAAGCATTTATTACCAGTGATAAATTCTTTCTGATTAAGAAAAGCTGTAGAAAATCGATACGGAGTTAGAGAAACAGATTGGACATTGGTCCAGTATCCCGTGCTTCAGGATTTTTTCAGAATATAAAAACCATAAGAGAAAGGCTGGGGAAAAGCGCCAGCTTTATCGCTTATTCAGCTTTCCGGTTTTTCCGGTCCAGCGCTTGCCTAAATCAGGATGGGGTGTACGAAAGTGTTCCTTGGCACATTCCTCGCAAATACTATTGCTTATCTCCG
>JAGVOC010000219.1 GCA_020052975.1 Desulfobacterales bacterium | reverse complement strand
GAGAATGATATGTATAGATATTCGAAGGAAGTATTCAGAAGGTTCTATCTTAGACCAAGGATTGTACTCAATTATATAAAAAGAATAACAGAAAACCCAGGAAACCTGCCGTTTTATTTAAAGGGGTTTACAGCATTTTTGAAGGAGATTTCATCTTGAAGGTTGCAAGAAACGTCATATTCCTGTTGCAGATAAAAGCGTAGGTATTGAAAAATGAAGCAGCCCTTGCCTTTAGTAACTGTTATAGTTGTTACCATAAACAATTTGAATCTGCTCAGGAACTGTTTGAGCAGCCTTTACACTCAGGATTATAGTGCGATAGAGATTATTGTCGTTGATAACGGTTCTGAAGAAGATATAAGAGTCATGTTAGCAAAGGAATTTCCAGAGGTTCGTATGGTCAGGCTGGATAAGAATTACGGCTTTGCAGGAGGAAACAACCGTGGTATTGAAATAGCTCAAGGTAAATATATAGCACTAATCAACAATGATGCCGTTTCTGCACCTCAATGGATAAGCTCTTTGGTTACAACTGCTGAGTCTGATCCAACAATCGGGGCTGTAGCTTCTATTATTATTGACGGAAACCGACCAGAAGTTCTGGATTCATGTGGAGTTGGGATTGCACTTGACGGTATGTCCCGGCAGGTGATGCGAGGTATGCCTGTGCCCAATTTGACCAAACCAAAAGAAGTTCTAGCATTTAGCGGATGTGCTTGCTTATTAAGAATGGATGCGTTAAGAGAAGTAGGTCTTTTTGACGAGGATTTTTTTTCTTATTGTGAAGATACAGACATGGGACTCCGTCTGCGCTGTTCAGGTTGGAAAATAGTTGTTGCCCCGTGCGCTTATGTTCACCACTTCTATTCCATGACAGCGGGAAAATTCTCTCTACGAAAAATCTATTGGGTAGAACGGAACCATCTATGGATGGCGATAAAAAACTTCCCCTGGTTCCTGATAGCCATCCTTCCGTTTGTCACTGCTTGGCGTTATTTGTTACAGGGATATTTTGTCCTGAGGGGAATCGGAGAACTCAAAAGATTTACAGAAGGCAACAATTTACCGGCAATAGCCTTGACTTATTTAAACGCATATATCAATATGTTTCAAAAACTGCCCTCTATGTTGGCAAAACGATGGTCATTCCGTAAAAAACACCGCCTTAGAAATATTGACATATTTAATCTGATCTGGAAGTTCCATCTATCAATGGATGAAATTATAGGCCTGAGGAAATAAAACTTGTCATTTTAGATAACTCCCATGATGTTTCCATACCAAGGGAAAGAAAGAAATAAAAGGTAGATTAAGATACCTCGTGCCTGTTTAGCTTTTTGCTCTTTCATCATCTGTCGAGTATCAAATTGACAATATGTTTACCAGTAAAAAATGACTTCACGTTACCTCAATCCATGGATGTTGTAATCTTTGATCTGATATTCATACATTAACAGCCTTTATTTTCATATTAATTACCATAAAGGTCAAACTTAGCAAAATTTCCTCTTAATAGGAAGAATATTATCAACTTGGCATAGAGCATTACATCACAGGGAAAACGTAAAAACGTGTCTAAAGCTATCTTCTTTCCCTGCTGGATCAATCCAATCTGTGATTGAATCAGGAGGTTGTTTCTCTGTTTATAAGTTAGTCTGTCGGAAAATTTATCAAAAATATTGTCAGCAACCTTTTTTCTATATTTACCGTTCATTACATAATCGGCAGACTTGTTTCTACCATGCACATGAATAATAGCTGAAGTTTCATTACGGAAAATCCTCATCTTCTCAAAGATTAAAGGATTCATCATCCAGAAAAGCCAATCTTCCAGGTTAATAAAACCCGTATCAAAGGTCGATTGAATACATTTTTTTTTGAATATAAGACTTGAAGGCCAGAAATAATTACCTGATGTAAAAACATCAAGATGATTTTTCAAGGTGACAAGAACTGGACGCCGCATGCGGCGAGGTTTCAGATTTTTGTAAAGCTGTACTGAGAATCCAAGGGCAGAATAATCTGGTGATTCTTGAATATATTGGATGGGATCAAATGCCAGTTCATCATCGGCATCGAGAAAAAATATCCACTCTCCGCTGCTCTGCTCCAGCCCGGTATTCCGGGCACTTGCAGTCCCTTGATTCGCTTGCTTCAATATAATCAATGCAAGTGGTGAAAGGGCATTCCTCATCGATTCAACAATTTCAATCCCTCTGTCTTCTGAACCGTCATCAACAATGACTACCTCGGTGAGTCCGTTTGATTCTGGGGCTAACCTGTTCAATGACTTGAGTGTCCTGCCGATGGTCTCTTGGGAGTTATGGAATGGAATAATGATACTTAATAGTGCCATTCTCTGTTTTCAGAATTAATATATTTCAAATTGTATCATGAACCATCCCTGTGACCTATCGACTTATATTCCAACAGATGAAGTTATATGCCTGAAAAATATTTCTTAAAACGCATGTAAAGAATCTGTGCACGGATCTGAGACAACCCAATCAATGATAATAACATCATGAGAAGCCTCAGCCTGTATTCACCAAGATATTTCATAGGTACATGAAAGATTGCTCTGACGAAGTATTTTGCTTTGGCAAGAAATGATTTATTGTCACAAACACACCCAGCAACATAAAGTGCACTGCTATAAGCTTCTCTTTTTACCAGCAGCTGCTTATCCAGCAAATTAGGATGGGAATAATATTTATCGATAAGTCGAATATGTTCTTCTGCCATTGCAATGCTCCTGTTTTTAACAGTCGCAGAATCAAGATGCACTCGGAATGTTGCTAAGACTTCAGGGATTCTTGCAAATTTACCAAAAACGCCTGCTCGAAACCAGAAATCCAAATCAGATACGTAGCGGAATTCGGGGTCTCTTCCCTTGAGTTTCTCAATGACTTCACAGCGAAAAAATGCACCGGGGCCTGGCAGGCAATGATGTTTTTTGACCATGTCAATAGGATCTGTAAAATCATTCGCCTTAATCTGCTGTATAAGTTTTCCATCCGAGTCGATCATATTCCAGTCAGGGTATACAACTATTAGTTTGGGATCTGACATCATATATTCTACTATTCTTCTGATAGCTCCGGGCAACAAGGGGTCATCAGAATTTACCACTCCAATAATTTCTCCTTTAGCCATGGCGAAACCCTTATTGACCGTATTTGTTTCACCCATGTTTTTATGCGTATCCCATCGTAACCTGTCCTGATACTTTTTGATTACTTTCAAAGTATTATCGGCAGATCCATCATCTAAAACAATGTATTCTAAATTTGGATAGTCTTGGTTAAGTACGCTTAAAATCGTTTCATCAAGGTATGATGCTCGATTATATGCAGGCGTAATAACCGTTACCAATGGTAATTGCTTATTATTCCCATATCCTGCTTTCTCAGTATTTTTGCTATTATTCATGGCAACAAGGAAATTGAAAACCCTTATATCCCAGCACAATCTTAATGACCGTGCTGCTGACATCCTTCATGAGATATTCCGGCGGCGGTGTCCAGTTGCATGGCCTATCGAGGACTGTTTTAACACAGGAAAATATTAAATCAGGTTCTGCCCCGCTCAACATGTTGCTCCCCACTTCAACTGTCTCAGGACGCTCAGTGACGTCGCGGAGGGTTACGTTGGGGACTTTGAAGATGCAGCATTCTTCCTGTACGGTGCCGGAATCGGTCAAGACGCACATAGCATGCTGCTCGAGGTGAACGAAGTCAAAAAGCCCCAGTGGCTCCACTGCTCGCACATTTCCGCCCTTAATGACCTTCCCCCGTTTCTCAAGCTGTGAACGAGTTCTCGGATGGAGGCTGCAAATCACAGGGGCATTATATTTCTCACTTAGGATGTTGAAGGCCTCGATGAAACTTGAAAGTCTCTCCTCTATATCAACGTTCTCAGCCCTGTGCAGGGTCACAAGGAAATATTTCCCTGACTTAAGTCCAAGTCTTGAAAGCGCAGAACTTGAGTCTATATTAGGGGCATAGTGATCAAGCACCTCCTTGATAGGATTGCCTGTTACATATATCCTTTCTCCCTCTATCCCTTCCCTCAAAAGGTTGGCACGACTCCTTTCCGTATATGGCATAAGGATGTCGCTGCAATGGTCAATAATGCGTCTATTAACCTCCTCAGGCACTCTATCGTCATAACAACGATTCCCGGCTTCCATATGAAAGACCGGGATTCCCATTCTTTTTGCTACGAGGGAAGACAATGCACTGTTTGTATCGCCGAGAAGCAGTAGGCGGTCAGGTTTTTCGGCCTGGATAATCCGTTCACATTCTGTCAATATCTCACCGATCTGTCCCATGACTGATTCGGCTCTGCATTCCAACACATGGTCTGGTGCTCGAATCTCTAGTTCTTCGAAAAAAATATCATAGAGGGTGGGATCGTAATTCTGTCCTGTGTATACGAGCACATGCTCGCAGTAACGGTCAAGGAGAGGAATTATCCGGCTTAGGCGGATTATTTCAGGGCGCGTCCCTAAGATGGTCATCACCTTCATCGCAACATTTCTCCTTCCTCTATGATCTCTCGACCAGTCATAATGTTGTACTTTTCCAGAAGCTTAGTGGTTTCATCCAGCGTCATAAGAAAATCACCGGAGCTGTATTCCTTAAGCAGTGCCCGCTGACCAGGCTCCTTTTTCATCAGTTCTGGAAGCATCGGCTTGATGGCGTAATACTCACCCCGCTCAAAAGTACGCCAAGCTTCTTCCTCCGCAACCAGAACTTCATGGATCTTTTCACCAGGGCGTATACCGGTAAAAACTGTCTTTATTTTACGATCTCCTATCATCGCCTTGGCAACGTCAACGATTCTGGCGGCTGGTACCTTTGGAACAAGAGTTTCGCCAGGTGCTGCCGTTTCTATTGCGATACATATGGTGTCAACCGCATGCTCCAGCGGCAGAAGGAAACGGGTCATGTCCTCCCTTGTGATGGTCACCGGGCCACCATTATTAATCTGCTCATGGAACAGGGGTATCACCGACCCCCTTGAGGCTAAGACATTGCCGTATCGAACACAGATGAAGCGGGTAGCAGGAAATGTTATGTTCGCAGCAATAAATATCCGTTCCTGCAGAGCCTTGCTCATACCCATGACATTGATCGGCTTGCACGCCTTGTCAGTAGAGACACCCATCACTGTTTCGACTTTCAGATCGTTTTCACCGATCGCCCTTACAATATTTTCTGCTCCGGTAATATTGGTCTGAACCGCCTCGGAAGGAAAATACTCGCAGGTAGGGACCTGCTTCATAGCAGCAGCATTGATAACAATATCAGCGTCTTTCAGGACTAAGCATACAGAGTGGTAATCGCGCACATCTCCGATCCTGAACTCGAGCAACTGCTCAAAGTTATGGTAGATTATCTCATCTGTTACTTTCTTTTTCTGTTGGTACTCAATCCGCATGAAATGCTGCTTCGCCTCATCGCGTGAAAAGATGATAATCTTTTTGGGGGTTCCCGCTTCTCCTGACAGTAAACGCCGGGTCAATACCTTTCCAAGGGAACCTGTTCCACCGGTAATGACCACCGTCTTGTTTTCAAAGAGGGCCATTCAAATACCTCCTAATCCAAAATATTTAAAAACCATTTTTAATGATCATATAAGTCTCTTACTGTTTTTATAAAAAGAGGCACTGATAAAATGCCGATACATCTTATCAACCAGATCATGCCATGGCGGGGGACTGTATCCAGTCGTATTCCGAAAGCGGTATGAATCGAGTGATCTGTCGCAATGAAAATCTTCATACCGCTCTATCTCTATCCGTTTCCCGTAACGCTCAGCTACCTGATGAAGCAGATCGTATTTGGAGATGGGCGATGAAGAGACATGGTAAATGCCGGTCAGTTCCTTGTTCGGAATAACATAATCAGCAATAATATGTACCATTTCCGCAGTTGGAAAACCGGAGAAGAAGGCGTTTGTAAAGCCACTAACCTTCTCTTCCTGCGAGAGAAACCATTCGATAAGGCCGTACTTCCCCTTCAACTCATGACCGATAATAGAACTACGCAGGGTAACACAATGGGGATAAGCTACCTCACCTAGAAGCTTTGTACGGCCGTACAGATCATCGGCATCAGGCAAGTCATCTTCGGTATAATTGCCTTTCTTTCCACTAAATACACAGTCGGTGCTCATATGTATCAGCCTCGCACCTAAAATCTTGCATGCCTGAGCCAGCCGGTGCGGGAATAGTGAGTTAATGGAAATGCAAGTAACAGGATCCTTTGCAGCCGGTAATTGTTTAATTATGCCAATACAGTTAATAACCACATCCGGCTTTACCCCGGACAAAACATTATGGATCGAATTGAAATCGTCGGCATTTACATCCCCGTAAACCTTAGTCAAGAGTTCCTGCGGAAACCGCAGTGAGAGTCCTTCCAGATTTCGTACAGTAGCGTAAACCTCCAGATCCTTTCGTTCAGAAAGCGTACCGAAAAAGGTATGCCCCAGCATGCCGGTTGCACCGAAAATTAAAACCTTCTTGCCTGGCATCAAGAAATATTCCTTTTATTTGCCACTGTAGTGTATAAATTTATAACTTTAGACTTCAATAGAGATTGGTTAAGTTTTTCAGCGGCAAGCCGGTAATTTCTCTCTCCCGCATAATTAACCAGATTATCGTCGGTCAGGGCTCGCCGAATGGCTTTTGCCACCACTTCAGGATCCTCCGGTGGTACAAGGATTCCGGTTTTTCCGTCCTCTATCCATTCGTCGGCACATGCGGTCCATGACTGTATAGGGAAAGACCCCATAGCCACAGCCTCTAAAAGCGATGTACTGATACCATCACTAATACTTAAGCCTAAAGAGGTCCGAGCTTGCCCTTGAAGCCTCAGAATTTCATAATGAGGGGTTCTCGTTGGAATTATTCTTGTTCGAATTCCTGTCGATTTACGGAAAAGCCTGGCAGCTCTTACCGTCTCCCTAGATGCAGAATAAATCACCACTTCATACTCATTCAGAATATCAGTGCAGTATTCCAGCGCCTTTAAGCCTGACAGGGCTCGTCCTGCCCAGTGCTGATAGCCTTTGAGCATGATAATACGCCTATCAGAAATGAGTCCGGACTTACGCAGGCGGCAAATCTGTTTTAAATTAAACCCGCAAGAATTTGGAAAAACTCCAATAACTCTGCCTTTGAAACCGAATTCCCGCGCTAGTTTAACATCCCTCAGGCACTCACAGGTATAGTAATCACATTCCGCTAAAACACTCCTGATTTTCGGTTCATGCTCAGAGAACCGCCCGAACAAATAGATGTCACTTCCCCAGTTTGTGACAATCCAGGTTGGAAATTTGCCAAGGGAACGCTTTTTTACTTCAACCGTGAGATAACCGGCAGCCTGTATCTCCATTGAGTGGATGATATCAGGTTTTAGCCGATTGATTATTCGTATTAAATGGCGGATACGGTAATTAGGCCAAATTGCCTTGACAACACGTATACCGACAGAAGCTCCAATTTTCGTAAATACCGGAAATCCACGAAGATCAACGCTTCGATCTACATTTTTGGATTTGCCATAAAGAGAATGGTAAACAGTGATGTTCTTTATTTCAGGGTGTACCAGCCCCCAGTCTATACTCGGGAACAGGTGAATATCCCATCCCTGATCTGCTATCTGTGATATCCAGCGTGCAGTATGAATACTGTCGGACATGGCAATTAATAGGATTCGCATTGTAATTATACTTATCCTTGGTCCTGAAGCTTGCGTCTTATCCAAAAGCTACTACTTATAAAGGGATAATGGTCAGGATTATAATGAGGAAATACCTTCTGAAATAATTCTCGATGGTCTGTCATCAGATAATACATCGCCAGCAACACCTCAAATTCACTGTTAAAACAAAGAAAACTTTGCAATAAGTATTGTTCCGTCCAAAACTGACGAAAGGATTCACTGGTAGCATATGTTTTCGAATATTCATAAGGGATACCTATATCATGAATGTGAACAATCACCCCTGGCGCCAAACGAGGTAATACTTCTAAGAATAAATAATTCACATCTCCTCCAATTCTTACACAATGGCCAGAGTCAATAAAAAGGACATCATTCTCTTTTAACTGTTCAAAAAAAGCTGTATCCATCAATTCAACTCTGCTTTCAATAAACTCTTTCATCTCAATTGACTTGCTTTTTATAAACTCAGCAGGATAAGGGTCCACTATAATATAGTTACTATAATGGCCATCTTTAAAACCATTTAATTGAATTGCTTTAGAAATGACTCGTGATGACATTCCTGACCCAATCTCAATAATAGTACGTGGTTTAAAATGTCTTATCACACAATGAGTTGAGGCTGCGCACCCATAACTAAAAGACTGGTTTTGAAGATAAAATTCGGATAGGTTATCTTTAGGCTGTAATGGCCACTGACATTCTTCAGAAAAGCTAGAACCTAGTTTTTTAAGTAACTCTAACTGTTCGTCTACTCGAAAATTAACACCTTTCAATTCACTGCGAACATCCCATATTTTACGCTTCTCTAAATCATTAATGTCTGGAATGGGTGAATAGAAATGTACAGGCACAGGCAAAAATCCATTCTGTAGGCAGATTTTGCTCCCATGTCCTCCGAGAGCAACCACCCGAAAGATCTTTGAAGTTATTCTTGTCAGCAGATTTAACATGCCTGTCGACACAAGCAAAGAATAAATAGCAACTTTCAACTTTTTGATGAATAAATTATCCATGATACATTTAGTCTATGGAATTAATTCTCGATATTTTTTCTGCATTTTATCAATACTGAAATCTCTCACAGCCGCTTCTCTCGCCTTTTCACTAAGTTTTATCTGCAATTCTCGGTCGGACATGAGTCTACTAATTTCTTCTGCCAAAAGCTTAGGATCATTTTTATCAACAACTATCCCGCACTGATTTTCCTTAAAATACCAACTGACAAATGAATCATGCGGCGCATGCAGCAAAATTGGCCTCCCAACTGATAGGTATTCACCTATTTTCCCAGGCGCTGAAGTTTTGACGACTTCCGGAATCGGAGAATTAAAAGCCAGCGGCAAAAACAAGACCGTTGCCTGGCGCAGTATTTTAGGCACTTCAGATTGATTTATATGTGGATGATACACAACCATAGGTCCTGAAATGCCATTCCGCTTCAAGTCTGATTCGGGTTGGGCTGTGTAAAGATGCAATTTGACATCAGACCTTTTGAGCTGTTGAATTGCAACAATCAAATTGCGAAAAGCATCATAATGGGCATGATATATAGCTCCGGTATAAACAATGTTGATTTCATGATTATTGAAGACTCTATCAGCTTTATCTAACTCCTCAAGACTAGGCAACGTGCATGGGTTATGAATAACTGTACTCTGCACGCCATATCGTAGTATATACTCTTTCTGCATATATTCATTCGTAACTATTATAGTCTTTGCATGTTTAAGTATAACCGGTTCCAGTCGTTTTGAGATTGAACGATAAAATCCTGTCCACTGATAGGCATAATCATCAAAGATATAGGTGACAAAAGGGATTTTAAGCCATTTGCTTGCCAGATATGCAGCAGGCAGGTCATAAAAATCACCGGTGCAGGCTATTATCAAGTTGCATCCCTCTTTTTGCACGATCTTTTTAATTTGCTTTGCCCTGCTATATAAACCTAATAAAGCATTAAAGGAAATATTGAAAGCAAACAGTTTTGAATGGTTAGGAGCCGGCAACCGGAAAACAGGTTTAAAAGTATAGCATCTGCCGGGAAGTTTATCAGAGCCGCAATTATCACCAACATGTGTTTCATAGTTCCCACGAGAAATTAAACAATATCTGTCAGGGGGCAATTCATTAAGAAATCTGTAGAGCACTATTGCCTGTCCTGATGGTGAAGGCGGAAGTATATGAGAAAGAACTGCGAATTTTTTTTGGAAGTTAACGTCTATATAATTCATTTATTAAGATAATCTTGAACTTATCAATAAGGTCTGTTTGGTACGATCTTCAATGACTGAATAGCTACCTCTAAAATAACTTAGCGTATCTTATGAGTTTTTCCTTAATTTTATGTGGTATTTTTCTTAAATTACTTTTTAAATCTATATTTCCGATTTCATCTAAACCAGATAGTTGAGTCTTGTTTGAAATATTATGTTGTAACTTTTTCCCAAGAACTTTCATATAAATACTTTCGCATCTTCTTACCATTCGCTCCGGGTTACCTTTTGTCAAATGGATTTGCTCTTTACAGAATTGCGCCAGTTTCATGCGATATTCTTGATTATCTATGAGCTTTGATAAGAGAATTTTAAACTGTTCAAAGTTGCCGCGCTCAACTATTAAATCTGGAATATTAACAAACTCCTCAGCTGGCGACCAATCCGTTTGATCGAATAATCTCAGATAATTATTCTTAAATGATACAACAGGAATACCTATAGCCATTGCTTCCATAAAAAAAACACCGCCACCCGATGGAAATGTATCAATGACAATATCAGCCAAACCAAGAATTTCTAAATAATCCTGCCTCCAACCAATAAATCTTAGTCGCGTTTTCAAGTCTGCTGTAAGTAATCCCTCTAATGAAGGAAGTTCGTCTTCCCGAACGCCGATAACAACATAATACACATCATGATACAAACACATAATGTCAAAAATTGCTTTCCAGAATTCAGGCTTTTGAAACTTGGGATATCTCCCGCCGCTCATCAATATAAAACCATCTTCTGGAATATTTAATTGTTGTTTAGTATAAAACTTGATAGCATTTTGTTCGGGCAGTTCAATCTCCAAGTCTACTAATGAGCAATCACATGGACAATCTATCAATGGGTGTTTTGTCCATGAAATACTCCAGTCAATATCTTGAGAAACAAACTGAGGAGGGGGTCCTTGGCTAAAACCTATTGTAACCGGTGCCGGTGTCAATGAGGCTATATAATAATGACCCAAATCTGCAAGTAGTGCATTAGTTATCAGAGCGTCAGGCTGAAATTCATAAATTTTCTGAGCAACTTCCCGAAGCCTTTCACCCTCACAGTGAATATTAGGAGCAAGAAATACCTCACAACCATAACTCTTTATGGCATCAAGATTTGCAACAGCCTGCTTCCATCTTGAAACACGTTTTTTTTCTTCCGGTATAAAAAAGGCTATATCGAACCTCGATTTATCATGATATTCTGCAAAAATACGGTTGATTTTTGCCATTACGGAACTATCATGCAATATTCCGAATACCAAGTATGCTATGTGAACCTTCCTTGAGTTAAAGTCCCCCGACTTAAATACTGGTTCAAACCTATCCGGTCCCGCTAATCTTCTTATCCCTTCCAGTATTTCAAAATCATATTCGTATTTGTCTATGTGCTTGTGCTGGGCATAAGAGTATATACTAGACATAAAATACTTTAATGCTTCCCCCACGTTTTGTTGTGAAGCCTTTTTCATTCCCACTCTTTTGTATGCCTCTTTAATTGCCTCAATCTCATCTGCAGCAGTGTTGATATCGACATACAGTGGCAATAATTTTTCATCAAATTGTGACAATAACCACGCACGCTGTATAAATATTTGAGCCTGATAATGGTTCCCAGCTTTTAAGTATGCTTCTGCCAGTTTAGTGTTTACTTGGCAACGTTCTTCTCTCGTTTCTGCACAAAGGAAGGAAAGCAAATTAGAGGGTTTTATAATATTTCCTCTGGCAATATCGCTCAACAGATCATTCAAATCCATAACTGCCTAAACCTATTTTCATTCGACAGCAACCTCGTTGGGAGTTTGACTTTTCAGGAATTGCCTGGCCTTTGGCCCGGTATTGGCGATCAGGTCCAGCACAGAAACAGTCCCCCCAAACTCGCCCCAAAGCTGCGGATAAGGCAGATAGTCGTAGGTTTTGTATTCCAAGCCTATCCTATGTTCCTGAAATAAGTTTTCGTCAAGATATCCCTTCGCGCTCGGGCCGGACAGGTAAACTGTCGCGCCAACTTTCTTTAGCAATTGGATCAGTCGTTCGGTTTTCGATCCTGTAACTGCATAATCACTGGACATTGCAAGCCGAGTGAAAATTCCCAGGTAGGAACAGATGCGATTGATCAGTCTGATATTAAGCTGACTGATAGTCAGGTCTGCATACTGCAAACTATTTTCCCATAATTCAAGAGCATCTTTGAAAAAAGGTGACTTGATATAGCTACTTTTAAACCTGTTGATTTGCTCAGCTTTCCACTTATGTGAATAATCGATCTCTGTTTCACAGATAAGCTGAGAAGTTTTTTTATATTTTACAGGGACGGTAAGCCATACACGCCCATTAGGTGTCTTGATTTTATTTCGGTTTCGCCAGTCACCCTTGGTATACTGCAAGTCATCATGAAATATAAACAAATTGACATCATCAATAAAGTCAAAGTACCCTCGCCATGGAATGTAACATGACTGAATTATGCCGACCCTCACCAATCGACCTCGATATATCCGGACGGATTACTGTGCCATGTAAATTTTTTTATCTTTGGCCTGGTACTATAAGTTCTCTCAAAATATTCATCAATTGCCTTTGATTCCCCCCCAAAAGTATCAACGGCGTATTCATCAGCAATAATGATTCCTCCCTTAACCATCAAAGGAACAAAATTTTCTAATGCTACTTTTGTCGGCTCATAGAGGTCCAGATCCAAATTCAACAGGGCAACCCTCAGTCCATTTCCTTTCCTGGACAACAATTCAGGAATCGTCTTAACAACATCACCTTTAATAAGCTCAATCCTGTTAATATGCTTTATATGTTTATCTTGGTTCATAGCAATCTGGGCTAAATCTAGGTCTTTTTCTATCGATCTTCCACCAAAGTAACCGCCTTTTTTTAGGTCCTGCCGCAAATCTTCAGGGCCGTCTTCCTTGCTTAGCGATGGAAATCCCTCAAAAGTGTCAAACCCGTATATGACCTTCCTTACGTCCGTCGGACAGAATATTTCGCATAATTTAGCCCATGTAAATGTAGACGCTCCTCTAAAAACACCCAAATCAATAATGACACCTGGAATATCTGCGATTCTCTTAAAGAGTTCATAGTGTGATAAAAATCTCGCCAAATTATACCTCGGGGTGAATACCGGAAAATTCCTGAACATTTCAAAAACAGACATATCCGTCCCCTTAAATAGTTCCTCAAGCACTTTTCTTTGCAATTTTTCTGGCTCATGCCTTAGTGACATATCGCTCATTTTTTACCCTCCTCACTGTTGAGCCAAGATTGGTCTCTTTCCCGATTTCTTAAAGGTATCCAAAGTATGAACGCGTTGTACGAGCACGCTCTAAAAACTTGTCTATTTGATTTTTGGTTAAATGCGTCTTATACTTTTCATTGCAACCTGGATTGATCTCCAAGGGTACTTCGGGAAAAGCAGAAATCTCACAAAAATCACAAACACGATTTAATGTCTCAAGAGGATTAGCACATAAGTCTTCATACCTGACGGTCAGCAACTGTTCTGGACTGCTCGATAGTTGAATAGGAATATTTTGGTTAACAACAGACCAATAATCCACCAACCTTGCCACGCCTTTTCCCGGGAAATTTCTATCCTCGTTTGCAAAGACAACCTCTCTGGCCGCATAGGATGGAGCAGGAAAGACCCAGAAACATGGAAATTCCGTTTCAGGCCAGTACAAAACCTGATGGGGTTGAGCGTTCTCCATAATCTTGATCCAACTGGAAATGACAGGTAAGCAATCACGGATGATGTGTACAAACTTTGCGTCTGGGAAAATCGCTCGTACATATTTGAGTTTATTTGAGAGATGTGGACATTTATTTACAGCTCGTTTTGTGGTGTCCTGTTTTATAACATCTTTATAATAATATGAGGTCATGCTCTCGACAATCTCCGGTATAACGTCCTTTTCATCCATATAAAGACAATAATGAAAACCCGTGTGTCCGCCATCAATGCTTGGGGAAGAGCCAAGGCCGCTGATAATGCACCTCCCATATTTTATCCAACCGACATGGTCTTCACCATCAGGATAACCGCTTGTGCCCACTAACTGAGGATGTTGCTTAAGAAGATTAAATAACAGATTTGTTCCGGAACGGCCACAGCCAACTATAAAGATTGGTTTGTTGATTATTTGTTCTTGCATGGTAACTGTAAATCCAAAACGTTTTCTTGCATGGTTCAGCATATCATAGACTCCGCGAATCGGTAAAAGCTTCTCCATTACTCGCTTACCAAATATTTCAAGCTTATGCCTTAGTGACATATCACTCATATTACTCTTTCCGCACTCTTGAGGTATTTAATGAATTGAAGAGTTCTTTTACACTCCTCTTTTTCCTCGCTATGAAAAACTTTCGCGTCATCTGCTGACATAATTCATATGCAGGATTATTAATTATAAGATCAGTAATAGCACTGTTGACCCCGCCATAACTTGAAAAGACATCGTCAAAACAAATCCAGCCGCCTTCAATTAGAAAAGGCTCGACGTTTCTTATATCTTTGCATACCGCCTCGTAGCTATGGTCACCGTCAACAAAGGCAAGCCGACACTTAAAGCCATTGGGAACAACCGTCTTTAGCATCTCGGAGTCGCCCCTGATAGGCTTAACTATATCAAGTAGATTATTCTGTCTCATGCTTTCCATAAAGATATCTAACACGCTGTTATATCTTTCATACAAAGGGGCAATATCCCTCTCAAACGGCTCTTTCCAGACTGTCTGCTCCTGATACCCCCCATATCTCTTTTTATCTATCGTAACTTCAAACGAATAACTCCCATCCTCATTTTGCTTCCAGTCATTCTTTTCAGGGAAAAGGTCGATACAATAGACATTAGCATTCCCAACCATGCGGGCAGCCAATCCCAGCACAGACGTTGACCTGCCGCACCATGAACCGATTTCGAGAATATCTCCCTGTAAATCCGAATTCAGATAAACCATATTAAACAGGGTGTAAAGCTGGTCTATGGGCGACCAGCCAGGCACACCCTTTACTCTTTCTTCAATCTGATCAATTATTGGAACAGTATTGTCTTTAATAACATCTCCTTTCTCTGCCATTATTTTAACATCAAATCAACAAATGCTCAGTCAAACAACATCAAAGAACAAAAAACAGCATAACCCGATCAAAGAGGAACGGTCGTGCTGTGCTTATTGCTGATGAAATGCCTTAAGTATTTCATTTAAAGATTTCACGCAATAGTCAAGTTCTCTTTCGGTTAACGCTGGGTAGATAGGCAAAGAAATCGTCGAATTGAAAAGGTTTACGGATGTGTGATACTTGTCGTCTGGAAGTCCGAGTATTCGGTGCAACAACATATCTACACCCCTGCGAATGCAGATATTTTTCTCAGCGAATAGTTTTCCATAAAAATCCCAGCCGCCCTGTATTTTAATAGGAAACCGAAAGAACATGGACTTCAACGGGTCTACTAACGAAAGATTGGTAAAACCTTTTTCCTCAATAGATTTTCTATATTTTGAGGCAAATTCTCTGCGAAGGTCGAGAGCCTCCTGATAACGGGATAACTGGCTGATACCCAAGGCTGCTGAAACATTTGACATGGGTGAAAAGAGCCTTGCATTTTTTGCGTTCTCTAATCCATCACGAATAGTGCGCATTCTACAAGTCAAATGCGGATCAGACGATACAGCCATCCCTCCTTCACCCGTCGTCAGACATTTCGTTGGGTGGAAAGAGAAAATAGCAATGTCTCCCTGCACCTTGCGCTTTTGCCAGTAGTCAATAGCCTGTGCGGCGTCCTCAATAATTGGTATTTCAAATTGGCGGAATGAACCAATATCAGCAAAGATTCCATACATATGCGGAACAATTAATGCTTTAGTTTTATTTGTAATGAGAGGAATTATATTTTCTGCTCTCACTACCCACTCATCACCAACATCGCACAATATCGGCGTTGCTCCCACAGTTACAACAGCATCTAAAACGGAAGAACAGACATAAGTAGGGAAAATAACCTCATCACCGAGTTTTACGTTTAGTGACAGTAATCCTAAGACAATGGCAGCTCCACCACTACCAACCGCTACAGCTCCGGACTCAGCACAAACCCAACTGCCGAGCAAAGATTCAAACTCTCTTGTTCGTTCCCCCTGAGCAAGCATTCCTAATCTGAGCACAGTAGCAACAGCCGTAAGGTCTTTTTCGGTAATCCAGGGTTTTGAATGGGCAATTAGATTCATTTGGATTTATTAAAATCCTCTATCATGTCTGCGTAACTTCTGTCTTCATCTGGCCAGCGAGTTGACCTCCAGTCAGGGCACTGTCTGCAAAATTTGTATTCTGTAAAGTCATTGGTCAGGTGCGCAGCACGTAATTTTTCATAAAATTCTCCATGCCAGGTCGCATGTATGGAAGTAACTCGGTAGTCAACAATAGTTGAACCATGCGTCCAGTCTGCAGGACAAAATGCGAGATAACCGCGAGGATTCAGAACAATTCGTTCCCATGGATAGAGACAAGGGCGACGAACTTCTTTTAAATTTTCCTTTCTTAGTTTCTCGGCCATGGGCTTGACAGCTCCCGATGCTGAGTGCAACCTACGAACAACAACATATTCGGCCCCATTGAGCTTCCAGAATGACTCGAAATCATCTGTCTCCAGACGATTCAAATCCTGCTCAACATAACTTACTACAACCTTTGGATGAGATTGTGATTTTTGGGACATCTCAATCAACTTCAGCACATTGTAGCGTGTAATCTTCAAATCTCCATTTACCCTTATCTTAGCGTAAGTCTCTTCCTTGAATGCATCTATGCTTATATCAATAACATGGATACCGGTATCTAGTAGCCTTTTGATATTTCTTTCATTCATAAGAGTACCGTTTGTAGTCATGGTTACAATAACTCCGGAATTTAATACTGCATACCTAAGCATTTCATATATGTGCTTGTGAATGAGTGGCTCCCCTTCTGCACAATATCTAACATACTTGGTGATATCCTTTCCATAATTTCTCACTTCATCAACAAGCTTCTCATTCAAAATCGGCTCAAGCATGGCGCTACTGTAATATGAAGATTTTTTGAAGTCTGAATGAGGGCAATGATTGCAAGCGAGATTACACTTTTCCGTGACGTCAACAATAAGTTGCGAGGGAAATTCCGCTTTCAAGCGCCCGTAAAACCCGTATTTCAGTCTCTCTTCAGTCCGTCCATCAACTGATATTTCCTGCTGCATATTTTCCCTCTCTTTTATTTAAACAGTTCTTCAAACTGCTCTAAGATATATTCTGCATCTTCCATACTCATGCTTGCACTAATTGGCAATGTCATTATTCTCTTACAAATGGTTTCTGTATTGCTAAAGGATGGCTGAGTCTCCGCACCATACAGCGGCATGAGGTGAAGGGGCGAATAATGGATGCTTGCCCCGATATTACGGGCTCGCATTTTTAAAAGCAGTTCATTTCTGGTTAATTGTATTTTTTCCAAAGGCAGCACAATCTGAAACAAATGCCGTGCATGATAGGGATGCAGGATATGCTCCTGAAAATGAAGAGCCGGCATCAAATCTCGCAATCGCTCATGATATGACTTTGCTATATTCAGTCTCGTCGCGTGAAATTCCTGCTGACGCCTAAGTTGGACTCTTCCAATACATGCCTGCAAATCCGTGTAATTCATCTTGTAGCCCAGTTCGGTCAGTCCGGGAACAAGGGCACATTGAGGATGGCTGAATCGCTTCCATGCATCTGCCATCAATCCGTGCTGTCTAAGTGAAGATAGTCTCTCAGCCAGATCACCATTAAACAAGGCGATTGCACCCCCTTCTCCTGTGGAGAGATTCTTATTTGCATAGAAGCTGAAGCAAGTCAGGTTGCCGGATGAGCCAACAGGTCTTCCATCGGCAAACTTGGCACCTAAAGCATGAGCAGCATCTTCGATGATTACCACATGCCCAGGAAGGACAGCCCGTATTCTGTCAACCTCAACAGCAAGCCCCCCCATATGCACAACCATCACCGCCCTGGTCTTTGAAGTCAGTTTTTCCTTAATCAGTTCCGGAGTTACGCAAAAAGTGTTCGTGTCAACATCACAGAAAACTGGTTTTGCTCCTAAATACAAGGCCGCATTAGCCGTGCTGCACCATGTCAGGCTTGGACATATAACCTCATCCCCCAACCCGATACCGTGGACAAGCAGTGACAGGAAAAGAGCCGACGTGCAGGAATTGACGGTCACAACATAAGGCGCACCCAGAAAAACCGCTAATTCGTTTTCAAAGGCAAGTGTTTCTGGCCCCATTCCAACCCAGCCGGAACGCATAACGCGCGTAACCGCGGCAATTTCTTCATCAGAAAAATTAGGTTTGCCGAAAGGCAGGTAGTCTTTGTGAATCATAATTCCCCTTTCAAAGGCATTAACCTCCACTCGAACGGACAAACAAGAAAACCCAGGTTTCTCGCCACTCTAAAAGGATTACCTATCACTCTGAATCGCAGAACAGACTCATGCCGATCATAGTTCTTGATGTTTACCTCACTTATGCCTACTGAAAGAAAGTATTCGCCAGAAGCCAGAAACTGACCAGGAATCAACATCTGAGCATGATAAGACCCGGGGGCAAAGGTACCTTGAATTGAATCATAATCTTGCGACGTTGTTGAGAATACTGTGATACCATCGTATCGTGAGATAACCAAACCAACTCGGAGTCCCGTGAACCGACGTCTACAACAAAATACTATGTTCACTTTGATTGGAGATAGCACGTCGAAATCTAAAGTAATTTCGTCATTGGCATTTCTCAATTCTATAGAAAATATATAGGCTTCTTTTGATTCATCAGGCTCTTCAAAAACCACCCGCCCACTTGCCGCCGACAAACCTGAAGCGAGATAGGTATGGACTGTTCTTCCCGCATCATCGATCGTGCGAACATGACCATCGTCCAGCCAAATAGCAGCACTACACAACTTGACGATTGAGGTCATGTTATGACTTACAAGCAATACAGTTCGACCTTCTTCACTTATATCCCCCATCTTGCCCAGACATTTCTTCTGAAACTCTGCATCCCCTACAGCCAACACCTCATCCACAAGAAGTATCTCTGGATCTAAATGTGCCGCTACCGCAAAGGCAAGCCGCACGTACATGCCCGACGAATAACGCTTGACAGGGGTGTCAAGGAATTTCTCTATCTCAGCAAAGGCAACTATCTCATCAAACTTCCTCTTGATCTCCTCTTTCCGCATACCAAGAATCGTTCCATTAAGGAAAATATTCTCCCTGCCTGTGAGTTCAGGATGAAACCCTGTTCCTACTTCAAGAAGACTTCCTACTCTACCCCGAAGCCTTACCTCTCCTTCTGTAGGCTCTGTGACACGTGAAAGAATCTTCAACAACGTTGTTTTCCCGGCACCGTTCCGTCCGATTATACCGAGGACTTCTCCTTGTTTTACCTCAAATGATACATCCTTCAATGCCCATATAGTATTATCTTCGTCCGACCCATTCCTCTTAAACAATCTTGCAGGAGATGCAGCCACATTCATAAGGGTCTCTCTAAGAGTCTTATAAGACACTTTTGTGCCTATGCGGTACTGTTTACTCAGGTTTTCGACTGAAATAATGCTCATTGTTTTAAACCGTAAAGGGTAATAAAATTCATTTTTTACCTGTCTTCTTTCTTATATGAGCAATCAATCCTGCCAGCTTTTTTGCCAGACCCCCAATTTTTTATGCGTTCTATTCACTTTGCACTGTCTTTAAATAACATCCGCGAAGGATCGCTCGACCTTTCTGAAATAGAGCAGCCCTGTAAAAAATATTAAAAATCCAACTCCAGAAGATATAAAGAGCAGATCCCAGTTGATCGGTTGATGTCCAAGCGTTGCAGCACGAAAAGCACCTATAATGCCTCCCATGGGATTAAGCGAAAGTATCCAGCGGTATTTCTCAGGGAAAAGTGTTACAGGATAAATCACAGGGGTAACAAACATCCATATCTGCACAAGAAATGGTATCACATACTGAAAATCTCTGTATTCAACGTTGAGTGCAGAAAGCCATAAACCACAGCCAACAGCAACTATGAAGGTCATAAATACCAGAATTGGAATCATAATTAATCCAAGAGCATCTGGGGTAAAATGGTAAAAAAACATCATGCCTACCAAAATAATAGAAGCAATAAAGAAATCTAAAAGAGCTGATAAGGAAGCACTTGCAGGTATGATAAGCCGAGGGAAATAGACTTTTGTAATAAGGTTGGAACTTGCTACCAGACTGTTTCCGGAACTGCTCAAGGCAGAAGAAAAATAATTCCACGGTAAAAGTCCCGCGTATACAAAAATAGGATAAGGAATCCCCTCCGAAGGCACTTTTACAAGTTTCCCGAAAAGTATGGAAAAAACTATCATGGTGAAAAATGGCTGCAAAATTGCCCATGCAACGCCTAATATGGTTTGTTTATATTTAACCTTTATATCTCGCCATGAAAGGAAATAGAGCAAATCACGAAACTGCCATAGTTCCTTAAGATTGACAGGAATCCAACCCTTCTGAGGCTTGATTACTATCTCCTGATTTTGGGTCATCTTACTCAACTCTTTTGCTTCCTCAATTTATGCCTTTCCTATCTTTTTTCCTTTCACCACACCATAAACCTCTTTCGTCGCATTGCTCGTATCCACAACAAGCCTGCTGTGTTTAGCTATAAAACCATAGTCATAAGAAAAATGGTCGGTTGCTATCACAACGCAGTCGTATTTCCTGAGATTTTTCACTTTGTCATTTGAGATTTTAAACAGGCTACCGCCATCAAGGTCTTTTCGGCCATAAAATAATAAAATACATTCATTTTATAACATTTTATAAAACCCAAAAGTCTAAAAACCTCTGGGAAACTACAGCGAACTTTCAGTAAATACAGGGAATATGCTCTTTATCTTTTCAGGTGTTACATCTGCTTCCATAAGTTTTTTATAAATCTCGTCTCTCTTTAAGAATGAGCTCATAATTATGCACTCGGCTTCAATCTCTTTGACTTTCTCAAAAGGCATAATCTTGTATTTAAAGAAATCATTACCTGCGCGTTCATTGTCTAAAATGCCTGCAAAATTTATATCGAACTCCTGAAGTGAAAGATATGCAATCTCTGCAGCCTCATCTACTCCTGCAAAGACAACTTTCCTTACACCGGCAGAGTGGAGTGTATGG
>JAGVOC010000065.1 GCA_020052975.1 Desulfobacterales bacterium | reverse complement strand
TGGTGCCGAAGCGGGGACTTGAACCCCGATGGAGAACTCTCCACTAGACCCTGAACCTAGCGCGTCTACCAGTTCCGCCACTTCGGCACGCAAATAAAATATTGCTTTAAAATCGAAGGTAGGATAGTTAAAATTTTTTTGATAATTTGTCAAGTCTATTGTTGATGGACTCGTAAAAGTCCATCAACAGGCCGAGGGCGGGTAAGCCCCGGCCTGGGATATGGGTGGGACCAAAGGTATCATCGCTGGAACCTGGAAACTATATAATGAAACTTATTGATAATATTGATTCGATTACAAAACCATTTCATAATGCAGTAATAACCATAGGTAATTTCGACGGTGTTCATATAGGACACCAGGCTCTTTTCCATGAAGTTATTGAAAAGGCTGATGCCATAAACGGAACTTCGATAGCCATGACATTTAACCCTCATCCTGTGAGAGTGTTAAAACAAAACGGACACCCCCCTCTTATCACCGTGCACGAACAAAAGACAGAACTTATTGAAAAGACAGGTATCGACGTTTTAATCAGTGTTCCTTTTACCTTTGATTTTGCATCAATATCGGCAAGAGATTTTGTAAGAGATCTTCTTGTTAAACGAATTGGCATGAAGGCAATTGTTGTCGGAAAAGACTACACTTTCGGGAAAAACCGTGAAGGAAATCTCGAATTTTTAAAGAGATGCGCAAAGGAATATGACTTTGAAGTAATAGTAGCTAACTGGATACCGATTTCAAACAACCTTCAGGGGCGAATCAGCAGCACAAAAATTCGTGAACTGGTGACCGACGGAAAAGTTGCCGAAGCACAGCAGCTTCTCGGCCGTTATTATCAGGTAAGAGGAACTGTTATGACCGGACGCAACAGGGGCGGCAGGCTTCTCGGAGTTCCTACTGCAAACATAAAACTGCATGATGAACTTTGTCCCAAAACAGGAGTTTATGCGGTAACCGTCGAATGCATGGAATCCAGATATAAGGGTGTGGCCAACATCGGGTTCAGTCCCACATTTGAGGATAATATTTTTACTGTTGAAGTTCATATTCTCGATTTCAACGAAAACATATACGGCCGTAATATCAGGGTAAATTTCATCAGCAGGATCAGGGATGAATTGAAATTTGCCGATATTGATCAGCTTTCCGAACAGATAAAGAAAGATATTGATAAGGCGCGAAAGATATTGTCTTTGTAACTGTAAAAAATATAATGAACAGAAATACAACCATCTCCCTTTTACTGGGAACCGCAATCTCTGTTGCAGCATTATACTTTGCCTTCAGAAATATTCCCCTTGATGATCTTTTAATATACCTTTCTTCCATAAACTATTTTTGGATAATCCCGGCTGTCGCGGTAAGCCTTTCAACTTTTCTCATAAGGGCATTAAGATGGCAGGCGATACTTGAACCTGTCCGGAAAATAAGCTTTATACAGGCCTTTCACCCCCTCATGACTGGTTTTATGCTGAACTGCATACTTCCGGGAAGAATCGGGGAGGCGGCAAGGCCGGCCATCCTGATGAAAAATGAGAATATACCTTTTTCGACAGGAGTAGCCACCGTTGCTGTTGAACGAATATTCGATGTTATTTTTTTAGTCGTTCTTTTCACGACCATAATGGCAGGCATAAAAATTGACCCTGATCTTGTTGTTGATTTCGGGGGCTACCGATTAAACAACACAGATCTTATTACTGCAGGTAAAAATATCGCCGGAACAGGCGCAATACTTGTTGCGGGCAGTTTTCTTCTTTTTTTCGGTAAAACAAGAAAATTCATAGGTTTTATTCTCATGAAATTGCATCTTGTTTTCTTCTTTGCAGGTTCATCTTTCAAAAAGAAGGTTGAAGATAAAGTCTCTCTTCCTGCGCTGCGTGTCCTGGAAAATTTTTCAAACGGTTTTTTGCTGATAAGGCGCCCAAAATCCATATTGATATCCGTGTTCTACACCGTTGTAATCTGGGCTCTTACCGCCCTTTCATATTACCTGCTTGCACTCGGCTGCCCTGGAATCAATCTCTCATTCACGGAACTTACCGCAGTCATGATTATTGTTTGTTTCTTTATAGCTCTTCCTTCCGCTCCCGGTTACTGGGGTCTCTGGGAAGCAGGCGGTATTTTTGCAATGTCTATTTTTGGAGTTTCCGCAAAGGACGCAGCAGGCTATACTCTGACAAATCACGTAATACAAATTCTTCCGGTAATCATAACCGGTCTTGTTTCAGCAATGATAACAGGCGTAAATATAGGATATTTCAATAAATCAAACAAAAAAATAAAGTAACTATTCAGCCACAGATTCACACAGATGAACGCAGATAGATTTAAATACTGTAACTATTCAGGAGCCAGAAGCCAGAATTCAGAAGCCAGAATAAAAAGGAAACCTGCTTTGGTTATGGTGATACTTTCCAGTGCTCAACTTGAAGAAGTTAGTAAGTCGCGGGAGACTACATTGCTTCTATTCCGGATTCTGGCTCCTGAATTCTGACTCCTGAGTAGTTACAAGATTTGTATATGATAATAAAAGAAAAAATATCAGTCCGCCAATCAGTGTGGCGGAGCGTAGATCGGTGGCTGAGTAGTTACAAAATAAATAGCGGAGTTTAATTATGGCTCTACTCGAAATACTTGCATATCCGGACAAATTCCTGACAAAAACTACAAAGCCTGTTGTAAATATTGACGGCGCTCTTCAGAAAACGATAGATGACATGATTGAGACAATGTACAATGCGCCCGGAATTGGTCTTGCATCAATACAGATAGGATGCGATAAAAGCATTGTCGTATATGACATGAGCTATGGTGAAGACCGGAAATCACTGACAGTTCTTCTGAATCCAAAAATCATAGAAATCTTCGGAGAAACCGTTTCCGAAAATGAAGGCTGCCTGAGCGTGCCGGATTTCAGGTCTGATGTAAAACGATCGGCATCCCTGATCATTGAAGCGCTTGACAGAGAGGGAAAACCGTTAAAGATAGAAGCGGAAGAACATCTTGCAATTGTTCTGCAGCATGAAATAGATCATTTAAACGGAATATTATTTATTGACCGGGTCAGCGCTTTAAAACGTGAACTCTATAAAAGGCACATCAAAAAACAGCTGAAGCAAGATGAAAAATAGGCAAAGAATCATATTTATGGGTACTCCGGACTTTGCCGTCCCATCCTTAAAAGCCCTGCATGATTCCGGCCATGAGGTTGCCCTTGTTGTTACACAGCCGGACCGCCCGAGAGGAAGAGGCCAAAAGATACTGTTTTCTCCGGTAAAAAAAGCCGCTCTCGATCTGGGATATGATATTCTCCAGCCATTATCAGTCAGGACCCCCGAATTTTATGAAAAAGCCGCCGCTCTTTCTCCCGATATATTTGTTGTAATTGCTTTCGGACATATCCTGCCGAAAAGAGTCCTCTTAATTCCTGAAAAGGGCGCAATCAACCTGCATGCTTCCCTTCTTCCGAAATACCGCGGTCCGGCGCCGATTCAGTGGGCCATCATAAACATGGAAAAAGAGACCGGCGTAACAGCCATGCTGATGAACGAAGGTCTCGATACCGGCGACATCCTGTTGTCCGCCAAAACTGAAATTTACTCCAAAGAAACCTCCTCTTCACTGCATGACCGTCTGTCCCGGATAGCAGGAGATCTTCTGATACCGACTTTGTCGGGTATGAGCACAAACAGCGTAAAGCCTGTATCACAGGACAATTCTCTTTCCACATATGCCCCCCTGCTTAAGAAAAAAGACGGTCTTATAGACTGGTCAAAACCTGCTGAAGAGATAGAAGCATTTATACGCGGTATGACACCATGGCCCGGCGCATTTATGTTTATCGGAAGAAAACGGCTGAAAATATTTGCTTCCGATGTGGTCTTTAATGATTCAAAAGGAGATCCCGGGACGGTTACCGGTGAAACACGGGATAAATTGTGCATCGCAACCGGAAAATATCTTTTATCAATCAAGGAAATACAGGAAGAATCCGGGAAACGGCTCTTGATAAAAGAATATCTGCGCGGATGCAGTATTTCTCCAGGGACCATTCTATGCTGATTTTAAATTATGGATGATGCCCGAAGCCTTGCGCTTCATATTTTAAACAAGCTCGACAAGAGCAACAAGACTCTCGATAGCCTTCTGGAGGAATTTCAGAAGGATCATCTTCTTTCAAATCGTGAAAGAGCTCTCTTTAACGCCCTCGTATATGGTGTTATCAGGTGGAAGGGCAGGCTCGACTGGATAATAAATCATCTTTCCAAACTGCATATCAATAAAACAAAGTCTGAGGTCTTAAATATTCTGCGCATCGGCCTTTTTCAGATCATTTATTTGAACAGGATACCTGTTTCTGCAGCAGTAAACACTTCTGTTGAAATGGCGAAGCATTCGGCAGGAGAACGAGGTGCAGGATATGTAAACGCCATATTGCGGAAAGCATCAAGAGAGCATGAAACACTGCCTTATCCTGATATAGCGGAAGAACCCGAATATGCCGTCTCGGTTAATAAATCTTTTCCGGAGTGGATGATAAAAAGATGGATTAAACTTCTCGGAAAAAGCCAAACAATTGAGCTGTGTGATGCCATTAATGAGATTCCCCCGATTTCTATACGGGTTAACACGCTTAAAACAAACCGTCAGGAACTCGTCAATTGCATGGAATCCGATGTCCGGAATATCAGGTTGACGGCCTGTTCTCCTGACGGTCTCTCTTTCTCAAACCCCAAAAAGAGTATCCACGAGATGGAAACCTTCAAAAACGGCCGGTTCCAGGTCCAGGATGAAGCCGCGCAGATTGTTACTATGCTCCTTGATCCCAGGGCGGGAGATTCGGTTCTGGATGCATGTGCCGGGCTCGGGGGCAAAACAGGACATATCGGCCAGTTGATGAAAAACAGCGGAAAAATAACGGCCCTCGACATCGATAAGGGCAAAATAGATAAGCTGAATAGTGAAATGGAGAGGCTTGGCATCACAAATGTCACAACAGTAAGAGACGATATAGAAAATCCCCTTTTATTAAAAGACTATTACGGACATTTTGACCGGATTCTCCTGGATGCTCCCTGTTCAAATATGGGTGTTATCCGCAGGAACCCTGATGTAAAATGGAAGCTGCAGGAGAAAAATCTTATTCCATACGGGAAAAGGCAGCTTCTTTTTCTTGATAATCTCGCAGACCTGTTAAAACCATCAGGCATAATGGTATATGCTGTATGCAGCACCGAGCCGGAAGAAAACGAAGAGGTTATAAAAGAGTTTTTGATAAAACGCCCCGATTTTGGTATTGATAATAAAGTGCTTTATTTACCTGAGAGTTTTGATATTTTTTTGAACAGCAGAGGGTTTATTAAAACTTACCCCCATCTTAACAACATGGATGGCTTTTTTTCAGTCCGCTTAATACGGCTGAAGTGACTATAAATAAATTATTGACAATAGTGCGTTTCCGATTCGGAAATAGGCGATTTTGGGTAAGCTCAAGGAAATCAAGGAATTACGCGGAGACATACGCATTGTATGTCGCACAAGAAATTCCGCAGATTGACACAGAGATCGCACAAAAGGGCCATTTCCGGATGGAAACTAATTTATGTTGACGATTAGATCGTAAAACCTGATATTATTCCTTTTAAAAAACTTTTCGCAATGGGGTGAACATGAAACTGATAGCGCCTTCAATATTGTCTGCTGACTTTTCACGGCTTGGAGAAGAAATTAAATCGGTTGAAAAAGCCGGAGCGGACTGGATTCACGTCGATGTTATGGATGGGCATTTTGTTCCGAACATAACCATGGGACCACTTGTTGTTGAAGCCGCCCGGCGGGTTACTTCTCTTCCCATCGATGTGCATCTTATGATAGAAAATGCCGACCGTTTCATACCTGATTTCGCCAAAGCAGGAGCCTCTCTCATTTCGGTGCAGGTTGAGGCATGCACCCATTTGAACAGAACGATACAGCTTATAAAGGAACTTGGCATAAAGCCCGGTGTAGTGCTGAATCCGGCCACTTCCCTTTCATCGATAGAATGGATTCTGGGAGATGTTTTCTTTGTACTTATAATGAGCGTCAATCCCGGCTTCGGGGGGCAGGCTTTTATCAGAAACAGCATGGATAAGATTAAGGCCCTTTCAAAAATGATAAAGGGAAAAGGCCTTTCGACTCTCATCGAGATCGACGGAGGGGTCAACAAGGATACGATAGCAGATATATCCAGAGCCGGAGTTGATGTTTTTGTGGCGGGTTCTGCAATTTTTGGAAGTAAGGACTATAAGGAAACAATAAAGCTTTTTAGAAAATTGTTGAAAACCAATGGGAGAAAATAATGGCAGCACATAAAGTTCTCGTTATTCATGGCCCAAATCTGAATATGCTCGGAAAAAGAGAGCCTGAAGTATATGGAACAACCGGTTTGAACGATATCAATAAAGACCTTCTCAAACTTGGGAAAAAACTCGGCCTTAGCGTTGATACCTTCCAGTCGAATCATGAAGGATCAATTGTGGATAAAATCCAGGAGGCCTCCCAGAAATATGAAGGACTTATAATAAATCCGGCCGCATATACCCATACAAGCATAGCAATAAGGGATGCCCTTCTTTTGTTCAAGGCCCCTGTTATAGAGGTGCACCTTTCAAATATCTACAAGAGGGAGCCTTTCCGGCACAAATCGATGATAGCTGATATTGCAACAGCCACTCTCTGTGGATTCGGTCACACCGGATATTATATGGCTCTTGAGGCAATCGCCCGAATGCTGAAATAAACCGGTCTCTTGTTTCTGGTTTATAGTTTCTGGTTCATTCTTCGAAGTTCGGTATTCGATGTTCGGTCCGTGCCCCCGGCCCCTGAACCCCTGAACCCTTTCACTGAAAATATTTATTGACACTAATCTCTAGTCATGTTACGAGTAGAATAACTGCTCATAAAGGAGTTAGATGTGGATAATCTATTTTCCGGCATAATATCATCCAAAACACGAATAAAGCTTCTTATTCGATTTTTTTTTAATCCTGAGACTAAATCATACCTGAGGGAACTCGCCAAGGAATTTGATGTTTCAACCAACTCAATCCGTGAAGAATTAAACCAGCTTACTAGAACCAATCTTCTGAAATCTGAAAAAAGCGGACGCCAGGTTCACTATATGGCAAATAGGGAACATCCTGTATTTCCTGAACTTAAATCAATGGTAAGCAAAGTAATGGGGATTGACCAGGTCATAGATGGAATAGTTGAAAGACTTGGAGACCTTGAATGCGCATATCTTATAGATGATTATGCGGAGGGCAAGGACAGCGGAATAATAGACCTTGTTCTTGTTGGAAATATAGACCAGTTTCACCTGAATGATCTGAGCAGAAAAACTGAACATTATATTAAAAGAAAAATAAGGTCGATGGTTGTAAGCAGGGAAGAGTTTAACGATTTTTTCCCGAAATTAAAGAACCGCCCCCGAATCTTAATCTGGGAAAATAAAAAGAAGTAATTTTTCAGAAATTATTCATAACCGATTGTATTATAATGTTATATTTTTTTATAACCTGCAATTCAAGGGGCGGAGCTATATATTCATTGAGACCTTTGCTCTTTGCTTGAGACCTTTGAAGAACGTCCAATTTTGGCCAAGTACAAGGAAGGCGATAATTTCAACCACAGGAATACATTGAGTATTTCGAGGATTGAAATTTGAGC
>JAGVOC010000213.1 GCA_020052975.1 Desulfobacterales bacterium | reverse complement strand
TTCTTTGAAAAAAGTTCTTGACACGGTTTTTAGGCGAATTTTTGAAAAACAGGCACATTTTAAAGCCTTGTCTATAATGCTATACAAAGGCTCTGCGTGTGGTGGTGAACCTTGACCGGACCATGAAGGAACTGGTGAGAAAAGGGACAGAATTAAGGCAGGTGAACGAGGAACTACTCAAAGAAATCTCCGTCCACAAACAGACTGAGGAAGCCTTGCGGAAAAGCGAGGAGGCATTGAGACTGTTGACGATAACCGATTCACTTACTGGTCTTTATAACAGAAGGTATTTTCACGGGCTCGCTGAGATTGAAATCAGTAGGTCCATCAGATACTCGTGACCCCTGTTGCTTATGATGTTCGACCTTGATTTCTTCAAAGGTATTAACGATACATTCGGACATACCACCGGAGACATGGTGCTCAAGACGGTTGCAAAGATTACGAAAGAGAAGCTTAGAAAATCTGACATAGCTGCTCGATATGGGGGTGAAGAATTCATCGTCTTGCTCCCCGAGACCACTGCACGAGAAGCTGCTGTAATGGCCGATAAACTGAGAAAGCACTTTGAAAAGGCAACCGTACACACAGGAGACCACCGGATAACTGTTACCGCCAACTTTGGAATCAGCGATTATCTTGGAAAGACGAATTCTGAAACCCAGGAAATAATACTGTCGGAATTTATCTCCAGTGCCGACCAGTCGCTGTATGCATCGAAGAATGCCGGCAGAAACAGGGTGACTATCTATAAAGCTGAAGAGGGGCCGTCTCAATAATGGGCAAGAAGGTTCGTGACGACAACGTGCATAAAACATTGCCCAACCTGTCACTGCAGCCGAACGCAAAAAGACTGCGTCGGCTGAGTTGTTCGTTCTCCCCTCGCTCCGCTCGGGGAGAATGCGGCAGTTAAGCCGGAACTCCTGTTTCCCTTCGCTCCGCTCGGGGAGAACAAGGAGTCCAAGACCGATGACCCTTCGGGGCACGGCTTAACTGCCGCATTAAACAGTAAAAGGAGTGAAATGAATGAATTTTCAAAAGAGTTTAATGCACGCGACAACAGGTACCAAAACATTGTTGCTGAGGAGAGAAACAATCTTCTCAGAGTCATGGCAAAATTAACAGCATATAGCAATAACGCTCCATCTGATGCAGTTAAAGTTATGCTGGAGGTCAATAATTTTGAGAGGATATTTCATGGTTTTGACTTAACACGCGTCGCGCAGATAGATCCCAACTTCTTAGTAGAAAATGAATGGGATAATATTAAAGTAATTCGATTTAAAAAGAAAATTGCCGCTATAATTCGATGCGCCAGCTTGCTTAAGTGCTCAAATATAGACAATTCATCGATAGAATCATTTTTTTAAAACTACAGGATTCCAACCGAAAACAAAATATTAAGCGACATTGACCTCTTTTGGAACCAATTTGACTTAGTTCTTGCAGAATACATCAGATTGGATATGCCTTATTTCAAAAATATAACAACTTTGTTACACTTATTACTATATATTGGATTTCCATGTGTAAAACCAGATTTAATCGTAATGAAGGTAGCTGCATCTACTGGTATAGTTAAAGGTAAAATCAACCATAACACCTACAATCCAAAAGAGAGAAAAGCAGTGGTAAAAACTATCCAGGAGTACTGTCTATTAAGAGGCATCAAGCCTGCCGTGATGGATCTCTATTTATTAATTCATGGAGGCCAAAAAGATTCTCTCCAGTATGTAAACCATAGGTATGTGCCTTTTTCAATCTAAGTATTTAGGTTTTGACATTATCCCCCTATTCCATTGGGGCTCCACAGGATTGTGCAGAAAGTGTGGGCTAACTCTGCTAATGCGGCGCTGAGCGGTACCCGAAGGGCATCCGTTCCTGTGCCTGGTTCTCCCAGCGAAGCGGAGGGCAGGCACAGCCGCTCAGCACCGCATTAGCGTTAACCCCCATCTAACAAAAAAATATTAGCAGGAAATTATATAAGTATTCACGTTTTCTGTTGCTATAATGCACACAATGTGCTATTTTGTGAATAAATGAAACATATAAATTGGAATACTGAAAAGAGCCTGAAACTCAAAGAGCTGAGGGGAATTTGTTTTGAGGATGTCGTGTATTATATTGGAAAAGGGGATGTTCTCCATGACTATGAGCACCCAAATCAAAAAAGATACCCAGGACAACGAATCATGGTGATCGGAGTGGATAACTATGCCTATCTTGTCCCTTACGTTGAAGACGAAGAAGAAATAT
Source organism: Desulfobacterales bacterium (assembly GCA_020052975.1). The sequence continues at coordinate 443 of JAGVOC010000213.1, read as the reverse complement.
TCCTGAAAACCATTATCCCCAGTAGGAAGACTACGGAGATTTATTTTGGGAGAAAAAACAAATGAAAGATAGATTGACTGAAGAAGAGCAGGAAATATTGGACAGTTTTGAAAGAGGCGAATGGGTACCGGTAAAAGATCTTTCAAAAAGAAAAAGGGAGCTAATCCGATACGCGCGAAACACTTTGAAAAAGGATAAGAGGCTAAATATACGGATTTCTGAAAGGGACCTGAATGAGCTGCAAAAAAAGGCAGTGAGCGAGGGATTGCCCTATCAGACATTTGTTTCCAGCATCATTCATAAATATGTTAATGGCAAACTGGTAGAGGCTAAGAATTAGCCTGCTAACATCTATATGGCCTTCGGATGTCAAGAGAAAAACCTCTCCTCTAGATCGGAAAGAGAGAAATAAAACAGAGATGATCCGTCTCAAAAGTTAATGA
>JAGVOC010000066.1 GCA_020052975.1 Desulfobacterales bacterium | reverse complement strand
CCGATAAACCTTCTAACCCCATCTCTTCATAACGGTTAATGTATCTCCTAAATGTCCGATCACTTACCCCTAAAACCCGCGCCGCTTCCTCCTGACTCAACCGACTCTCGTTCCATCCAAAATAAACTTCTTCAAATCGCATCTCCCGGATCTCCTGTAGCATCTCTGTCCGTATCATCCGTCACCTCCATCGGTGACTATAACAAACCGGACAGATTGTGTGCTATAAACCGGACATATCACGTGTTACTGACACCTTGACATAAAATGTTTAAAAAGTTACAATAAAATAAGATCAACCATCTTATACGTCTGGAAAAACTATACAAGAATAGGTATATGCAAGACATGTAACAGAGCTTTACTACAGGGGCTGTAATGATTTATGAAAAATATTGTTATAAGGAAAGAGATTCAAGAGGCAGTTGAAAAAATTAAGGAAGCCGACATCCTCGTTGGAATCCCGAGTTATAATAATGCCTCTACAATAGGCCATGTGGTTAAAGCAGTACAGGCAGGACTGGCTAAATATTTCCCCAATAAAAAATCTGTTCTTGTTAATTCGGATGGCGGATCAACTGATAGAACTATTGATGTTGTTAAGGGTACAACTGTTGACGATTTCCAATCCATCCTTCTTCGTCATAGAATGGGACCTTTTTATAAGATAGCAACTCCATATCATGGTATTCCGGGCAAAGGAAGCTCTTTTAGAACAATTTTTGAAATAGCAGGTAACCTCAATGTTAAGGCATGTGCAGTAGTGGACTCTGACCTGAGAAGCATCACTCCTGAGTGGATCGAACTCCTGATTAAACCTGTCATTGAAAGTGGTTTCGACTATGTTGCCCCCCTCTATCACAGGCATAAATATGACGGAACAATAACAAATAGTGTAATCTATCCATTAAGCAGGGCATTGTACGGGAAACAGGTAAGACAACCCATTGGGGGAGACTTCGGGTTCTCGGGCAAACTGGCAAAATTTTACCTAACAAAAGATGTTTGGGAAACTGATGTTGCACGATATGGGATAGATATATGGATGACAACTACAGCCGTGGCTAATAATTTTAAAGTTTGTCAGTCTTTCTTAGGTGCAAAGATTCACGATCCTAAAGATCCTGGTACTGATTTGAGCGCAATGCTCTATCAGGTAGTAGGTGCAACCTTTGATCTTATGGAGACTTATTCAGAAGCTTGGAAAACAGTCAAAGGGTCTGAAAAGATACCAACTTTTGGTTTTCAGTATGCCGTTGGGCTTGAACCGGTTTCTGTAAATCTCGATAGGATGATCGATAACTTCAGGCTCGGGGTCAAGGAATTAATCGATTCATGGAAGCTGTTCATCCCAAAAAAGATTATTGATTTTCTTCACAAAATGGAAGTCGTTAGTAAAGTGGAATTCAATGTTCCAGATGAAATATGGGTTGAAATTATTTACAGCTTTGCTGTTGCTGCTCACCGTAAGGTTCTGAATAAAGAACATCTCTTAAAATCTCTTACTCCCTTATATCTTGGAAGGGTAGCATCGTTTATTGTAGAAACATGGGTAAGCAACGCGGTAGAGGTTGAAGAAACTATAGACAGATTGTGCATGAACTTCGAAAATGAAAAAAGCCTTTTAGTAAACAGCTGGGTTTAAAGAAAGGAGGTATTTATGCACGTACTGCAGAGGATAATTATTGAACCATTAGATAAATTTCTACAAAGGTTACTGCAATTTCTCCCCGAGATATTTATTTCCATACTCATATTTATTTCAGGTATTGTTCTCGGCTTGATCCTCAAATTTATATTTTTTAGATTTCTACGTGCGGTAAAACTCGACAAATTTTCAGAGAGATCCGGTGTAGTTGAGATGATGCAAAAGGCTGGAGTAAAAGAACCTCTTTCTCTGGTCATTTCGAGACTTATCAGCTGGATAACTATTGTCAGTTTTTCGATCCTCTCATTACGATCACTGAATGTCCCTGTCATAGAAAGGATACTGGAAAAGTTTCTTCTTTATTTGCCAAATGTTTTCATTGCTGCTTTAATTCTCTTTTTAGGCTATCTTCTTAGTAATTTTTTCGGACGTGCTGCTTTGATCGCATCTGTAAATGCTGGAATCAAGTTGTCCGGATTGATAGGAAGATTTGTTAAGCTGGCTATCTTTTTACTTACTCTGACAATGGCACTTGAACAACTCGGTATCGGTAGAGAAACAATGGTTATTGCCTTTGCAATAATCTTTGGAGGAATAGTTCTTGCTTTTGCTATAGCCTTTGGCTTTGGAGGTAGAGATATTGCGAAGGATTATATTGAAAAGAAGATAAAGGGCGAAGAGAGGAAAAATGATATCAGTCATCTATAAGGCATTATTTTGGCAGTGGCTTTAAAATAAATGCAGGAGGTGCAAAATGGCAGATTTTTACCAGCATGGCATGATCACCACGCTACAAAAATTGAAAGATAGACCTCTAGAAGACCTTGAAGATGAATTAAGAACCATCGGCAAAAAAAGGAAGATCGTCCTTTTGCTTCCTGCCCTGTATTCCGAATTTGAGACAGACTCTATGCCTCAAATAATAGAGGAACTTAAAAGGGCAAACTATCTTTACAGGATTGTCCTTTCTCTCGATAGGGCAGGAAAAGGGGAGTTTAAAAAAGCTAAAAAGGTTATGTCATCTCTTCCTACGGATGTAAGAATAGTATGGCATGATGGTCCGAGGATTCAGGAGCTCTATGGCGAATTGAGGGATGCCCATTTTGATATAGACATGCCGGGGAAGGGAAGGTCTGTATGGATGTCCCTCGGTTATATTCTCTCGGACGAGGAGGTCTATGCAATTGCATTACATGACTGCGATATCGTTAATTATAGAAGAGAAATGCTCGCCAGGCTGGTTTATCCTGTAGTTCACCCGGCTATAGACTTCGAGTTCAGCAAAGGTTACTACGCCAGGGTAACGGAAAAACTTTACGGAAGGGTAACGAGGCTTTTTTATACGCCACTGATCAGAACACTGAAACGGATTTTGGAATATAACCCTTTTTTGGAGTACCTCGGTAATTTCAGATACGCCCTCTCCGGGGAGTTTGCCCTCATTAGCAGTCTGGCGCGAGGCTTGAGAATATCCCCCACCTGGGGACTCGAGGTCTCCCTGCTAAGTGAAGTATACCAGAAAGCGGCAGTCAATCGTATATGCCAGGTAGAGATAACAGAGTTCTATGAACATAAACATCAACTCTTGGATAAAGATAAACCCGATGAAGGTTTGATCCGTATGGCTACAGATATTGCAAAGGCATTATTCAGGGTATTAAGTCAGGATGGCATTGTTATGAGCCAATCTTTTTTCAGGACATTATACACTGCATACATGGAAGAATCGAGAATCGCCGTAGAGAAATACAATGCTTTATCTTTATTGAACGGCCTTACCTATGACAGGCACGGAGAGATCGAAGCTGTCGAAGCCTTCGTTATTTCTCTTAAAAGGGCCTCGGAGGGATTTATAGACGACCCTGTAGGAATTCCCATGTTACCTGCCTGGACGAGAATTACTGCGGCAATTCCTGATTTTCCAGAGAGGATTACCATGCACGTAGAACTGGATAATCTATAGTAACACTCTTCTTCAGTGCGAAGGAGATGGATGATCTGTGGATTTTTTAACGGCAGTCTCTTAGGTATCGTTTGGGGGTTAATTTATGCTTTATAATTTTTTGTATTGACAATGGAAACATTTCAAACTATGTTTGAATACAATGGGAGCTTGAAAAGTATGCAAATCGAAACTTGTTGAAATTGCTGCAATTCTTATTTTAACACATCTAAGGGGGCGAATATGGGAGAAAAGTTGTTTATTCATGGCTATGAGGCTGTGGGACGCGGAGCTTTGAATGCGGGCTGTCTACATTTTTTTGGTTATCCTATTACGCCGCAAAACGAGATCACCGAATTTTTTGCCCGTGAATTGCCAAGAAGAGGAGGACGTTTCGTACAGGCCGAGAGTGAATCATCATCTGCTTCTATGGTCTTTGGGGCTGCTACTGCCGGAGTCAGGGTGATGACATCTACGGCAAGCCCTGGTTGGGGATTGATGCAGGAGATACTGTCCCATATAAGTTTTTGTGAATTACCCTGCGTTGTAGTAAATGTTCAAAGAGGTGGACCTGGTCAGGGTACCACCCGTCATGCCCAGACCGATTATCTGTCAGCTACACGAGGAGGCGGACAGGGAGGGTATAAGACCATTGTCCTTGCCCCTTCATCGGTTCAGGAATGCCATGACCTGATGCAGCTTGCCTTTTACCTGGCAGATAAGTATCGCATCCTTGCAGTAGTCTTGGCAGATGGTATCCTTATCCAGATAGCTGAGTACATCGATGTTAAGCCTTTAAATTTTGGTGACTTACCCTCCAAGGATTGGGCTTTGAAGGGGATTGGCAAGAAAGGAGGGAGGTTTGACTATATCCATTCAACAAGGGGGCTAATGCCTCCTGTTTACAAGACCATCGTTGAACAGATTCACGAAAAATACAAGAAGATAGCTGAATCTGAAGTGAGGTTCAGGACATATCAGATAGAAGATGCCGAATTGCTCTTAATAGCGTATGGGTATGTGGCCCGTTGCTGTGAGGAAGCTGTGAATATGGCCCGTAGTAAGGGGCTTAAGGCAGGTCTGATCCAGCCCATAACCCTTTGGCCGTTTCCCTATGATATATTAAAACAAAAGGCATCTCAAGGTTGCAGGTTCTTGGTAGTTGAGGACAGTATGGGACAGCTACTGGAAGATGTATGGCTGGGTGTTGAAGACAAAAGCCTTGTTTCGTTTTTAGGGATGCCTTCAAGGCATGTTGCCGGAGAATTAGGGATGATCTTTCCAGAGACCATTTTTGAGGAGGTGAAAAGGTTGATATGAATGACAAAGCTGATTCTATGAATAAGGAAAAGATTTATGGTCCATCAGATTATAAGCTCCTCTTCCCACTGCCGTCGTGCCCAGGTTGCAGTAGTCCCCTGGCTTGCAAAATTATCATCGACGTTCTTGAGGAGATGGGGATTATTGAAAAATCCGTGGTTGTAATTGGTGTCGGATGCGCTGGTATGGGGTTTTTTG
>JAGVOC010000126.1 GCA_020052975.1 Desulfobacterales bacterium | reverse complement strand
ATCATCACATTTTTATTTAGGATTTGTTGAATCTGCCGCCCCTATCGGAGGCTACCTTGCAGTAACCGGTGAATTCTCTGTTGTTCCTTTTGTTCTTGGGGGCGCTATCCTGCTGTGGATCGCCGGTCTTGATATTGTCTATGCTCTTTTAGACGTGGAATTCGACGAAAAAGAAGGTCTCTATTCGTTTCCATCGGCATATGGAGAGAAAAAGGCTCTCGCCGCCTCAGGAATTTGTTATGTTTTATCCTTCGGGGCAATGATTGCAGCAGGCATTATTACAGGAAAAAGCATGCCATACTGGGCAGCTTTAGCGTGCGTTGCCCTCATCTTTATTTACCAGCAGAAAATTGCAAGGAGCAGGGATTTTGGAGTCGCTTTGAGAAAATTTTTCAAGGCGAACATATATGTCTCCCCTTTTCTTTTAATCGGCACCCTCATTGATGTTTTTATATAACTCCCAAGGCTTTTAATCGATTCGGAGAAAATCATTACGAATTCATCAAGATCAGAATAAATGAAATATAAAAATCTATCAGATTCAATAACAAACAGAAAGCTTAAGAAGATTGCCGTAAAGGTGTTTGAGGGAATACCTGTCTCAAAAGCAGATGCAGGATATATGCTGTCAACAAACGATATTCTTGATCTCGGTAAAATAAGCAATTTTATAAGGACAAAATTGCATGGCGATGCGGCATACTACGGCGTGAACATGAATCTCAATTTCACGAATATCTGCGAACTTCGCTGTCCCCTTTGCGCCTTTTCCCGTGATGCAAAAGACAAAGACGCCTTTCTTCTTTCCCTCGATGAGATAACAGAGCGGGTACAAAACGCGGTTCTATCCGGAATCGATGAGGTGCATATCGTAGGAGGGCTTCACCCGGAGCTCAAAATCGATTATTTCGAAAAAATGATAAGGCGGATAAAAAAGATCAAACCAGACCTTTTTGTCGTTGCCTTTACTGCCGTTGAGATTGATTACTTTGCAAAAAAGAACAAAATCACCGTAGAGGAAACCCTGAAACGACTGATTGATGCCGGAATAGGAGCAATGCCAGGCGGAGGAGCCGAAATATTTTCTCCCCATATCAGAAATATCATAGCGCCGGCAAAAATTCCAGGCACCAGGTGGCTTCAGATAATGCGAACCGCTCATGAAATGGGTCTTAAAACAAATGCCACCATGCTCTACAATCATAAAGAGGAGATCGGGGACATTGCCGGTCATCTTGCAAAAATAAGGAGGCTCCAGGATGAAACTGGCGGATTTAAAACCTTCGTCCCGCTTCTGTTCCATGACACGAACACAAGGATAAGAGCCAGGCGCAGAACTTCAACAGGATATGATGACATAAGGATATATGCTGCGAGCCGAATTTTTCTGCATAACATCCCCCACTTGAAAGCCCTCTGGATGTACCTTGGAGATAAAATGGCCCAGGTACTGTTACGATTCGGCGTTGATGATTTTGCGGCAACTTATTACAATGAAAAGGTCGTTCACGCTGCAGGAGCAAAAACGCCGGATTACGGATCCGAATCTTTCCTCAAAAGGCTGATCGAAAATGCCGGCTTGAAACCTGTCCGGACGACTGCAAATTACTGGATCCAATGAGGCCGGAGATTTATTAATGCAAGTCGGTTATATAGATTATTTAAACTGCTACCCTTTTTACTACCACATGTTTGAAAAGAAGCCGTTAAAAAGCATAAGAATTATTCCGGGACTTCCTTCAGAGCTGAACAGAATGATGAAAGAAAAAAAACTCGATTTAAGCCCGGTTTCTTCCGCGACTTATGCCGATATAAAAGAGGATGTTCTCCTGCTTCCGGAATTCTGTTTGAGCTCGGTTGGATATGTGGGATCAGTCATTCTCTGCAGCAACTTTCCGATCGAAACTCTCAATAACAAAAAAGTCGGTCTCTCAGGAGCATCACACACATCAAGGGTGCTTCTCAAAATCCTGCTTGAAAAATTCTATGGTATTGAACCCTACTATCTGCAGGCGGGACCCCGTCCTGATTTAAATAGCCATGATGCTGCGCTCATTATAGGAAATGACGCTATGAAAGGCTGTATCAATAAGGCGCCTTACAAATATGACCTGGGGGAGCTCTGGCTTCAGAAAACCGGATTCCCGGTTGTTTTTGCCGTATTTGCTGTACGTAAAAATGTTATCAAAGAGAATCTGCCGGAGTTAAGGGCCGTAATAAATTCATACAGATCATCCCTGCAATGTCTTATTCAGGAAAAGGAAAGTGTAATAATCAAGGCTAAACAAAAGTATCCGGATATATCATATGATGTGAACGGCTATTACGATACATTGCAGTTTGAATTTACGGATAATCTGAAAAATGCTCTTGAATATTATCTGTCGGCTGCAGAAGAACTTAATTTATTAAATAAAACGGAATCGCTGAACTTTTTTGGAGATGCCTAAAAAAAGGCTCTTCGCTGTTTTGTGTGGGTAAACAGTTGCTGCAAGTGCTATCCTCACAACGCATTGATTAACCAAAGTTTTTAGACAGGATTAACAGGATGGACAGGATGTTGCCTGCCGGCCGGAAGCCGGTCAAGCAATAGGCCATCGCCCGCGTTTACCATCCTCCGCGGAGCGGATGCGTGTTTCGGGCCGCTCTTCCGGAGCGGCCTGATGCAGTTGATCCGTCAAATCCTGCAAATCCTGTCAGATAAGTTTTTGTTATAGTACCAAGTTTGTCGAATTACATCCAAGGGCATCTGGGGAATACCCACATAAAACAGCGGGGAACCCCAAAAACATGTTAAAGCAAGTTATCCAAAGCCAATGAAACAGGGATCAGACAAAGAGCTTAAACAAAATATATATGGGGGCAGGAGAATCTCTCCGAGGGAAGCTCTTGCGCTTTTTAAATGGGACCTGATTGAACTGGGTGAAGCAGGCAACATGAGGCGCGCACTCATTTTCCCCCAGGAAGAGGTCGGATTCATTGTTGACCGCATAATCAATTTTACCAATATCTGCGAAGCTGCCTGCAATTTTTGCGCTTATCACGCAAGGGCAAATCTGATTAAACCCTTTGAGCTTACACAGGAAGAGATTTTTGCAAAGATCGAAGAGCTTGCATTATTAAAAGGAACACAGGTAATGCTTCAGGGTGGCCTTCATCCGGACTATACCCTTGATACATATGTTAACATAGTTAAAAATGTAAAAAAACGCTTCCCTCAAATATATCTTCATTCATTTTCGCCATGCGAAATTGCTCACATGGCAGAAAAAAGTTCGGTCTCCATCGATGAGGCAATATTAAAGCTTAAAAATGCCGGGCTCGATTCGGTGCCGGGAGCATCGGATTTGCTGGTTGACAGGATACGCAAAAAGGTAAGCCCCAGAAAAATAGGGAAAAACCTCTGGTGCGAAGTTATGTTTGCACTGCATCGCCACGGGATGAAATCTTCGGCAACCATGACCTACGGCATGGGAGAGACCGATGAAGAAAGGATCGGGCATTTAAATGTTGTGCGCGACGTACAGGACAAAACGGGGATGTTGAGAGCTTTTATCCCCTGGTCTTTTTCTCCTGCACGCACCGGACTTAAAGATATTGAACCAGCGACAGGAATTGATTATCTTAAAATAGTGGCCATCTCCCGCATTTTTTTGGATAACATCACTTATATCCAGGCCGGGTGGCTTACCGAGGGCCTGAAGCTTGCGCAGCTTGCTCTCGCCATGGGAGCAAACGACATGGGCGGAGTTCTGATGGAAGAAACGGTAGTTAAGGCAACCGGCATTGAAACCAAGGCAGGTATAAACGAGTTTATCGACATAATAACAAACGCCGGTAAAAAGCCTGTAATGAGAGACTCGGAATATCAGATCTTAAAAAAATATTAGAGCAGAGATTTTATGATGACAGACCTTTCGATTGCCTTTTCACCTTGCCCAAACGACACGTTCGTATTTCATGCCATGCTTCATCATGGCATAGATACGGGCAATTATACCTTTTCCCCGCATATCGATGATGTTGAAGCGCTGAATAATGCGGCTTTCAAGAAAACATTCCAGATTACCAAGCTTTCTTTTTTTGCATATCTTCTCCTAAAAGACGACTATGAGCTCCTTGATTCAGGTTCGGCGCTCGGTTTCGGATGCGGGCCTCTTCTTGTGACTCGAAAAGAGAGTAGGTTTTCCGCTGATTCCAGGATTGCGATTCCCGGCAATTATACAACCGCTTTTCTTCTATTGAAACTCTGGAATCCTGAAATCAGAAATATCGTCGTAACCAGATTTGACCGGATACTTCCAGGAGTGAAAAGCGGCGAGTACGATGCAGGCCTTATCATTCATGAAGGAAGGTTTATATATCCCGATTACGGTTGCGTAAAGGTTATAGACCTTGGCGAATGGTGGGAAAAAGAGACAAATCTTCCGATTCCGCTCGGCTGTATTGCAATCAGAAAAGACCCAGAGACAATCATTCACAAAAAACAGGTTGAACTGCTCATTAAAAACTCGGTAATTTATGCAAAAATGAACAGGGATGCTTCACGCTCTTTTGTGCTCCAGCATGCCCAGGAATTAAACGACAAAGTGATAGATGGCCATATTGATTTGTATGTTAATGATTTTACCATTTCATTGGGTATTACAGGGCAAAGAGCGATTCAAACTCTGGAGGAGATGGCAAGGTGGAAAAAAATCCTTTAATCTGTCTTGTCATGGCAACCCTTCTTGAGGCAAAGCCGTTTATCGGCGGGCTTTCATTGATAAGGCTGGACTCCAAACCTTTTCCAGTTTACAGGAATAAAAATCATATTCTCATCATATCTGGAATCGGGAAGGCAAATTCGGCAATGGCCTGCGCCTACTCCTGTTTAAGATTCAGCCCTTTTTGTATCGTAAACCTTGGCGCGGCAGGTGCGACAGGCGCCGGACATACTCTTGGCGAACCATTGCATATTAAAAAGGTTTTTGAGTATGACAGGCCTCAATTCAAATCAAAATTTCCCCATAGACACGTACCGGACATCCTTGAGGATTTTTCTTATGCAACAATCGCAACCCTCGACAGGCCGGTACTCGATCCTGCCGAAAGGCAAAAATTGTCAAAAACAGTGGATCTCATCGATATGGAAAGCGCATCCGTCATTCAGGCGTGTAGAAAATTCAATACCAAATGCTATATCTTTAAATTCGTCAGCGACACACCGGAGCATACCAGAGATAACGATATCATTGAAAACATTAAGATTTACAGAAATACTTTTTTCAGCTTTTTCCGGGAATCCGTACTGCCGCTATTATAACTTCTTCATACTTGCTCCCCAGAACGGACGAAGTCGGGCACTGGGAACAATGTCACGCCTCACCGGTGGCTGGAAGCCGCAGGCATCCGGCCATCCGAGTGCAGGCGATGGTTCGACTTGATATTTTCTTGTTTCTCCATCCATAAGGGGAGTCTCGCTCCCGTTGCCTCCGCATAAAGGGTCTCGGGAGCGATATCAAGCCCATCGGACCATGTTAACACACCGAGTTCTTTATTAATCTGGAAACTGCGGAAATATTCTATGCTTCTAAATTTTCTAAACACACCGCCACGTTTTAGATATTTTGAAAAATCAACTATCCCGCGTTTGCCGTCATCGAAAAAAAGTTCTATGAGATAATCACCTTTATACACAGCATCTATAATGTCATGAGTCATGCTCTATCCTCCTATTGGAGAGGTTCAATTTTCTTTAAGGGTTTATCATTCCGTGCTTTTTCCCAGTTAATCATGAGTTCCTTCCTATATTGTGAGGCCCATTCTACCACAAGTCCCAAAACACGGGGAGGAAGCTTTCCATCCAATACTTCCAGTGAGTCAATATCTATGGCAGCCTTAAATTGTCCGTAACGAGCATGGAAATGTGGTGGATTGTGCTCATCCCAGAACATAGCTATGATGATTCCAAAGAATCTTGAGATTTCTGGCATGTGAATTAATCCTAACCCCGATAAATGGGATAAGTGCGTTAACAAAACTACTTTCTGCCTGAAAAACGCAGAAAATAGTTTCTAACTTACTAATATTTCATCGTGTTTTTGAATGGGCAGATAAATGATGCCCCCGTTTCGTTAACACGGAGTTGAAAATACGTTTCTTATCTATCACACTTCTTAATTTTAATAAAGACCTGTTTATTTTATCAATCTGTTCGGCGCTAAAAGAAAATCTCCGGGATAAAGATTCAAGCTTCGGGAAAGAATACTTGAAATTATTGATGAATGAAATCGGGGTGGATAAAAAACGGATCATCAGCAGCACTTGGCTATGCCGCGTGAATTTCCGTTCTTTCCTATTATCCATGTCTGAATGATATAGGCGGCGCATCCTACGCCCGGAGTTACGCCTATAGCTTCTGACGGGCAGTTTTTCGCGCATGCGCCGCATTCCATGCACCCGTTTTTATCAACTACTCCGGCCTTTTTATTCTCCACTTTAAAAACTCCGTGCGGGCACACGATTTCACACATGCCGCATCCGATACATGCTTCACGGTTTAATGAGAGGGTCGAAACATCATATAAATATCTGAAGTCTTGCATCTTGTTCTCCTGTATAATCTTATCTGATAAAAGCAGCACCGATCCATAAAACAATGGAGGCAAAGCCGGCAAGCGCCTGAACAGGAATTGCTTTCCGCATCTCTTTTTCAACTCCCGACGGCGATGTATAAGGTGTTGAGCCTGTAAAATTCATTCCAAGATAAGAACTTACTGCCGTAGTACAAAGGAAAAGAGCTGCAAGCTCCCACGTGTTTGCAACATCTTTCAGCATCATTACAACAAAAAAGGCTGCTATGATTCCTGTAATAGCGCCCTTGACAGAAAAAGCCTTTCCGGGAAGCCATTTTAATATTGCAGGCACAACAACAGCGCCGGAAAAAATTCCTGTCGCATATGCAAATGCCGCCATAATTCCCCTCGACCAGGCATCCTTTAAGGAAAATATTTCCAGTCCGATTCCGGATAAAAGGAAAATTCCAAGTAATATAAAGAGGGTCGGCTTTACAAGAAATGAAAGCTCAACAGGAACAAGTACAAGGCGTTCCGATACCGTGAAGGTCACACGGCGCATTGATTCGTCAGCCTTCTTTCCGGCATCTATAAATTTTTTTATGTCATTTGCGCGGATTGGTCCCCAGACAACCTTGAAACCGCTCTTTTTTTTCACATCTATTGCAGAAACACCCGTGGCTGAAAGCTGGGGCAGAATAAGCTCCCTGTGGCTTACGATTTTATCCAGACCTGAAGCCTTTATTCTTTTTATCACTTCTTCAGTCGAAAAAAGGCTCTTTCCGGCCGCGCACCATACGTTTATTCCCCGTGTGTCAAGTACAAGAATCCAGGCGTCCACCGACGATAATTCCATGCGAAGAGCATCAAAAGTCAGCTTATAATTCGCCGTAACCAGGACTGGTGAATCAGCAGCAGGTGTGCCTGTGCAATAAATCCCCGGCGAAATGCCGTATGAATCCCTGCCTATTCCGAATCTCGCCAAAACCGACATCGCATGATCAGCCATAGAAAGTTTTGTTCTGGTTTTTGGAACAGAGCCCGCAGTCGTATCTATAAATTCTTCAACAAACCCGCATATTTCATATCCGGGCCGGGCAAACCTGCTGCATTCAGGTCCCGGCGGTGGGCCACAGCAGGCGGCTTCTTCCTTTTTGTTTTGCATAACAGGAGTGGATGCAAAAGGCTTTAGATGTGACACTCTGCCAAAGGACTCTTTTTTATTATTGTTGCCGCAACAATTATTCTCCATATTTTTAACCTTTCCCGTGCTCAGGCAATGAACTACCCCGCAGCAGAGCTGCGAGGTATCTGGAATACAGAATACAGTAGTCAGAAGTCAGAATTTTTTTTGAAGATATTTTATCTCCCTTCT
>JAGVOC010000285.1 GCA_020052975.1 Desulfobacterales bacterium | reverse complement strand
GCTCAAATTTCAATCCTCGAAATACTCAATGTATTCCTGTGGTTGAAATTATCGCCTTCCTTGTACTTGGCCAAAATTGGACGTTCTTCAAAGGTCTCACAGCAGAATAGCTTTTTACGAAGCCGTCAAAATAGTCTCCTTTTTTCTGTAAACCATCCCCTGAAAAATTGCTATGAGTTCCCCTTGCTCATCCGTAACATTTACCGTGTATGATGCAAGCTTCGGGTTAATGGCCACCTCGTTTGCTTCTGCAAAAAGGCGGCCTTTGTTTGCTGCTTTCAGATAGGATATGCTGACGTTGACTGCAACGGCAACAGTCCCGTGGGAGTTTGAAGCTGCTGCAAAAACAAAATCGGCAAGAGTAAAAATCGCCCCCCCGTGAACGCTGCCGACGGCGTTAAGATGATGTTTTTTGATTTTCATCACTGCTTTTGCCCGGCCTTCCGAAATTTCAAGAAGCTCTATTCCGGAATGACCGGCAAATTTGTCGTTTTCCCGGAAAAAGGTCAAGAGATTTTTCAACTTTATTCCTCCCTTCTGAAATTGTATGAGACCTTTGCATAACGCCCACTTTTACCCGATTACTGCGTCAGGCTCAAATTTCAATCCTCGAAATACTCGATGTATTCCTGTGGTTGAAATTATCGCGTTCCTTGTACTTGGTCAAAATTGGATGTTCTGCAAAGGTCTCGTTGCGAGTGCCTCCCCTGCCTTCAATTCCCAAGCCTTCTATCGCTTTTGGCAAATTTGAGAAAATCCGGCAAATTGCGCATAAACCGGATCCAGCTGTCTGGTGAACGCCACAACATGCTCGTATATTCAAATAATACCTTCGGACGCATGAAATGTTTTTTATAGAACTTTTTAAAAAGTTCTTCAAGCTGTTCTTTGGTCATGCCCTTTGGAATAAACAGAAAGTTCATGCAGTCCATCAGCTCCCAATCTTCGTTGAATTCACCAAGCTCATGTATCTTTTCGTAAACGGGAGAACCGGGGAAAGGGGTGAACTTTGCAACATTCAATTCGTCAATCGGATTTGAAAATGCGAATTCCATGCTTTTTTTGATTCCGGCTTCTGTTTCACCCGGAAGCCCTATCATGAACAATCCCTTGGTGCGTATCCCGGCTTTTTTTATCAGACGAAGTTTTTCAGAAAGCAGAGAAAGGTTCGGATTTTGCCTGTGCTGAGCAAGAAGCTCTTCATCGCCTGTTTCTATTCCAAGGCTGATCATCCAGCAACCGGCTTCCTTGAGCATCAGGAGGATATCGTAATCGATGTGTTCTGCCCTGACAACGCAATTAAAAGAGATTCTTTGCGGCCGGTTAATCATCATCCGTGTAAAATCGACTATTCTTTCTCTCTTGAATGTGAACTGGTCATCATAAAAAATGATGTGCTTTACACCGAAGCGCTCTTTAAGATAGCGCACATGCTCGTACATGTATTCGGCGGAATTGTACCGGAAAGATCGGCCGAAAACTGAACGGTCGCAATAGCTGCATGCATAGGGGCACCCGCGGCTTGTAATGCAGCTAGAACTTGGAGCTTTCGGATAATTAAAAAGGAAGGCCTTGTAGGCATCGGGGAAACCTTCAAGCTTTTCATATGAAGGGAAAGGAAGCGTATCTAGATCAAGTCCTTTTGCCCTGCGGCCGGTAAAGCTTATTTTTCCGTCCGATTCCCTGTATATTATACCCATAACAGAGGACAGGTTTTCTCCGCTTTTTTCTATTAACTCAGCAAGAGTTTCCTCTCCTTCACCGATAACAGTAAAATCTATGACAGGAAAATCCTTTAAAATCCTTTCCTTAAGGGCAGAAACATGAGCTCCGCCGAAAACGACCCGTATATCCGGAAGAATGCTCTTTGCCTGTTTTGCTATTCTCACTCCATCAAGAAAAGTTGATGTGGTGCAGCTTAGTCCCAGGAATGCAGGTTTTTCAGTCTTAAGATAATCATGAATGAGGCGGTCTGAATCAGGTCTCGCGTAACAGTCTATAATTGAAACATCAATACCACGGTTCCCCAGATATGCCGCTATGCCTGCAAGTCCAATCGGCGGGATGATGCTTGATATTCTTGATATGTCTTTCCCGGCAGCCTCTTTTTTGTAACCCAGGGGGTGAATAAGGAGAATATTTTTTGAATTGAGAATTGTCAAAGCCGTCAACTATTTAATGTGTCTCAGATTCTTTAGCGCATATTTTTTCAGCTTTCTGTCTGGAGCATCGTGCGAAACCTTTTCAAGAGTTGACGCATACTTAGCCTGTCCTGATGCCCCGAGCGCATTGCAAAGCCATGCCATAGCTTCAACATAATTTCTGTCATCCGAACGGCTGTTATAACCTTTCAACAGTTCATCATTGACTATATCCAGAAGTTTCTGGTCGCTTTTGTACAGCTTTGCAACGATTTTGGCGCCGTCTGCTTTATCTCCCAGGTTGGAAGACCTCAGCATGCCTGCAACGTCGCCCGGGCTGTCACCTTTTTTTGGAGGCCGTGCTGATGATGAAAGAGCTTTTTCCAGAGCGGAATCTTGTGCCGACTCTTTTTGTACCGGTTGCAGGCTTCCAATCATTGTGCTGACAAGCTGTCCGTAGGAAATAGAGCCGGGGGATTCCTCATGAAGAATTTTCCCCTCCGCGATTTTATCCCTTACATCGGTAATTCTTATCTTGCCTGTTTCTATCCGCTGAACATCTATTACTGCTCCGGTTTTGGGGTGTTTGATTATCTTACCTTCTTTATACACAGAAAATTCCATTTCCTCTCTAACACCGGCCATCCGTCCAAGGTCAATGGTTACTTTTGAATCGGTCTTATTGACAATATAGCCTTCCAGCGGGAAGTTTTTTATTATCTTTTCAGACATCTGGACAATCAGGTCCTGAAGCCTGACGGAAGTGGTGCTTTTGACGTTTTCGGCTGCTATTATTGAAGCGGTTTCCACATCGATTATTCTGGCATTTATTTCAATTACGTTCTGCAGCTTCATAACCGAGCCGCTTATTATGGTTTTAACTCCGAGAAACTTGCCTATTTTCGTTGCAGTGGTTGCATCAACAAGACCTGTCATAGAAAGCCTCTGTTCTTCCAAAAGCTTTTGTATTAATCCCCGTTCAATAACATCAAAACGGCCGGCCTTAACAAGGGCCGTGATAAACCATTCTGCTACAATTATGCCCATGTCCTTAGTTTCAAATCCTTCTCCCTGAAGCTGAAAGTCGAGAACCGCAATTTTTGCTTTCCGAAAGTCTGCCGCCGAGGATGCGGTTTGAAGCAGGAACGAAAAAATCAAAACAGTCAGTAATGGGGCGATAAATCTTTTCATGAGTATTCTCCGTTGGAATATCTGACAAAACATATTGTATTTATAAGCATCTATTATTGAAGCTCCCCGCCGTAATCAACAGGACTATCGAGCGCAGTTTCGGTTCGATACTACGAGACTCTTGCATAACGCCCCCTTTTGCCCGATTTATTTAAAGATTTGGTTTCTGGTTTGTTGTTTCTGGTTTTTCTTTTAACCAGGAACCAGAAACCATGAACCTGAGCCTTAAATATCGCCTTCCTTGAACTTGAGCAAAATTGGACGTTCTTCAAAGCTCTCACTACATTTGAAATTACAAATCCTTATAGAAAAAATGAGGTTGAGTGTCAAGGAAGATAGTGGATAAGTTGAAAATTCATTTTGGTTGCTAAACTACTATGCATCGTTTATATTTTTAGCAGTTAGTTTCCATCAGGAAATGGCCCTTTTGTGCGATCTCTGTGTCAATCTGCAGGATTTCTTGTGCGACATACTATGCGTATGTCTCCGCGCAATCCCTTGATTTCCTTGAGCTTGCCCAAAATTGCCGATTTCCTGATTGGAAACGCACTATTGTTCATAATAGGAAATAATAGAGGTACTGGATATGGACGATAAAATAATTACAGAAAAACAAGGAGGTTCCGGCGCTAATTTGCCGGAAAGCCCTGTGTCCGGAGCAGAATCGATTAAACAAATAAGTTACAACCTGCTTCTTATCTGTCTCGGAAGTGCGCTTGTTGCTATAGCTTTAAACGGCATTATTATACCTCATAAATTTGTAAGCGGCGGACTGACAGGTCTTGCACTTGGTCTTCACTATCTTTTTCCATCTTTACCGGTAAGCTGGCTCTATTTTATTATGAACATCCCTCTTTTTTTCATCGGCTGGAAGTTCGTGGGCCGGAGGTTCTTTTATTACAGCATAGTCGGAATGGTGATATTTTCCGCTATGATCGGGTGGGTAAATGTTCCCCTTCCTGTTCAGGATAAGATTTTAAGCGCACTTTTTGCCGGAATCATTACCGGAATCGGAGCCGGAATAATATTGAAATCCCAGGGATCGGCCGGAGGAACAGATATACTTTCAGTAGCACTTCTTAACCGCTTTTCTATACGTGTAGGAAGCACAATTCTTGCTTTCAATATTATTGTGCTCACGGCAGCATCGATTTTATTCTCGCTTGAATCAGCACTTTATACGCTGGTTTACATGTATGTTTCCTCAAGAATTGTTGAGGTTGTTTTAACCGGACTCAGCCAGAGGAAAGCGGTTATTATAATATCCCCGAAATGGGAGGAGATTTGTCAGAAGATTCTTAAAGACATCGTGCGGGGTGTCACCTTTATTAAGGGACAGGGCGCATATTCAGGACAGGATGAAAATATCCTTTATACCGTTATCACATTCAGAGAGCTTCCAAGAGTTAAGGCCATAGTCCGGGAAATAGATCCGGGAGCTTTTGTCGTGGTGCATGAGACCCTTGAAGTAATGGGGCATCGTATTGGGAATCAGCCTCACTGGTAGAAAAATACATGGAATTCAGGAGTCAGAATTCATGAGAAATTCTTAGAAGATGTATCTCAAATATTTTCTTAACTGATGGTAGGGATCAAATGGCAGGATTTTATTCTGATTTTGATTTTGCAGAAAACAGGATAGAGCATGAATTCCGGAAGGCTGAAAAGGAAAAGGACTTTATAAATCTTGCGGGAAGCAATCCAACCATTGAAGGGCTGATCTTCCCTCCTGATATCTTGAAAAAAGCTGCTGAACCATACTGGAGTGAACGAAGGTATGATCCTGATCCAAAGGGGCTTGCTTCCGCAAGGCAGGTCATATCCGATTATTATATGGGCCGCGTTCCCGCTATCGAGCTTGCGGCTGATAATATCTTTATCACGGCAAGCACAAGCGAATCCTACGGTCTGCTGTTTGCCCTTCTTGCAGATCCGGGAGATAATCTGCTTGCTCCCAAAGTGAGCTACCCTCTCTTTGAGCACCTTGCCGCTATCCATCATGTTGAACTGCGCACTTATGATATGGATGAGAATAATGGCTGGCAAATTAAAGCAGACAGTTTTCTTTCCGGGTCTGACGACAGGACCAGAGGAGTTATAGTTGTATCACCCCATAACCCGACCGGAATGGTTGTGAAGGAAGCTATTCCCGCACTGCGCAGTCTCGGACTTCCGGTAATATGCGACGAAGTATTTACCGAATTCCCCTGTGGAGTCACAAATATTCCTCCACTTGGCGTGTTGCATCCGGAATTGCCTGTTTTTCACCTTAATGGCATTTCGAAGATGTTCGGGCTTCCTGATTTGAAACTCGGATGGATTGCCTTAAGCGGCGCCGGCGTGAAAGATTATGAAAAAAGGCTTGAGCTCTTAAACGATACGTATCTTGGGGCAAATTATCTGGCGCAGTCCATGCTTCCCGTAATCTTTGCTGAAGGGATGGGTTTCGTTGAACAAATGCGGACAAGGTTTCGGTCCGGTATTGATCTTGCCCTTGAATTACTTTCCGAAAACCCCGGCATTAAAGTATGCCGACCCGACGGGGGGTATTATCTTTTTCCGGAAATCAAAACCCGGGAAGATGAAGAAGAGCTTGTTCTGCATCTCTTGAAAAACCACGGGATTCTCGTGTATCCCGGCTATTTTTATGACTGTGAGCGGGGAACGCATATCATGATTTCCTGCCTGACAGAAAAAGGGAAACTGATCGAAGGGCTTAAGCGGATTGTTGATGCAATATGATTGCTGTTACTTCTGTCACAAAATAGGAGGAACTGATTCATGAAAGATCCGATGCGCAAGGCATTTGATTTTACCGAATTTATCAGAGAGGGCATCTGGAGAATACGCCTCAGGGATCTTACGAATGGGAGAAGGTTTCTCATCAGATACCTGCGGGTCATCATTATTGCTGCGAAAGAATTTATTTATGACAAATGCCCGCTGCGAGCCTCCGCCCTGACGTTCTACTCGCTGCTCTCCGTAGTTCCGATCGTGGCAATGGCCTTTGCTATTGCCAAGGGGTTCGGCCTCCAGAAGCACCTTGAGACGCAGCTGATGGAAAAGTTTTCCGGCCAGGAAGTGGTGATAATGCAGGTAATCGAGTTCTCCCGCAACATGCTGCAAAACACCAAGGGTGGAATAATAGCCGGCGTTGGGGTAGTTGTTCTCCTCTGGGCGGTTGTGAATGTTCTGAGTCAGATCGAAGAGTCCTTCAATGATATCTGGGGAATAAAGAAAGCCCGCTCTCTTGGCAGAAAATTCAGTGATTATCTGTCAATAGTTCTCGTGGGACCTATCCTTTTAATAATGTCCAGCAGTGCTACAGTCCTGATAGCAACAAACCTCACTCAAATAACTCAGAAAATAGCTCTGCTGGGCGTATTCAGCCCGCTCATCACACTCATTATAAAAATTATTCCGTACTGTCTCATCTGGATACTTTTTGCCTTTGTCTATATCTTCATGCCCAACACAAAAATACTCCTCTTTTCCGGCCTTATCGCAGGCATTGCTGCAGGAACAATCTTCGTCATTGTTCAGAAGTTTTACATTATTTTCCAGATTGGAGTAGCTAAATACAATGCCATTTATGGCAGCTTCGCCGCGCTTCCTCTGTTTCTGATATGGCTGCAGCTCAGCTGGTTCATCATGCTCTTCGGCGCCGAGATATCCTTTGCACTCCAGAATGTCGATGCATACGAGTTCGAGCCGGACAGAAAAAAGATCAGCCCACTCTTCAGGAAACTCCTTAGCCTGCAAATCACCCACCTGCTTGTTGTGAATTTCATCCAGGGTAATAAACCCATGACCGTATCAATGATATGCGCTGCCCTCGACATCCCCGTCCGTCTTGTTCAGGAGATTCTCTACGATCTTGCCGGGTGCGGCCTGATATCAGACGCAACACTCGAAAACAGCGAGGAAGCCGCCTATCAGCCGGCCCGTGACATTAACGACTTCAGCCTCTCGTTCATCTTGCAGGCCCTTGAAAACAAAGGGATCGACTCCATCCCCACCGCCCGGACAGATTCCTTCAAAGCCCTGTCCGGGAGATTAAAGGACTTTGCCGATACGATTGAAAAGTCCCCGGCGAACACACTGCTGAAGGATATTTGACGAAGGTATCGATTTTGATGGTTTCATAAAAAGCAATTTTATGTCGTTAACGGCATCCTATAAGCAACAAAATCGAAAACCGGGCTTAATGAACTACCCCGCAGCAGAGCTGCGAGGTATCTGGAATACAGAATACAGTAGTCAGAAGTCAGAATTTTTTTTGAAGATATTTTATCTCCCTTCT
>JAGVOC010000159.1 GCA_020052975.1 Desulfobacterales bacterium | reverse complement strand
GAAGTTCACTTACCCGGACGGCACCTGTGCACTTCAGGATATTTCCTTCAGAATAACCCACGGTGAATCGGTAGCCGTTGTCGGGGAAAACGGAGCCGGGAAATCGACGCTTCTTCTTCACCTTAACGGCTACCTCATGTCAGGAAACGGGATTATCCGGATAGGCGACTATCCTTTAACAAAAGAGACGCTGAAAGAGGTAAGGCGAACGGTGGGAATGGTTTTCCAGGACCCGGACGACCAGCTTTTCATGCCGACCGTCTATGATGACGTTGCCTTTGGTCCCTTGAATCTCTCGCTTCCGCCGGAAGAAGTTGACGCAAGGGTTGACAATGCCCTTTCAACGGTTGGAGCATTGCATTTAAAATCCCGCCCGCCTTACAGGCTTTCAGGAGGAGAGAAAAGATCGGTATCCATTGCGACAGTTCTTGCCATGTCGCCCGATATTCTTGTCATGGATGAACCGACGTCAAACCTTGACCCAAGGGCAAGACGCAAGCTCATAGAGCTTCTGAAAACATTCAAACATACGAAGATAACAGCGACTCACGATCTTGATATGGTTATGGATCTCTGCGAGCGGACAATTGTTATCCATAAGGGGCAGGTCATGGCCGACGGCCCCACGGCTGAAATATTCATGAATCAGGAACTTTTAGCGGAAAGTCATCTCGAAAAGCCCCTGCGCATGCAGGGCTGTCCGGTATGCGGGAAAATATAAAAAACAGGTCTCTGGTTTCTGGTTTGTGGTTTCCGGTTGAAAGGTTTTCCGTTTACTGATCACTGATTACTGATCACTGCGTACCTGTTCCTGCCTAAAATCTTCAGCCCTGATGCCGTATCTTCTCATGATCTGCTGAAGAGCCTGGCGTTCGAGTCCGCAGAGTTTTGCCGCCTGAGTGACATTTCCCCTGTTGGCTGAAAGAAGATTGCTGATATAATTTTTATTAAAGAGATTGAGAGTCTGCTCTTTTGCGTCCTTATACTGCAAATCCTGCGAAGAAAACTCCACAAGGCATTCCTTCCGCATATCCTTTGTGATTCCGGCATCATCAGGCGTGATGACATCGGTTGAACAATAGAGAATCCCGCGCAATATTACATTCTCCATCTCCCTTACGTTTCCTTCCCAAGTTCTTTCCATAAAGTTTTTCATAAGATCAGGAGATATTGATTTGACCGGCTTGTTGAGTTTTGCGCAATGTTTATTAATGAGATGGCTTGCTATAACGGGAATATCTTCCCGATGCTCCCTTAAGGAAGGCGTCTTAAGGGGAAGAACATTCAGGCGGTAGAAAAAATCTTCCCGGTACTCGGCTTTTTTTATCTTCTCTTCAAGATTCCGGTTTGTTGAGGCGATTATGCGGACATCCACGGAAATTGTTTTTGTATCACCAAGCGGTTTAATCTCCTTTTCCTGAAGCACTCTTAACAGTTTTGTCTGGATGGTCGGACTTATATCACCTATTTCATCCAGAAATATCGATCCTTTGTGAGCTTCCTGAAAAAGTCCTATTTTGTTCTGGGTTGCATGGGTGAATGCGCCCTTTTTATACCCGAACAATTCGCTTTCGAGAATATTTTCCGGAACAGTAGGGCAGTTAACCGCTACAAAAGGCCCCTGGTTGCGATTGCTCAGAGCGTGAATGGCTCTTGAAACAAGATCCTTTCCCGTCCCCGATTCGCCGGTGATCAAAACAGTGAGGTCGGTTTGAGCTACCATCTGGATGGTTTCATACACCCTTTGCATTACAGCACTTTTACCTACAAGATCCTGAAACACATGCGTATTTTGACTTTCTTTCAGAAGTCTGCGATTTTCCTTGAGAAGCCTGCTTCTTTCAACAGCATTTTGAAGCCTCAGTATCAGGGCATCATGATCAAACGGCTTTGTTATAAAATCGTATGCCCCCCTTTTCATGGCTTCGACAGCCATTTCAATCCGGCCAAAGGCGGTCATCATAACTACCGTCAGATCAGGATGTTCCCTTTTTATCAGCTCAAGGAGCTCAAGCCCGTCCATGCCCGGCATTTTTATATCAGCCAGAACCATATCAATATGAAGTTCTTCAAGCATTTTAAGCGCCATCTCTCCTGAAGAGGCCGTCTCGACTCTGCATCTGAGATCGGGTTCGAGGCTCCGCTTTAAAAGCTGACGCATATCAGGCTCATCGTCTACTACCAGTATTTTTATTTCCATATAATCTTTTATTTCCGGTTTCCGGTTATGGATTCCCGTTTCCACAGGGATAAGCAAATTTGCTTTTTTATGTCATTCCCGCGAAAGCGGTAATCCAGTTGTTTCAACTGTTTATGGACTCCCGTTTTCACGGGAGTGACGATTTTGAGACTTTTTATGAAGCCGTCATACTTTGGTTTCAGGCGAAACCACCGGCAGAAGAACCGTAAACAGAGTCCCCTTGCCGGACTCGCTTTCAACGAGAATCTCGCCTCCATGGCTTTTCACAATTCCGTAACTTACCGAAAGCCCCAGGCCGGTTCCTTCTCCGGTCGGTTTCGTTGTAAAAAAAGGATCGAAGATTCGGGTCAGATTTTTTTTCTCTATCCCATATCCCGTATCGGCAACTGTTATGGCCACTTTATTATCCTGTTTTATGTATTCCGTCGACAGGCTGATACTTCCTTTTTTCCCAACAGCGTGCCCCGCATTCATCAGAAGATTTATCAGGACCTGCCTTATCTTCTTCTCATCAAGGAGCATGGGCGGAGCTTCTTCGTCATAATTCCGGATAATATCTATCCCATCCAGCTTGGAATGATGCAGGATGAAATTCAATACATCATCTGCGGCTTCGTTGATCCGGGTTGTTTTGATTTCAGGCTTTGAACTCCTCGCAAAGTTAAGCAGATCCTCTACAATCGACTTGCAGTTTTTTACATGCTTTTCTATTGTTTTGAGATCGTTGTATCTGTCCGTTTCAGTTTTTTCATTCCGCAGAAGAAGCTGAGAGTAACCCAGAATCACTCCAAGGGGATTGTTGATCTCGTGTGCAATACCTGCTGAAAGCTGGCCTATGGAAGCAAGCTTGTCTGCCTGGGCCATCTGCTTTTCCATCATTCTTCTCTGTTCAATATCCTTGACCAGAAAATGGATGGTCTCATCCTGCCCGGGCAGGCCGAAGTCAAAGCTTCCACTTACAAGCGAACCCATCCTGGCACCGTCGGAGCGCTTCAATTCCAACTCAACATTTGTAACAAAACCCTTTCTCTCAAGCGTTTTTTCAATGCGTTCCCAGTCTTTCTCTTCTGAGAAGAAATCCTTGAATCTTCTGCCGTTTAAGCTGCCGGCATTCTTTAATCCGAGCATTGCGTTCCCTTCGGGATTAAGCTCAAGTATCATGCCGTCTTTCCCTGTAACAAGTATCATATCTTTTGAAACTTCAAAAATGCGGCGGTACTTGTGCTCCGAAAGGGCAAGAGCCTCTGTCCTCTGCTCGACGAGTCGTTCAAGATTCTGATTGAGATTAAGAAGCTCCCTGTGGGCGGATTGAATCGCCTGTCTGTCTTTTGAAATCTGCTGATAGATTTTCCAGATGCGCTCAAAAAAAAGGGTTATGGATGCCACAATTACAAGCGTGAAAGTGTTTATGGCTCCGCTGAACGGATTGATTATATTCCATACCGCATCGTATCCAGATAAAATGAGAATCTGTTTCAATATATGCCCTGCCGATCTTGACACGGCAAAAAGGGTGAGCCCATAGCAGACCCACAAAAGATAAGTCCATATGACGTTGTTAGGATCGCGGGTTTTCAGTTTGTTGACAGGATTGAGGCACAGAAATGACAAGATTATCATAAGAACGGAGCCGGTAATGTCGATAAACCATATCGGAAAAGAAGATATCGTCATTGAATTCTCTCTTCCTGCAAACCGGTGTTTGTTTCCTTTAACAGGCATCTTAACCCGGAATAAAGAAACCACATGGCCGGAACACAAAAGAGATGATCAAGCTTGGCGGCATAATAAAACGCCTCAATCAGTCTGCCGCCGCGGCTTGATTCAATGAGTATCCGAGCTGCATCAATTTTGCTTACGTTTATAATCTCAAGCTGTTCGTCAAGAAGATGAACAAGGAAGGTGTCAAAATTCCAGAGAATAAGAAAAACAGCCGAATATTGTATAAACCGCCATCCTTTTTCCCGAACCAGATCTCTTTCTCTCAGCCAGAAGATCAGAATTCCCATTGAAACAATGAAGAAAAGATGGGCAAACTGATGCGCGTAAATACCTTCAAGCCCTCCATGGGTCTGGGTAGCCATGGCCTGTTCCGGAAAAAATAAAACAGAAAGAAAAACCGGCAGGAATCTTATTGATTTATTTAAGATGTATTTCATGGCGGGTAATTGTACCATGATAATTTCAGGATTTAAAAGAAATTATTTGTTATCAGCCGCTTTCAGCGCCGCTTTTGTCGAGCATGGCCTGGACACCGCGAAAATAGGGCAACCTTGGTCTTAAATATTTGAACACGATACGGGCGAGAATGTACATGGGAATGAATATAAAGGGATAGCCCACATTGTCTCCGAGCAGGCGGTTGAGCGGGAAAATAAGACCAAAGGCGACCTCCTGAAACCGGGATTGCATCCACGCCAGCGCAAATGGCACCGGCCAGAGGATGCCGCCCGAATAAGCCGCCATGGTGAAGAAGTAACGGCCCCAGGCATCATTGGCAGCCTTGTTGAGCGCCTTGTAGCTGACACGGTCTTCTTCAGCATACGCCTGGAAGCTGAGTCTTTCTTTTTGCGAGACCTCCTGCTTGAGTTCCTGGAGATGCTTGCGGTTAAGGCGGATACCGGCCGAAATAGTCAGCTCTCCAAGCACTACGCATATCATACACAGGCAGAAAGTCCCGATAAGAAAACCGGCCAATGCATCGCCTGTTAAACGATAAGGGACTATCAGAAAAGGATCAATCATCCGCATGATTTCATTAAACATATTATTCATTTCGATCACTTATCAACTTGCCGTGCCAGCCCCGCTTCCTGCCGGGGCCGGCTTTGATGAATGGACTGCCATCAACCAACTAAAGTCTTGATGTTGAAAAAACCTGCGAGAGTGTAACCCAGTCCTACGTACACGGCCAGCACGATGAAGAACCACTTGAGGCCCTTTTCCGGGATATATTTACCGGTACGGGGTCCGACCATGGAACCGACGAAAATACCCACGAGCTCGATGCCTATCAATAGCCAGTCGACCGTGACGCCCTTGATCATGAAGTTGAAAATCGAGAGAACCATGCTGATCAAAACCGCGAGACCGGAGGTCCCGGCCGCCACGAACATCGGCAACCCGACCACGCTGGTCAAAAAGGGAACGTATAGAAATCCGCCGCCGACACCGATGAACGAAGAGATTGCGCTGATGAAAAAACCGCCGACGAAGGCCCAGATGGGGCTGAATCCGAAGGTTTGTCCAAAGAAGGCAATCTCGATCCGTTTCATACTGTAACTCTGTGTTTTAACTCCCTGCGAGGTGATGTCGCCCTTCTGCTTGACGGCGGCCTCGAAGGCTTTGGCGGCTTCCTTGGATTTTTTCTTGCCGGCCTGCCCCTTGGGCGTCATTTCATAAACCATGAAACCGCCAATTATGAACACGATCAGGCCGAAATAGCCCTGGTACGCGGAAAACTTGAGTTTGCCCATGGTGGTGTAAACCACTAGGAAGGCCGCGATGAGCGAACCCAGACCAAGGCACAGGCCCAGCGGGATGGTCACGCGCTTCTGCTTGGCATAGTTGACGCTGGAGACCAGGGCTGACAGCGCGACCAGCCACTGATTGGACACGCGGATGCTGTCTGTGACGAACTTGTTCAGCTCCGGCGCCGAGTCTTTGAAGGTTTTGGCGTAAGCCCCCAGGCCGAAAATGGAGATGTGGCCAACTCCGGCCATGATCCCGCCGAAAGCCCCGACCGTGGAGAAAACCCAGCCCACCCAGACCGCCCAGATGAAAGCCACAAACAGGTTGATCTGGAGACCGCCGGGAATCCCGAGATACCCGGGTTTTGCTGCGTGGTCAATCTGGCCTTTCTCAACACCCTGTGGCGCCTTTGCAATTGCATCCTGCAGTTTGTCCGCATGCGCCGCCCCGGCTATAGCAATCGGCAACACAAAAACTGTTGCAACCAGCAATACCATTAAAACTTTTTTTAAATTTTTATTCATCTTTATCCTCTTTGATTATTAAAATTTAATTTCCGATATAATCTTTGTTCCGGTTATTAAACGTTCCTTTTGCGTTTCTCACCCCCCCGAAGATTTTTTTACAACCTAAAATAAGCAAGGGGTATGCCATTATGTTTACATCAAACGATTCATTTGAAGAACGTATACCGAAGCAGCATTTATTACAATGAATTGCGATGGTTATCCAGCAACATCAGAAACAGGGATTTTCAATTCGCTTTTATCTGGATCTAAAAAACCGGATTATAAATGCAATTAATATCGTGCCATCATTCAATAAAAAGGACTTTAATCAATAAAAACCGATGGGTATAGCAGTGCAAATATATTGCTGCGCCGCAATAAATATATTGCATCATGATTAATTTTTACAACCCGCCGTATAATTCATGCAGATGCACACATCTCCATGCGCAAATTTATCATCCTGTTATTATTAGCAATTATAATGAGCGAAACTTTATTTAAATAAACTCGATAAATGATTTTTCTGGTATAAATATTGCTAAATACAAATAATCGACGGTTTTGCAAGAAGTCCGAAATTTCCCCTCCCTTCGTCCCCTCCTGCGGAGGGAGGGGAAATAATGCTTTTTACTAAACCGCTATTCTTGATTAATACAATTTTTCGGAGGATTAAGATGGATAAAGAAGTTTACAGTTTATGTTTCATGTGTTCGATAAGGTGTCCGATCAAGGTGCTTGTCAGACATGGTCAGGTAAAATGGATTGAAGGGAATCCCCATGTTCCCGGAATTGAACAGAGCTTATGTCCCCGCGGCGCCGCCGGGATATCGATGCTCTATGACTCTCAGAGAGTTCAGTATCCTATGATAAGAACGGGGGAGCGGGGAACAGGCAACTGGAAAAAGGCATCATGGGATGAAGCCATTGATTATATTGCCGAACGACTTAAGAAAATAATAAAAAAACACGGCGGTCACAGCGTCGCGTTCGGAGAACGGACTCAGCTTGCCACACACGTATCAAAAACCTTCATGAAGGCGATCAAGTCTCCCAACCATTTTACACACGATGCTCTTTGCAAGGGATCGGTAAACACAGCATGCCGCAGCCTCTTCGGCATTCCAGACAGCGAAATCGGAATCGACTACAAGAATACAAAACATATTGTTCTCTACGGCCGCAATATTTTTGAAGCTGTTTCGGTCAAAGAAGTCAGAAATCTCATGGATGCAATCGATAACGGCGCAAAACTGACATACATCGATCCCAGAGTAACTGTAACCGCAACCAAGGCAGACAGGTACTGGATGATACGACCGGGAACCGACCTTGCTCTGAATTATGCCCTCATCCATGTAATCCTCAAAGAGAGACTCTATGAAGCGAAATTCGTCGACCGCTGGGTCTCGGGTCTCGTTAAGCTCGAAGATTTCACCGGTCCCTATACCCCGGAATGGGCTGAAAAAGAGACAGGAATTCCGGCGACGGAAATTATCGACCTTGCCAGAGAAATGAGCAAGAATAAGCCTTCCGTCATTTTCCACTTCGGATACCGTGGCGCAAGCCATACCAATGAAATATACATGCGCCGTTCAATTCTTATTTTAAACGCACTTATGGGAAGCATAGAAGCAAAAGGCGGTATATTTTTCAAAAAAGGCCCCGGAGCGGTTAGCGGAAAGCCCGCAAGAAAACTCGTTGAACAGAAGTTCGAAAAGATTGAGGTGCCCCGCTTCGACAAGGCCGGAACTCCTGATTTTCCTCTTC
The DNA here is from genome assembly GCA_020052975.1 of Desulfobacterales bacterium. Next base: position 4,057 of record JAGVOC010000159.1, on the reverse strand, counting down.
CTGATCCCAATCATGGTGTCGCCCAGATGCTTCCTTTTGCTATTCTGAATGAAGACCCGTATCCGATAAAGGCCCTTTTTTCTTTCCGGTTCGATCCCTTAAAATCGATTCCGGATACGAATCTAATGATTAAGGCGCTTGAAAAACTGGAGCTTATTGTTACCATAGATGTAAACCACAGCGATATAGCATGGTATTCGGATGTCATTCTTCCCGAATCCTCGTATCTTGAAAGAACGGACTGTATTCAACAGGCAAACGGCCTGAAACCCCAGATGTTTTTGAGAAAACAGGCGGTAACTCCCCGTTATGATACTCTTGAAGGGGCGATCATTTTAAAGCGCATTGCCGAAAAAATTGGGACAGGCAGCTATTTTTCGTATGAATCGATGGAAGAACTTGTCCGGTGGCAGCTTGAAGGAACAGGCTTTACAATGGAAGATTTTAATGCCAAAGGTTTCGTGGCATACGGAAAAGACCAGATTTTCTGGGATAGAAACGATGGACTTAAACTTAAAACACCATCCGGTAAAATCGAATTCGTATCTTCCCTGATGGAAAGCGCCGGATTCAAATCTTTTCCGGAATATGAACCGGTACAGGCTCCGCCCGAAAACAAATTCCGGCTGGTCGTGGGAAGGGCCGCTGCCCATACCCACGTATCGACACAGAACAATCCCTACCTGAACGAACTTGTCCCGGAAAATCTGCTATGGATCAATTCTAAAAAAGCTTCGGAGCTGGGTATAAAAGACGGAGGCGTGGTTGAGATAAGTTCGCCTGTCGGTTCCGGAAAAATCAAGGCTTTTGTAACCGATCTGATGCATCCTGAAGCGGTATTCATGCTTCATGGTTTCGGACACAAGGCAAGAAAAGCTGACAGGGCATATAATAAGGGGGTTTCGGACAGCGTGCTTCAGGAGAATGTTTCCGACATAACAGGCGGAAGCCCGGCGCTGCATGATACTTTCGTCGACGTCAAGCCGGCATGATTTTGATATTTTGATTATATTTTCGGAGGAACATAATGAGTAAATACTACCTTTTTCAGGATACAAAAAAATGCATAGGCTGCCGTACATGCGAAGTCCAGTGTAAAAGCAGCAAGACATTGCCCACGGGACCCAAACTATGCAAAATAGTAACTATAGGCCCCCGTTTCGTCGGGGGGCTGCCGAAAGCATCCTATATCTTCATGCCCTGCTTTCACTGCGAAAAACCCTGGTGCGTCGCGGCGTGCCCGACCGGCGCAATGCAGAAAAGAATTAAAGATGGAATTGTATTTGTCGATCACGATCATTGTGTCGGATGCAAAGCCTGTATCTCGGCGTGCCCCTGGGGTGCTCCGCAGTGGAACAGGGAACTCGGAAAAGTTGTTAAGTGCGATTATTGCATGGGGAGAATAGACAACGGGCTTAAGCCGGCATGTGTTACCGTATGCACAACCCATTGCCTTGATTTTAACACAGCTGAAGAGACCGGCAATGTCAGACGCGAAAGGCACGCAAAATATGCCTCTTCGCTTGAGTAGCGATATATACGTGAGAGTGAATATGTACGACAAATGCCCCGTAAACGGCTCAATAATCGATTTGGACGGCACGATTAAATCAGGAGCTATTACCAACCCCAAAAGCAGGCACAGGGCTGAAGAGATTTTGAGACTCTTGAATGATGTCGCCTGGGGAAGAGCGGGAGAAGAGCACCTTCCGGCAATAGAATCACTTGCGAATGATCTCGCCGAAGATGACACGGAAGAATCGTCCGTTAAAACAGGCCGTATTATTCTGAATGCCCTTTCCGGACAGCGGGAGATTTTTTTAAGTCATGTCAGGACGCACAACTGCCCAACACGCAGCTGCGTGAGGCTTGCCCCTGCTCCCTGCCAGATGGCATGTCCTGCCGGAATAGACGTATCGACGTATGTTGCCCTGATAGCGGAAGGCCGCGATGCGGAAGCAATAGAGGTTATCCGGAAAGACAACCCTTTCCCGTGGGTCTGCGGCCTGGTATGCACAAGGCCCTGCGAATTCATGTGCGTGAGGGGCCGTATGGACGTTCCTGTATCCATCAAGCATCTCAAGGCATTTGCCGCCGAAAGGGCAATGTCGGAAAGAAGATATAAAAATCCGGCTAAAGAACAGGCAAAAAACAGAAAGGTATGCATTGTGGGCGCCGGTCCAGCCGGAATGTCCACCGCCTATTACCTTGCGCTCAAGGGCTACGGAGTCAGGGTGATCGAAGCATTGCCGGTTGCAGGCGGAATGATGCTGGTGGGTATTCCCGGGTACAGGCTCCCGCGGGAGGTTATAGACAGGGAAGTCGCCATGCTGAAAGATCTTGGAGTGGAATTCAGGTTCAATACAAGATTCGGAAAGGATATTGATTCCGATAAATTAAAGACGGAAGGATTTGAAGCCTTTTTCATCTCCATCGGAGCTCACGCATGCTTAAAACTCGGGATCCCCGGAGAAAACGATTATCCGCAGGTCTGTGACGCAATAGAGTTCCTGAGGCGCGTCGCTCTCGGAGAGAGACAGGTTCCCGGGAACAGGGTGCTCGTTATCGGCGGAGGCAATGTCGCCATCGATGCCGCGAGAACCTGCTTGAGGCTCGGATGCGAAGAAGTGAGCATGCTTTACAGGCGTACCCGCTCGGAAATGCCGGCAGATTCCGAAGAGGTCGAACAGGCGGAAGAAGAAGGGGTTCGAATCTCCTTTTTGACCGTTCCTGCGGAAGTCACAGGGAAAGACGGCAAATTGACTGGTTTAAGATGCCTCAGGGCAAAACTCAAAGCAACGGAAGGCGGCGGCAGAAAAATTCCCGTTCCTGTTGAAGGGAGCGATTATTTGATTGATGCCGATGTTATTATAACCTCGATAGGCCAGAGAGTTGAAAACAGGGATCTCGGAGCAATATCCGGTCTCAAGTGGACAAGGCGAAGCACGCTTGATGTCAATCTTGTCACCATGGAGACTTCAATTGAAGGCATCTTTGCAGCGGGGGATGCCGTATCCGGCCCCGCCACGGTGATAGAAGCCATAGGAGGGGGCAAGAGGGCCGCCGATTCGATAGACCGTTATCTGTCGGGAATTCCCCAGCCCAAAATGCCTCCTGTACCGGTGCGAAGAGGCAGGATAAACTGCATAGAACTTCCATCCGCTACACGCATGATTTTAAAGAGGCCTGTCATGCCACTGCTTAATCTTGACAGGAGGCGCACAACCTTTCAGCAGGTTGAGCTGGGATATCCGGAAAATGCGGTAAGAGAAGAAGCGAGGCGATGCCTCCGTTGCGACATCTGCCTTCGTTGCGGTAAATGCGTTGAAATATGCAGAGACAAGATGAAAATAAATGCTCTGGAACTCGGCTACCTCGATTTTGATCACCCGGTTAAAACCGATTTCAGGCTGACGGAAGAAAGATGTATTCTATGCGGAGCCTGTGCAGCCAATTGCCCCACAGGAGCTATGACAATGGAAGACCGGAACGGGGAAAGAGTACTTTCCCTTTGCGGAACGATTCTCAACAGGCAAAAACTGATCAATTGCTATTCATGCGATTCCGTTATCGGACCCGAAAGATATCTTGATTATGTGAGACAAAGAGCTGATAATGCAGGCAGGGTATTGGAAGACCAGGTTCTTTGCGATTCCTGTGCGCGTGAAAAAACCGCAAAATTCAGCTCCGAGATGTCGGTATAGAATCTGCTTTTAGTTAAAGGTGAAAAAATGGTTTTCAGAAAAGGCCAGAGAGTGGAAATATTCAAAAAGTCGGATGACGAGGGATGGGACAGCTACATGGATGAATACGTCGGCTTGCACGGTATAATAACCGATCCCGACACTTCAATTAATGACCCCGACGCCCTTGTCGAGATAAGCCTTGATCAGAAAGGCACTCACAGGTTTCCGCAGGATTGTCTCAAAATACTTGAAGATTAGTTTCTGATTACAGGTTTAAAGTTCTATATTCTCGCCTCTCCTCGCCCTGATTTTTTTATAGATCACCGGTATCATGGTAACCAGGGCAATCAGGATAATTCCGGCAATTAACT
>JAGVOC010000114.1 GCA_020052975.1 Desulfobacterales bacterium | reverse complement strand
GCTCAAATTTCAATCCTCGAAATACTCAATGTATTCCTGTGGTTGAAATTATCGCCTTCCTTGTACTTGGCCAAAATTGGACGTTCTTCAAAGGTCTCATTTAGTAATGTTTGTTGTAAATGGATAACCATTCGGTTACACTGTGTATATGACAGGTAAATAGTGAATAGTAAATGGTAACTCGTCACCCGTCACTTGTCACTATTTACCCGTTACAATACTAAAATATCTTCTCGCTAAAGGAGGTTCAGGGGGCCTAATTATGAAAAAAAAAGAAATTAATTCCCCGGGTTTTCCCGAAACGCTTACTTCAATATCACCGGACGGCGAGGAATTCACATTACCGCAGGAATCTGATTACGAAAAAGAAAACAACCGGCTGAAAGAGCTTGTCAGTGAACAGCGTTTGAAAGGCCGGGAGATTGTAGTGGTTATGGGCGTGGGATTCGTCGGCGCGGTCATGGCCGGTGTGGTTGCCGATGCTGAAGATAAAAAAAGCGGTAAGCCCAAATATTTTGTTATAGGCATGCAGCGGCCCTCAACAAGATCATTCTGGAAGATTCCTTATATGAATCGGGGAATCTCACCGGTTGAAGCTGAAGATCCCGAGGTGGCGCCCATGATCGCGAGGTGCGTAAATGAAAAGAAAACTCTTGTTGCAACTTTTACATACGATGCCCTGTCTCTTGCCGACGTGGTTGTTGTGGACGTTCAGTGTGATTATCACAAGGAAACTTTCGGAAATTGCCGCGATGGATATGCCGACATTGCAGCGCTTGAAGATAGTTTGAAAGTCATAGGCGATAAAATTGAGCCGGATTGCCTGATTCTGATTGAAACCACAGTGCCTCCCGGAACCACCGAATACGTGGCTTATCCAATAATCAAAAAGGCCTTTGAAAAAAGGGGTCTCAGGGATGCGGAACCCTTATTGTCACATTCTTTTGAACGGGTCATGCCGGGCCGTAACTATGTGGCTTCCGTGCGGGATTTCTGGCGGGTATGCAGCGGTATCAATGCGACGGCGCGTGAGCGCGTTACAAAATTCCTGTCGGATGTCATCAATGTGGAAAAGTTTCCCCTGACGGTCCTTGAAAAGCCCATTGAAAGTGAAACCTGCAAGATCGTGGAGAATTCCTACCGGGCCACCCTCCTTGCCTTTATAGACGAATGGAGCGTGTTTGCGGAGAGAAACAGTGTGGATCTGACCAAGGTGATTGAAGCAATCAAAGTCCGTCCGACCCACTCCAACATTATTTTCCCGGGTCCCGGCATTGGAGGATACTGCCTGCCCAAGGACGGAGGATTGGGTGTCTGGGCTTATCACACTCTCATGGGCTTTGAAGATGACATATTTAAAATCACACCGCTGGCGATTGACATCAATGATACCCGTTCTCTGCGCGCCGTTCAGCTCGCGCGCGATGCCCTGCGGAACATGGGAAAAATTGTAGCGGCATCAAAGGTAACCGTGCTTGGGGTTTCTTACCGGCAGGATGTGGGGGATACCCGATACAGCGGGTCGGAAATCATTGTGCGAAAACTGACGGAAATGGGGGCGGAAATCAGGGCACATGATCCGTATGTCAAACACTGGTGGGAACTTGAGAAACAGGACACTTACCCTGCATCCGGACATTCCTGGGCAAGATTTTTCAGAAACCAGGAAAATTTAACTGAGCTTCGTATGAGCAAAAGCTTACCCGGCGCACTTGAAGGATCAGATGCGGTTATGCTTGCGGTAAGGCATCAGGACTACCTTTCACTGGTTCCGGACGCTGTGGTGAAGATGGCCGGGAAACCCCTCGCGGTTATAGATTGCTTCGGCATTTTAAATGACGATGACATCCGCCGTTATTTTGAACTCGGCTGTGAAGTTAAGGGTCTGGGCAGGGGGCATATACAAAGGATTAAGGAAAAGGCGAGAAAGAGGGTATAGGGTATAGAGAGGGTATAGGGTATAGGGTATAGGGTTTAGGGGCGAGGATTTAGGGTCTATGGGCGAGAGGCGAATATCGAATATCGAGGTACGATGCACGATGTCCGGATCATTAACTCTAACCCCTTGACCCTTGCCCCTATACCCTAAATGACAACCCTAAACCCTATACCCTTGCCCCTAAACCCTAATAACAAGGATGACAAACCAATGACATATTTTAACAAAAGAAATTTACTGTTCGGCGGGTTTATTATTGCGGCATTGTTCATGATATACACACCTCTTAGGGATCTTCTGGATACGGCTGCCAATAGAGAATATTATTCACATATCCTCCTTATTCCATTCGTGAGCATATATCTTATCTATCTGAAAAGAAAAGAGATATATTCAGATGTAATATATTCGTTCGGGATCGGCGCATCTGTCGTACTTATCGGTATTATATTATATGTGTCGGGTCAGAATCTTGGCACAAGCCTCAATCAGAATGACTTTACATCTCTTATAACTTTTTCTGGCGTGGTACTGCTTCTGGGTGCTTTTATATCTGCTTACGGAGTCGGAGCTTTCCGGGAAGCCCTTTTTCCCCTGTTGTTTCTTGGTTTTATGATTCCTATCCCAAGCTCTCTTATGGATGGAATCATTTACTTTCTGCAGGTGGGTTCCACTGAATTTACGAATATTCTGCTTACAGCAACCGGCGTCCCTTTTTTCAGGGAGGGCTTCGTATTCAACCTGACCGGTATGAGCGTTGAAGTGGCGAAACAATGCAGCGGGATACGGTCAAGCCTCGCTCTTTTAATCACGGCCCTTCTGGCGGGGCATCTGTTTCTTAATACCGGGTGGAAGAAAGCCATATTGGCCCTTTCCATCTTTCCGATTGCAATGTTCAAGAATGGAATCCGGATTGTTACACTGACATTGCTCGGCACTTACGTAGATCCGAGGATTCTCCAGAGTTCACTTCACAAGGAAGGGGGGATTCCGTTTTTTATTGTGGCGCTGCTTCTTCTTGCGCCGGTTCTGTACTTTTTGAGGAGAACGGAAAGAAAAGGGGCGAGGGTTTAGGGTCTAGGGTCAAGGGGATAGGGTTTAGGTGCAAGGATTCCATCCTCGACCCTAAACCCTCGACCCTCGACCCTAGACCCTAAAGCAGAGGGTTATAGTCGAAAAAATATAAAAGAATATCTTCAATTTCTCTATGTTGCCTATGGATCGTGTAGCGAGTTAGAAACATTGCTTTCTCTCACGGGATCTTGAATTGTTAGATAGTGAGAAATATATAAAGCTTTATGCATTACAAAAAGAAGTATCAAAAATTATCAATGGTTTGATTAAATCTCTTTCACAAAAAAAATAGAGGAACATGCAATGCTTTTTAAACCCTTGACCCTGGCCCCTTGACCCTAAACCCTCCAATTATGTTTAACATTTATATGCCATATATTGCGGCAATTGTGACGGCAGGCATCGCTGTTATGGCGCTGTATCGTGATCCGCGCTCTTTTGTGCACCGCGTTTTTGCCGCGGGCATGATTCTGTTTGCAATTGACGCAGGGTTGACCGGATTCGTTTCACAGGCGCCGGCATTTGACAATTTTCTGTTCCGGGAGAGGCTTCAGCTTATTGCCGCGTCTTTCCTGCCTGCTGTCTGGCTTTTCTTCAGTGTAAGTTTTGCCAGGGCCAACTATTCGGAGCAGATATCAAGCTGGAAATGGGTTCTGCTTCCATCTTTAATTCTGCCTGTTTCCATGGTCACTCTTTTCAATGATACCTTCTTTGCGGGAGTGCCGGTTCTGGGGGAAACATCTGTTCTTTTTATCCCGATCGGATGGTCCGGATATGCCTGGCATCTTCTCTGGGTGGTCTCTGCAGTGCTGATCCTGATGAACCTTGAAAGGACATTCCGTCATGCCACGGGCCACACGCGCTGGCAGACCAAGTTTATGTTCCTCGGCCTGGGGGCCATCTTCGGAGTTCACCTGTTCACCGACAGCCAGGCACTGCTTTTTAGAGGTGTAAACACAGGTCTTTCCCTGGTCAATCCGAGAGCGCTCCTTGTAGCCGATCTTCTCATTTTACGGTCCCTTTTCCGGGGAAAACCACTTGCTGCAGGCGTACATCTGTCCCACCAATTTCTTTATAATTCCTTTACCACGCTTATCACTGGTGTATATTTTATCTCTGTGGGAGTGTTTGCTTGGCTTTCAATCCGTTTTGAGTGGATAAGCAATATTCACCTTGTCATATTCCTTGTATTTGTTGCCGTAATCGGAATCGCAACTCTCCTGCTTTCCGACCGCCTCCGGGTGAAGAGGAAGCGCTTCATCAGCCGCCATTTCAAACGGCCCCAGTACGACTATCAGAAAATATGGGAGAATTTTACCAACAGGACCGCTTCTGTCACGCAAACAAGGGAGCTTTGCAATGTTATCGTAAAGATGGTTTCGGAAACCATGGAGATACTTTCGGTCAGCATCTGGCTCGTTGACGAGAAACAGGAAAGACTCTTCTTCGGCGGCTCAACTGTTTTTGCGGATGCCCAGGCCGATCAAATGAAACTATCCGGTCAGGGAGGTACTGATATGATTCGCGCCATGACGGATCAGACCATGCCGGTCGATCTTGAGGGGCGTCCGGAAGGTGATAAAGACAACTGGGTGGAAGATCTGAACCGCACCTATGGAGCAGAAACGCGGGAATCCCGCATACGTTACTGCGTGCCCCTCAATGCTGCGGGACGCCTCATCGGGATTATGACGTTGAGCGAAAAAGTTTTTTATGAATCTCTTTCTTTTGAAGAATCCGAGCTTGTCAGGACTATTGCCGGCCAGGCAGCGGCCAGCCTGATGAACCTGAGACTTTCAGAGCATCTCCGCCAGGTTAAGGAGCTTGAGGCTTTTCAGTCCATGTCCGCCTTTTTCATGCATGATCTTAAAAACTTGGCCTCGAAACTCTCCCTTGTCACCCAGAACCTGCCTCTTCATATTGATAATCCGGAGTTTCGCAGTGATGCCCTGAAAACGATCTCCCAGAGCGTATCCAAGATTAATAACATGAGCAGCCGCCTCTCCCTTCTGAGCCAGAGGCTGAACATTTCATTGAGAGAAACAGATTTAAATGAACTGGTTGCGGCAACCATTTCGGATCTGAAAGAATATATCAAGGTCCCGGTTTCACGGAACTTAAACGCCGTGACTCCTGTTTCCATAGACCCGGAGCAGATCCATAAGGTGCTTGAAAATCTCCTGATGAATGCATGTGATTCTCTTGGGCAGGAGGGGCAGATATTCGTTGAAACAAGTTCTAAGGATAACTGGGCAGAGGTTCTGGTGCGTGATAACGGGTGCGGGATGCCGGTGGAATTTATCGCGAACGATCTTTTTCGTCCCTTCAGGACGACAAAAAAGCAGGGAATGGGAATCGGTCTTTATCACTGCAAAACCATAGTCGAAGCACATGGCGGAAGGATTGAAGCAGAAAGCGAAGAAGGGAAGGGGACAACGTTTCGGGTTTTGTTGCCGGTGGCAAAATAGGGTCGAGGGGATAGGGTTTAGGGTCAAGGGTTTAGGGTCGAGGGTTTAGGGTCAAGGGTTTAGGGGCAAGGGTTTAGGGGCAAGGGGATAGGGGGATGCTTAAGAGTTACAAAGACTTGATTGGTTATCAGAAAGGATACAACCTGTCCCTTGAAATCTACAAAGTTACGAAGGATTATCCTCAGGATGAGAGATTTGGTCTTATATCACAAATGCGACGGAGCGCTGTTTCCATACCTTGCAATATAGCAGAGGGTTATAGTCGAAAAAATATAAAAGAAGATATTCAATTTCTATATGTTGCCTATGGATCGTGTAGCGAGTTAGAAACATTGCTTTCTCTCTCACAGGATCTTGATTTGTTAGATAGTGAGAAATATTTAAAGCTTTATGCATTGCAAGAAGAAGTATCAAAAATTCTCAATGGTTTGATAAAATCTTTATCACAAAAGAAATAAAGGAACGAGCAATGCCTCCTAAACCCTATCCCCTCGACCCTAAACCCTATCCCCTTGCCCCTCGACCCTTTTCTGCAAAGCAGAAACTTCTTATCGTCGACGATGACGAAGATCTGCGGAAGCAGATGAAATGGGCCCTGGCCAAAGATTACGATGTTTTTCTGGCGGAAGACCGGAGCAGCGCCCTTGCCGTGTTTAAAAAGGAGCAGCCGGCTGTCATTACACTCGATCTCGGATTGCCTCCCCAGCCGGCCGGTGTGGAGGAGGGCTTTGCCGCCTTAAGCGACATCATGGCCGAAAACAGGCAGGCAAAAGTGATTATCATAACCGGCCGAGGTGAGAAGGAAAATGCCTTAAGGGCCGTGGCGCAGGGTGCGTATGATTTCTTTTATAAGCCGATTCAACTCGATGAGCTGAAAGTTGTGTTAAGCCGTGCCTTCTATCTGTCCCAGCTTGAACGGGAGCAGCAGACATTGCAGGAGCGTCTCAGCGGAAACACTTTTGAAGGCATGCTGGGTATTTGTCCGAAGATGCAGGATATATTTTCTGTTATCCGAAAGATATCAGCCACGGATGCGCCTGTTCTTATCATGGGAGAAAGCGGCACCGGCAAGGAGCTTGTTGCCCGCGCCATTCACAGGCTGAGCATTCGCAAATCAAATCCTTTCGTCGTTATAAATTGCGGCGCCATTCCGGAAAATCTCCTCGAAAGCGAACTGTTTGGCCACGAAAAAGGCTCTTTTACCGGCGCTCATGTTCAGCGCAAAGGGCGCATCGAAATGGCAGAGGGGGGCACGCTCTTTTTAGATGAGATCGGTGAACTCCCTTTATCCCTTCAGGTAAAGATTCTTCGTTTCCTGCAGGAAAGGATAGTTGAACGGGTGGGAGGCAGGGAAGTGATTGAAGTGGACACCCGTGTTATTGCAGCCACCAACCGTGATCTCAAAGAGGCCATGAAGGATGGAAGCTTCCGCGAGGACCTTTATTTTCGCCTGGGGGTTATTTTTATGTCCCTTCCTTCGTTAAAAGAAAGGGAAGGGGACGTATTACTTCTGGCAAAAGCCTTCCTTGAGCGATATTCAGATGAAAACAGGAAAAAAATCAAAGGGTTTACCGATGAAGCCATCGATGCAATCGAGCAGTATGGCTGGCCCGGAAATGTCCGGGAGCTGGAAAACCGCATCAAGCGTGCCGTGATTATGGCAGAAGGTAACAAGGTAACACCCAAAGACCTGGATATGGCTTCTCCGCTTGTAATGCATAAAGGGATAGGCCTCAAAGAAGCCCGTGATGCCCTCGAAAAAGAGATGCTTATGAAGGCTCTTTCCCGCAGCAGCGGCAATCTGTCGAAGGCTGCACTGGAACTCGGCATAAGCCGTCCCACCATGTACGACCTGATGGAGAAGTTCGGAATCCCGAAGGAATGAGATAAGATAGGGGATAGGGTTTAGGGTCAAGGTTCAAGGGATAAGACAAGATTTAACCCGAAAAAATGATCAGTTGTGCTAACCAGATGTTAATCCTGTCTATAAATCTTTTCCACTTGGACCCTTGAATCCTGTTCTTTCTCCCTATCCCCTCGCCCCTAAACCCTTGCCCCTGTCCTATCTTCACTATTCACTCGTCACTTTCCCCTGACCCCTTGCCCCTAAACCCTTGTCCCTATCTCCTTGCCCCTCGACCCTCGCCCCTTGCCCCTATCTATGTCGGTTAACCTTACAAGTTTCAGAACCGCATTAATTCAGGCATAACATTTTGATATTGTTTGTTATACTTTTTATTTCAGATTCAAAATCGTCCTGCACCCCCCTTCATGATGTCGATTTTCTTTACAATTATTAAAAACACTCTGATATCTTTAGGAAATGCAGTCGACGGGCAGGCTCCATCAGAAATCCAACCGCACTTTTCCCTAATCCCTGACCCCCGCCCCCCGGTTCCAGACCCCTGACCCCTATCTTATGTCGGGATTCTTTACAAATATTTTTTATGTGCGATGGTGTGCGATGGGGGGAATAAAGAACATCTCTAAATTTAGAAATTTATTTTATATAAATTCAATAAGATATATGTTGAATACATAATATAAATGTTTCCATGTTGATATTGGCACAAATGTTGAATCCTATTTCGGTAACTGATAGAAACTAAGTGCTTCATGACAATATTAATGTAAGGAGGGCTGAAAATGAAAAAATTATTTATTGGAATAGCGGCTGTCTTAATAAGTTGTTTTTTAATTGTCCCGGGAGTTTTTGCTTATTCTTATTCTGCAAATCCAATTGTTGTAGGCGATACTATCCGGTTTTTTAATGGACCGGGCGATCCCGGCGGGGAATTTGGTGTAGATTTACTTGGTGATACCTCTGGAGAATTATTTCGAACTTTTTGTATACAGACTAGGGAACACCTTGATTTTAACATTGCCGGATTCAAGGTTATTGGAATTACCGATCATACTGTAGCAGGGAATGATGTGCTTGATAACGAAACCGCTTGGTTATATAGCAAATTTTTATCTGGTACTTTATCGGGTTATGTTTCCGATGAAACGTCTGCAAACGATCTGCAGTATGCCATTTGGACGTTTGAGGGTGAATATGGTGGTGCTTTGAGCACACAAGCGCAAGGTTGGTACGATGCAGCTGATTTGGCTGTCGATGGTGGATGGAGCAATAATGGTCGGGTTAAGGTTTTAAATTTAGCTTATGCAACAACTCGTGGCACACATTTGGCTGGTTCCGATGCTCAGGATGTTTTGATTTATGTTCCCGAACCGGCTACCCTACTGCTCCTCGGTTCCGGCCTTCTGGGTCTTGCGCTTTACCGCAGGAAAAACACTTAAGCTTCCTTCACATCATATTGTCTCTTAATAAAGGGCCGCTTGCAAAAGCGGCCCTTATATTTTAGTGGCTTAAGGGTCCCCCAAAAATTCTTTATAAAAAAACTCTGGGTACTCTGTGAACTCTGTGAGAGATTAATGATGAAATCGCCGAATCAGGCAAGTGATCCGGTACAGGGTGTTGAGTATAACATTCGGTATGTAAACATTGGCTTCCGGCAGATAAATGATATTGCCACCGAAACCCATTTTAAAGAAGGTAGGTGTTTGTATGATTTTTTCCGGTAGCTCCTTGTTTTGCTTTATAAACAAGGCTGTCTTGCGATCCACCGTAACAAAGTCTATATATCTATAGCCTTTTGTATTTGCCCATTTTATAAGGCTCCAGTAAAGCGCGTCATTTGGCCTCATTTTAGCGTACTTACCAGACCAGCCGCCTTTCCAGAAGATAAACCGGTCACCGATTGTAACGGCAAGCCCACCGGAAACAATTTCATCTCCATGCTGAATAAAAAAAAGTTTTAGATATCCATCCGGGTTAAATAACAGCCACATGGTTTTCAGATGATTTTCATCAGGCGGGTTGGGCAAAACTCCCTGACGCTTGCAAGTTTCCGACATAAGATCAAAAAATACGCCCAGTTCCGATTCCCAGCCTTCCCGAAACTCAATATCGGCAGCTACAGACCTTCTTATATTCCATCTCTTTTTTGCTGTCATATTTTTTAACAGTTCGTTCTCATTTATGCCAAGATCGATCTGCAAAGTGGTGTCTATTATATTTTTGTACAGGATATCGGGAAGGAACCCTTTTTGACGCAGTTGAACAGACATATTTTCTGCATGGCAGGCAGGCTGAACTATAACTGCTCTTATCTTATGCTTTTTTACTACGGACTTAAGCTGCTCTATAACAAAGTGTATGGCAGCCGGATTATCTTTAATCGTAACCGGACCTTGGCTGATATATGCGATACGTCCAACAAAACGCTTAGAAATCCAGAGCAGTTGAAATCCGCCGATAATCCGGATTTGATCGGTTATTACAATGCGAGTATAATTCCAGCCGTCCAGAGATTTAACTTGTGACCACAAACTTAACTGTTCGTGCCGTCCTTCAGGTGCAGATTCCACAAAAGAATCCCACTGGGAATCTATGGGATCAGGAGAAAGCCATGCCGTAAGCACAGATCCGTCAAGCTCGGTTTCAGCAATCTTTTTGTATGTATCTGTAACAGCCATGATAAGTAAAATAAAATTGATGGACTCGTAAAAAGTCGTTTTTTGACTTTTTCGAAGGTATCAAAATTGACAAATTGATTTTTTATTACAGTTTTAGAGAGTTATAGAGGTATAAGTTGTTTTTGTCAACGACGAAAACCTGTTATAATATAAGGATCATCTCCAAAAAAGTTGGTGATTGTTTTAGGATTCAAGGGTTCAAGCGAAAAAGAATAGGGGCCAGGGAAAAAGAATATGATTCAAGGAGTCATTCCGCCTGAGGCGGACAGGATTCTATTGATCGGAAAAGCGCGCGAATTCAAAAAACCCGGCTTCCTTGTTGGGAAGATTCCATGTCCGCCCCAGGCGAACCGTTGCTTGCGACTGGGAATCTTCAATTTCAGACCGGAAAACAGAAAATTTTCGGTCAGTCAATACAAATATGTAATACATTGTATCTCAAAACATTGCCTGCCCCAATCCCTTTCCCCTCTTTTCCTCTGTCGGATTTCTTTACAGTTTTGATATACATATATATTTAACCGCCAATCCTGAGAATAAATATCCCTTGAGTCGTTTCCAAATAACATTATTCACGTACATAATTCAGCCTTGCCATTTGAACGTGAATCAATTGATATATAAGTAAGTTATGTTATAAATCCATTAGATTGAATGATGAAAAAGACAAGCATTTAGGGGTCTGAAATAAAAAGAATTATTATATTATCAACACTCTGGCATATTAATTGCTATCTAACATATACAGCATTATGTATAACAAAATAAACATTCTCTGGAGGAGATATAAAAGATGAAAACGATGAAAAATAGATTACGGAAACTTCTTATAGTTATGTGCTTATGTATCATTCCATCCTTGGCAGGTGCCTATACAATCGATGATGCGTATTGGGGAGGGGCGGTATGGAATGCCTCACCTACTGCATATGGAGACGTTATCGGAGCCCCCTATTTCAGCGTGGACCAGATGACTGTTGAAAAGTCCGGAAATGACTGGAATGTTAAAATCACCGGACCATATTTCGGAAATCACCTGAATTCTACAGCCGACGGTGGTCTTCCTTCTAAACTTGGTCCGGGAGATCTGTATATTAACTCGACAGGCTGGAATGCTACCATAGGAACTGGTCATTACGAGACGGACACCTTCAGCAGCTCTGAAGGTTGGGATTATGTGGTCACAGAAGTCGGTAATAGCTGGGGGCTGTATAGCCTGGATTATAGCAAAATAGTTAATACAAATGTATCACCACTCACTGGTAATTATATTTATCGAAAAAACCAGGCATGGAAGGGCGGCGCCGGGGAATTAATTGGAACCGCTACCTATGACCTGTCAGCCGACGGACTGATCTTTACATTCAACACGGGGAGCATGGATTTTTGGGGCGATGTCGGTTTCCATTGGACGATGCAATGTGGTAATGATGTCATTGAAGGGAAAGTACAGGTTCCAAAGGTACCCGAACCGGCCACCCTGCTCCTTCTCGGATTTGGTCTGATCGGCTTGGCAGGTGTAGGCAGAAAGTTGAAGAAATAGATCAACCTTATAAATATTTAAAACAAAAGGCAGAGTCGGAAATGGCGCTGCCTTTTTTATTAAATAAAGTTCCCCGCATCTCGCCATCCAATGATTCTTATCCCTTTGTGCCGGTAATTTTCCGCGCCACCATAGATCAGGGTTGGATTGATCGCCATATCCCCTGCGAGCGCCACCCATTTTTCCAGGCCGGAAAAAAAATCTTGTGCAACGGTCTTTCCGGACTTGATCTCGATCGGGATAATCTGCCCGCCCCGCTCTATAAGGATGTCCACCTCAACTCCATTGCTTTCACGCCAGAAATGGAACATCGGACGTTCTCCACGATTGAGGAATGATTTCATCAACTCCGCAACAATAAAGGTTTCAAAAATGCTTCCCCTCAATGGATGTGTTTCCATTTGTTCCGGTGTCTGTATTCCCAGCAGCCAGGACACGAGACCGACATCGTAAAAATAGAGTTTGGAAGTCTTTATCAGACGTTTGTTAAAGTTTGCATGATAAGGACGGAGCTGGAACACAATATAGCTGGCCTCCAGCACTGATATCCAGGCTTTGGCCGTATTGTGTGTAATACCGCATTCCGTGGCAAGAGAGGAAAAATTCACCAGTTGTCCGCTGCGTCCGGCGCAAAGGCGAACAAAACGCTGGAAGGTCTCCAGTTCCTGAACCTTGAGAACCTGCCGGACATCGCGCTCAAGGTACGCAGTAACATAGGCTCCAAACCATGCCCGGATAACCACATCGCGATCGTAGAGTGGCGGATAGCCGCCGGTATACAGCATTAGGTCAGCATTCTGCGGTTGTTTGCCGGCCTGTGCAAGTTCGTTGAGTGAAAAAGGGAGCAACTCCACAAAGGCGGTTCTTCCGGCTAAAGATTGGGTTATGCCGGACATGAGTCCGAACTGCTGGGAACCGGTCAAAATATAAAGCCCCATGCGTCCATCGGCATCCACAATTGACTGGAGATAGGAGAGGATGTGCGGGCAGCGCTGCACTTCGTCGAGAACGGCGCCTTCGGGAAAGCGCTCAAGAAATGAACGGGGGTCTTCCGTGGCTGCAAGCCGTAAATCCGGGTCTTCCAGCGATGCATAGGGTTTGTCGGGAAAAATGACCTTTGCGAGAGTGGTTTTGCCGGACTGCCGTGGCCCGGTAATGGTAACGATAGGAAATCCCCGCAATAGAGAATGAATGGTATTTTCTACTTCACGTCGTATCATGAACGACATGCTATGCGGATTTATGTAATTTGTCAAACACTTTCTCAAATTGCATAATCAAAAAACCTCGCCCCTAAACCCTGACCCCTGCTTTACCCCTTGCCCCTCCCACCGTCGGGATCCCTTACAAATCTCAAACGCCCATTCGCTATATGTAACTTGCTGATTTTACATTCTCATTGCACTTGCCACCCGCTATTTGCCGCTCTTAACTCACCAAAATTGTCGGTTTTCTTTACAATTTTATATCTTATTGCATATTTATAATCTTACACTCAAACATATGATTTGATAATTACGTTATTAATCAATATGTTATAAACATCAAGCCAAAACGGTTTATTGTTGGCATGAGCATTGCTTATCTATCTTACAGAGTTACAGAAAAAAATGAATTAAACAGTGATCTAAAACAGCAATCTGAATTAGGTCTAGAAATCGACTTAAAAATCAAAAAAGGGAGGTACGACAATGAAAAAGAAGTGTCTGATTGGATTGATGGCTGTGATGATGATGGTTGGGTTGGCTGGATTTGCCAGCGCAGCAGTCTTGGATTTTGAAAACCCTCAAACAGATTCCTTGTATTTAATTTCCAATGGGTATGGCGGCTTCAATTGGGATAATATGTATGTTGTCGATGGACCAAACTACCACCCTGGTTCGGGATACGAAAATGGCGTCGTATCTGGAACACAGGTCGCGCTTAACGGCTATGGATCCATGGCAATTACATATGCCGGAACCGCCGATTTTGATTTCAACGGTGCTTGGTTTACCTCTGCCTGGGAAAACGATAACATTCTCACAGTTCAAGGTTACGATGATGGCTCTTTGGTCAACACTATCTATTTGACGCTGAACACAGCCACTCCTCAATGGTTGAATGCCAATTTATTAGACATTGATGAATTACGTTTCAGCACGAGTAACTCTCATTTTGCTATGGATGATTTCACCTTTAATCATCAAGTCCCTGAACCCACCACCATGCTGCTTCTCGGTCTTGGCCTGCTGGGTGTGGCTGGAATCAGGAAATTTAAGAAATAGAATAAGGTTTCAAGAACTTAGTACTAATAATAAAAAGGCAGAGTCAGAAATGGCCCTGCCTTTTTTATTACCGGACTCAATTAATCTCTCACAGAGCACACAGAGAACACAAAGATAATTTTTTTAAACTGATTTTTCATGACTCGTCACTCGTCACTATTCACCCGTCACTTTCCCTTACCCCTTGCCCCTCCCACCATCGGAATCCTTTACAAATCTCAAATGCCCGTTCGCTATATGTAACTTGCTGATTTTACATTCTCATTGCACTTGCCACCCTCTATTTGCCACTCTTAACTCACCAAAATTGTCGGTTTTCTTTACAAAATTAATAAGAAGCATCCGGCAAGCGGGAAATTGGATTGTTAGTATGATAAAATGCAATTCAACTGAAACTATACAATATTAGATAGTTACATGTTTTTATTATTAATTACAATATGAAACAGTGACATTGGCATTCGACTTGCATTAAATACTACCAAAAGGAATTTAGGTGGAATAATAAATAACAATTTTAAGTGAGTGAAGGAGGTATAAAATGAAAAACAAGATAGTGGCTGGTTTGGTAATTGGGTTGTTTATGCTTGCAATGGTTAATACGGTATCCGCCACCGTTTTAGACTTTGAAACTGGCGATATCAGCAATTATGGAGGTTTTATATGGAACAATATGGAACTTTATTCTTACGCTGATTATAATTCCGGTTATTTCAATACATTGCCGGCTGTCTCCGGTGACCGTTTTGCGTTTAATGGTGGTGGCACGAGTGCAAGCCTATCGAATGGTTCGGACTTTAATTTCAACGGTGCCTATTTGACAGGTTGGCTTTACAATAATGCTGAATGGTATGCCAATGCTCATTCGGTAACAATTGATGGGTATAACAATGGGGCGTTGGTAGACACTTATGTTGCCAACTTATCTCTTGGAGCAATGACGTATTTTAATGTTGCAATGAATGGTGTCGATCAGCTTGTTTTTACCGGTGATGGTAGTCGTTGGTTTCTAATGGACAATTTTACATACAACGCTGTCCCTGAACCGGCCACCATGCTGCTTCTTGGATTCGGTCTTTTTGGGCTGGCAGGTATAAGCAGAAAGTTGAAAAAATAGATCAAATTATAAATCTTTAATAAAAAGGCAGGGCTAAATCGGCTCTGCCTTTTTTATTGCCGGACTTAATTAATCTCTCACCCCAGTACGATGAATGCACCTACGGGGCAGGCAGAGCACACAGAGAACACATCTATCGAATAGCGAATAGCGAATATAGAAGTTCGCTGCCCCTTGAACCTTACGAACTTACCAGCGAAAAAAGCGGTACGGGTCATCCCATTCTTCCGGCACATCGTTATATAACCCTTTCAACCATCGTTTTTCCGCCCTGGCCGGATCTACGGGCGTGAGGAAGTGTGCAAGAAGAGGAGTTGAACCGCGTGCTCCCATATTGGCCAGCAGCCTCGTCATGAGGAATGAGACGCGGCGATGGGTGCGCTTGATATTGTACTGTCCGTTCTCATACTCAAACCGCCAGGGAACAAGCTGGCAGAAAATGGCGTTGATACCATCTGCTTTTGCAAGAACGCCGTTTCCGACAACCGGAACACCTGAAGTCACAAGCGGTAATTCACGGGGATCACGGTTGTGGACGTCAGCCGGTCCTAAACCAGCCAGCATGGATCTTGTGCCGGACGCTTCAAAGTATGCCGAGATATGCTCCCCCTTCTTGATACCGACCTTAAACGGCAGGAAAGCACTTGCCTCTTCTTCGTTGAGACCGATCGCCAGCAGGTTGCCTCCGGCCTTCAGCCACGATGCAATCTCTGGTGCATGCCCAGCCGGCTTATGTTCGCCTCCCGGTCCAACGATCAGTAAATCTTCTGCCGACAAGTTCCGGTTGCCGTCCGGGTAGGAATCTATGGGAAAGCCCGCCGACTTCAAGTACTTTTCCCCGACTGAATCACCGGCATAGAGGATTTTTCGGCCTGGCTCCGGGTTCCAGCCGGAAACATATTGGAGAATGTTTCGAACCAGGGTTTCTGCCGCGGGTTCATTCTCGCTTCGTCCGGTCACATCCATCTGGCAGAACAGTATCATTCCCTTGCCTTCGCGGTACTCCAGCAGCGGGCTGTATTGCAGGCTGAACCCGCCGTCCAGTACAGGCATGAAGTCACCGCGGGTAGGTTTTTCTATGAGTACAGTAGCCACGTTGCCCCGGTTGCCGCACCGCCATGTATGCGGGACCTTGATTCCGCACCACTCTATTGTTGGGCCAAGTGCTTTATCTAGTTCGTATTTAAGGCGCGGAGGCACTATCGTTGCTTCTCCCTGCCAGTCCCGCAAGTTCTCAACCTTCAGCCCGGATAGAGCTGCATGGTCCGCCAGCCGCGGGAAGACTTGCCTCAGACCATACTCCTGGACACGAAAACCGAGGCGTTTTTCCAGCGCCTCCGACGTCTGCTCGAACACAACTACCTTCAAGCCATCCGGAACTCTACCGATATCCGGAACCTGACCGTTAAGCGTGAGGGCTTGCCTGCCAATTATAAGCAACTCGTAATAGGACAGATTACTGTTCGATTCCACTAACTGGAAGCGGACCCCCATTGCTTTCAGGAGTTTTTCCGTATCTCCCTTCGGGTCGAAAAGCGCAATCTTCGAAGACATTTTTGGCGCCGGCAACTGCGGCAGGACGTGGATTGCAAATTCGTCCTCCTGTTTCTCGCCCGGGCTGAAATTTGCTGTCATAATAAGCTTGTATGACCCGGATTTTATGTTTTCCGGCAGAGATACGGAGATCGGAATCCGGGCCTGTTCTCCGGTTTCGATGTTTATTCGTTTCGCGCCGCTCACTGCATTTGGTAATTGAAAAGTCCATGAGCAATCGCACCTCACTGCCTTACGGGAATTATTGATGACGATGATCTGTTTCTCTACCGTCTCACCCGGGAGGAAATTGTGATCTTTGCTTGTAAAACGTTCAGGCTTGCCTGCTATGTAAGCCAACAGCTTCCCATTATTGCGTATAAGGGCCGTTGCCCCGGCCGAGGGGATCCAATCAGACCGCTCAAAGGCCAGATCCATCCGTTCGTAAAGCTGGTCGACGTAGTCGGCGCTGAATCCGGGCCTTTGCAGGTTTTCCCAGTCGACTTTCAGCTCCCTGCGGTTCTTGTCGATGCCATTACGAGGCTTCCAGTATAATTTGTGTTTCCACGGACTGATTGCCGATACTCCCCAGGTGCGAAAGGCCCGCCAGTTGTCTGTGATATACATGGCGAAAATCGGCTGACGCTCATCGAAGTCTCCCGTGCCTAAAGCGTGAGGGTAGTCCCAGCGATGCCAGAGATTGCCGGCGCGGAACTGCTTCGCCTCCCAGCGCAGATTTTCCTTTTCCATTTCACTTATCCTGTAGGCCTGATCGCCGAAGAACTGCGCGTTCCACTCGGCAAGACAGAACTCCCACGGCACTTTTGCGCTCCCGAATGCCCTGTTGCCTTTGTACCATCCCCGGTACATCGCCCAGTCCCAGGAAAAAGGCGCGCCGTATTCGCAGAGAAAAACCGGCTTTATTCCCACGGTGGCCCAGTGCTCGAACCAGTCTGATTGCTCCTGTATCGGGACAAAGTTCGGGTAGAAGTTGCTCGTATGCATCGAACCCAGGTTGCCCGAAGAATGGTGGTATACAATCCGGCCCGGATCAATGCTTTTCAGGATCGATTCCGCTTTCAGGGCGAGTTCGGCGTTTTTAAGAGCCCGCGTGTCGCGCGGATCACTGATGCCATCGATCATATCCGGGTTCATATCCTCGCTGTATCCGGCAGCATTGTGGCTCGTGGCGTAGGCTATGACGGAAGGATGGTTCTGCGCCATGCGCACAAAGAATTCCGCGTGTTGCGCGTAGCCGTTTGATTTGCCGGCGTCGGGTGACTGCCATTCGTAATGCCGGAAATGCGGCTGGGAGAGCGCTACTAACATTCCCACGTCATCCGCTGCCCTCAAAACCTCAGTGAAACTCAGGTTGGAGCCCGGCTCGCAGCCATAATTGTGTGTGTACACGAAATTGATGCCGAAGCTCTGGAGGCGTAAAAGGCTTTCCCGCGCTCCCTCATAGCTTGCCTGTGCCGCGCCGATTTGGGCGTTATCGAGAGGAACAGAGGACAGGAATATGCGTGTGCCGTTTAAAAAGAAATCCCGTCCTTCAATCCAGAACTCGCGAAATCCGAATTGTTCCGGAAGGGAAGTGTCGAGCAGTTTGCCTTCAGCGTCCATCAGTGACAGTTGGAGCTGGTACATATTCTGTGGCGAATTGAGGTCCCATAGCTTTTCGGGTTTCCATTTACTGGTAAAGGGAATCCGGCCGTCCTTTGTGTCTTTTCCCCGGAATATATCTGTCGTGAATTCCCTTGCAATTCTTCCTTTCTCTGTAATCCGGGCGTATAGGGTGTATTGTGCGATTGCATCGAGGCCCTTGAAAGCAATATCTAACATGATTTCTTCTTTTCGTACCGAGGTGTCGATTTTCACATCAGCAATACGGGCGCCCAGAGGCTCACCGGCCAGGTAAACGTCACCACACAGGCCACGGCGCTTCACTGAGCCCTTCACCTCTCTGGGCAGGAGGGTGTCGTTGAACGACAGCAGAACGCTCTTGAGGGGCATGGCCATAACAAGCATCGACAGAACGTACTTGCCGCCCGGGCGGCAAACCGATGTAAGGTCCGCCTCGCCCCAGGGGAATCGTATCTCACCGGCCTTCATGCCGTTGATATACACAATTGCAAATGAATTCAGATATTCAGTGTATACAGTTATGCGTCTGTTGACCCACTCCATGGGGATCGTGATTTCCCGCTGGTACCAGGCTGCGGTGATATCGCCAAATTTCTCATTTTTCCAGCTTGAATGGGCATAGACCGTCTGGCAGTCTTTCTGCATGTAGTCCGTGATTCCCGGCCAGGATCCGGGGACCTTGAAATAGCCCCACCGACTGGTGGGCACTGCATCGGCGCCATTATTGGCCGGTTGCCAGAGCCAGAGGCCGTTCAGGCACACGCGCCCCCGGGTCGGGGTTTTTTCGCTGTATGCTTTTTCAAGATCCCAGACAGCCTTGACGCCTTTCGGGAGGTGGGCATTAAAATGCGAGTCCGATAATGATCCTTGCGCGCAGCCAATCAATAAGATCAGAAGGATCAGAAGGAGAGCTCGCTTTGCGGCCAGTGTTATCATTTTAAATTCCATATCTTGCGATTCCATGGGGCATTCCTGTTTTAACTTATGGTCTTGCGTCGGACTCAGCCTTATTTAATGACCCTGCTTAATTATTTGTGTATTTATATGGGGTTTGCTTTCGAGTTGATGAAGTATATAAGGAAATCTTTTTGTATGTCAACGATACTTTCCCCTTTCTCCTTGAACCTCGACCCTTTTTTCACCGTCGGGATCCTTTACAAATTTCAAATGTCCGTTCGCTATATGCAACTTACTGATATGACATTTTAATTGCACTTGCCACCCGCTATTTGCCACTCTTAATCCTCCAAAAAACGTCGCTTTTCTTTACAAATTTAAAAAGAAGCATCCGGCAATCGGAAAATTGGATTGTCCGTATGATAAAATACAATTCAATTAAAACTATACGATATAGATAGTTATAGATTTTTATTATTAATCAAAATATGAAGCAGTAACATTCGCATGATATTTGCGTATAATTTCATCAGAAGGTGAGCGCTGGTCTGGAAAAAATGTACAGTTGTTTAAGTGGTAAAGTTGCTCTAAACTGAAATAAAGTAACAGAAAGGAGCAGCGGGAAGATGAAGAAATTG
>JAGVOC010000090.1 GCA_020052975.1 Desulfobacterales bacterium | reverse complement strand
GCTGTGCACAGCGACCTCAAATGGTTCAATATACTGGTGCAGAAGAACGGCCAGGATTTTCTGTTCTCCTTTGTCGACCTTGACAGGGCTGAGCTTCATCCTTCTCCCTCCGTGCAGGGTATGATCAAGGATTTAAGGCGAATCTACAGGGGGGGGAAGGAATTCATGGTCGAGAAGCTTATCGAAACAGTGTTTTTCCCCGCATATTTGAGTTGTCTCCCTGAGGAGATCAGGAAGCAGATTCGTGTCGAGGCTATTTTCAGGATAGCCTTCCAGGAATGGCGTGACAAGGGAAGACTGTTGTATCTGGAGAATGAATCACGGTATCAGAGCCCGGTGAAGTCCGGTGCGGGATTGATATTCAGAAAAATATTGAAAAGCATTGGTATCAAAAATAATCAGGGATAGGGATACCGCTCAATTTCCAAATCGAACTAAACTCCCTCTGTGCATTCTGAAACCTTTCTCTGACTTTAATGGTATTGAATATATTGAAAGTTGAGACTCCGCTTCGACTGCGGTCTCATCGAGGATACCCGTGATTTCGATTCGGAAATCGAACGGTATCCCTCAGGAGGTTCTTTAATGTCTTACTTATATTACATTTCTCCAGTGTTGTTTCGCATAATTTCATCTCGATCACTTACTGAAACAAGCCAATTTTCAAGCATGTGAGAAGATGGAATGTGTTACTGAAAATTCGCCGATGCTCCGCTGGTCTGACGGAGGCATTGGAAAGAGCTGCGGCATCATTTTTATGGCAGGCACAAAAGATAGTTTGAGGTAAAATATAGAAATGAGTAATAAAAGGTTTAACCGAGACATCTATGGATGAATCATCTTCCAGAAAGCTTTTAATGCAGCTTGTCGGCGCCCGGTCTGAAAACGAGGCAAGGAAAATTATCGACTCTGACCCTTTGCTGTCAAGCGAAGAAAACTGGAAACCTTACGGCGGATATGAGAGTAATTTTAATACGATCAATAATCAGGCAAAGAATTCCGTAGCAGCCCTTGCCGAAAAACCTATCAATTCAATTGATGCCTTACTTCTGAAAGAGTGCAAACTGAGGGGGATTGCCCCGGAAAGCAGGCAGGCGCCGAAAGCAATGAAGGAAGCAATAGAGCTGTTCTTCGGCATGAAAAGCGGAGACTTTTCAGACCTTGCAGATAAAGAGAGAAGAAGATTGGCCGGGAATATTCGAATCATTGCGGAAGGCGACAGAAAAAGGCCGAATGTGATCATTGCCGATAAAGGTGAAGGACAGCATCCCGATGATTTTGAAAACACCTTTCTCTCGTTGCATAGAGGAAATAAGAATAAAATTCTGTTTGTGCAGGGCAAATATAATATGGGTGGAAGCGGAGTATTGCCCAATTGCGGCGAATACAATTATCAACTCATACTTTCGAGGAAAACCCCCGAACTGCTTAAAAAAGGACAGTGGGACACATGGGGTTTTACTCTGGTAAGACTTCACCTTGCAACAAGCAGCGAATACAAAAATTCCTGGTACGAATATTTTGTCGGTGATAACGGCAAAATAGTTTCTTTCCCAGGCGGACCCTTATCAATCCTTCCGGAAAATGAAGCTTTAGAATCAGGCGCCTATATAAAACTTTTCAATTATTATCTGCCCAATCCTTCTCAGATCACTTTAGATTTGTGGCGGGAACTGAACAGGGTTTTGCATTATCCGGTCCTTCCCATTACATTGCACGAAACCAGGAAATTTAAAGGCCACAGCCCTTCCATAATTCTTGTGGGCAACAGGATGAGAATCCTGAAGAATGATAAACAGAGCATTGAAGATAATTGCCCGCCAATAATCCCGATTATCGCCGAACTTGGAAAATTCGGCAAACGGACAATAGAAGTTACCGTCTTCAAAGAAGGGACGGTCAAAGATGAATTTGCCTCACCGGCTGAAGCGATCTTTTTCACTATTAACGGCCAGACGCATGCCGCCATAGGCCGTTCCTTTCTCAGGACAAAGGCAAGCCTCCATTACCTGGCTGATTATATGCTGGTACACATCGACTGCACCGACGTCGATACCAATATAAGGGAAAAGATATTTATGCCGTCAAGAGACCGCATGAGGGATACGGAGATATCAAAAGAGATTGAATCCATACTGGCGGAAGAACTCAGCAGACATGAAGGGCTTAAACAATTGAATCAGTGCCGCAGGGAACAGCAGATTGTTAAAAATCCCAAAGATATAAAGTTTCTGGAAGGCGTCGTCTCTAAATTAATTAAAAAGAACCGGACTATTCTGCATTATCTGGGGGTCGGCGGCAACATTAAAGACAAGAATGAGGCCGGCATAACGGATACAAAAGAATTTGAAGGCAAGAGGATCCCAACGTATTTGAAAATAATCGGCACTGAGAGAAAGCAGATGCCGATTAATTCTTATTCAAGGGTGGTATTCGAGACGGATGCATCAAATGACTATTTCAGCAGGGAAACCGACAGGGGAACGCTCATAGTCTATCCGGATGTCATGAAATCTTATCATTTATGGAATGGGAAGATTACCGTAAAGATTATCCCGTCAAAAACTGCGCGGGTAGGCGCTGTCAGAAAGATCATGGCTTTATTGACAAGGCCCTATGACGACCATTTGTCCGTCGAATTTGAAGTCGAATATATGCCGGAGGTCGAGCCTGAAACAATACCGCCACATGTACCGAAACCGCCAAAAGTAAAAGACTATAAATTGCCGGAACCAATTCTGGTCTATAAAAACAAGCACACAGGCTCCAGGGTATGGGACGACATTAAAAAAGAAGATGGCACAACCTGGGATGGAACAGATATAGCCAGGGTTGTTCCGAGCGGGAATGGACCAGGAGTTGATGTCTTCATCAATATGGACGCCGACGTACTGCGCAATTTTCTCAGGCAGCAAAAAGTGACCGACCGAAGGAGGGACTTTATCAAGCGTTCATGGGAAACCGCTGTCTTTCTGAATTCCATGGTTATATACAATGACCTGGCCAAAACGGAAAGAGGGGAGATGGTGTCGGATATCATGAAGAGCGTCTCGAAAATCATTCTCGATCTCATGTGCAACGATACTTTTCTGAAAGAACTCGAAAAAGGCGATTAACCCAAAAACTGCGAGCGACCTTGATATTAAAGAATGTGACGGTTGTCATAGCTGCTGGAAGGGCGGGCAAAGCAGCAGTTTTGGCGATACCCTTTGAAGAGGATAACATCAAAACAGCCGATCTTCCTGTCAGATTCTTTGAGAAGAGTCTCGGATATTATGATATTTTCTCAATGTATATTGACAATTTTACGAAATTGTCAATATACAAAATATCCAAGGTTATAGTTTGTTATAATTTGCGTATGACTATGAAAAGCTATCGGGTTCGTTTTATGAAAAGAATCGAGAGGATGGAAGAATCAAATAGTCGGTTCCGTTTACCGAGACGACGTGCTTTAACGGCAATTATTTGCTTATCTCTATTCATTGCACCTGGATTTTTTCCACCATTTGAAGAAACATCTGCAGCGCAATCGCAGGAGCGTCCTGCTGTTTCTTCCAACGTTATTGCCGTCATTCCCTCTGATGCCCCTCCAACCTATTTCCGTGATAAAGTCACGGGAAAACCGGATGGATTTGCTGTAGAGATTATGGATATCATAGCTGCGCGCTCCGGATTACACGTTAATTACATTTTTGGAGATGGATGGGACGACATCATTAACAATATTGAAACAGGTAAAGCTGACCTTGCCCCCGAGATGGCCATCAGCGAAGATCGCAAAAAGAAATTGGCTTTTACCACTCCGCTAAGCACTGTTTCTGTTTCATTTATTGTTCGCGCTTCGTTTGATCTGATAAATTGGAAGCCAGAAGGACATACCGTTGGAGTAATTAAGCAAAGCGTTGTTGTCGAGCACCTAAGAAATACTCCTGACATCAGGCTTGTTACCTATCAGGGATTTTCCGAAGGACTTTTTGATCTATTAGCGGGAAAGATTGACGCATTTGCTTGCCCAGATGCAATATTGGTCAGGCTTGCAAATGAAGCAAGGGTTGACGACAAAATTAGAGTAATTGCTCCCCCGATTACTGAAATTAAGCGTGCAATTGCCATTCGAAAAGATAATACGGTTCTCCTTGAACGGCTCAACAAGGGCTTAGAGGGTTTTGTTGGTAGTCCTGACTATCAGCGTATCTATACCAAATGGTATGGCAAACCAATTCAGTATTGGACGCCACGTAGGATTTTTATAATAGTAATTCCTATTTTCTCTATCGTTAGTATCATCGCTGGTATGTATATATGGCGATATCTTTCTGTGCTCCGGTTAAACCAGGAGTTACAAAAAGCGTTTGACACGATCAAGACCCTGCAAGGGATTTTGCCCATCTGCGCTTCCTGTAAGAAGATACGTGACGATAAGGGTTACTGGAATCAACTTGAAGACTATATCAGCCAACATTCAGAAGCCGAATTCAGTCATGGAATCTGCCCGGAATGTGCAAAAAAGATATATCCTGAATATTTCGAAGATAAATAAAGAACTTGAGAGGAAAAGGGGACAGGATAAAATGGCGCTAGCCTGTCCCCTTTAACTTTTCTATGAGGTTCTTTTGTGAATGATTCTCTTTGGCCTGTCCCTTTTCGCATTTACGATGCAGAAGAAACCGAACGGTTCTTTGAAGGGGTTTGTGAGCTTGTGGGGGGCTGAGGGTTCGATATAGAGTGTATCGAGGAAACCGATTGCATATTTTTTTTTCTTCACGATGCAGACGCCTTCTCCCCTGATACCTATGACGACGTGTTCATGCCTGTGGGTTTCGAAGCTGCTGTAACCGCCGGGGGCAATCTCGAAATATCGTACGTGAAATTTGGCCGTTTCCCCATGACTGCCGATCAATGTCTGCCGTATCATGCTGGACCAGTCTTCCTCCACTGGTTTGTATTCTTCAATCTTCACCCTGTGCCAGGCGAAGTCGCCTTTAAACCGGTACAGGGTTGTACTGTTTCTTTTCTTAGTCTCGCCTCTCCCGACCGGCTTCTTTTTCCAATCACACGAGAGGGAGTCTTCATCCTTGAGTGACATATTCTTTACTCCTCATCTTATTGAAAAAATTGGAAGATACTGTATTTGAGCGGCTTTATCCCGATTCTTATCGGGATACCTCGGAATCCCTCTTCCGAAAGCATTCGGGAGAGGGATGAGAATGAGCGAAAATATAGTATCTTCCAATTTTGATAGACCTTCTGAAAAATTAGGGTTAATCAAACACAACAATACTCTTCAGCGAATCTTTTGCTTCAGCCGTCAGTCTGAAGGCCTCTGCGGTTCTCTCTATGGGGAACCTGTGAGTCACGAGCTTTTCAGCCCTCACGACCCCTTCTGCAATTATTTCGAGCGCATCTGCTGTATCAGGCGGTCCACATGAATAGCTTGTGATTATATTGATATCCCGGAAATAGAGTGCATTCGGCTCAAGCGTGAGTTTTTCCCCGGGTTTTGCCGGCGTAAAGAACAGAACCCGTGCTCCTGCGCCGGCAGCTGAGATCCCCTGCTGCATTGCCTCTGCACTGTTCGGTCCAACAACAACAAGATCCGCCATTTCTCCTTTTGTCAGGTCTTTGAGCGATCCGATGAGATCGTCCCTCAGGACGTTGATCACTCCATCGGCTCCGAACTGTCTTGCTTTTTCAAGGCGGTATGGGACCATATCGGCTCCGATAATTTTCCCGGCGCCATATTTTCTCGCGAGCAGGACGTGCAGC
>JAGVOC010000211.1 GCA_020052975.1 Desulfobacterales bacterium | reverse complement strand
GCTCAAATTTCAATCCTCGAAATACTCAATGTATTCCTGTGGTTGAAATTATCGCCTTCCTTGTACTTGGCCAAAATTGGACGTTCTTCAAAGGTCTCGGAGCCTTCGGGAGATATTTATTGAAGCAGACAGGGTTATCTATTTTCGAAGAAATCATTAATAGCGGACTTAAAAGCTTTTTTAAGCTCCAATTTCAGGTTGTTGATCCCTTCCTCACCGCAGTATTCTTCCATTTTCCTGCATTGGGAAGAATCGGACACCCGCAGTTCGTATGCTTTATTGCTGTAGTTACCGGAATAAAGAAGAGTTCTATCCAGGAGAACTTTATTGCCTGAGGCATCTTTAAGCAGAAACCGGATGGAAGTATCTATCGAAAAAAGACTGCCATTATTACATTCTGTCAGCTGTATTCGCATTATCCGAACCTCAAGAAAAAAATTCAAACCATTTTGCGATAAAGCGCCCGGAGAGGCTTTGTCAATATCAGTCATTTCGACAACGTGAGAGATGCCATGCCCGGGGAGCAGCTCGATTAGAGTTCTTTTGAGAATATCGGATGGATCGTTTTTGAGAAGTTCATCCAATAGGGACCGGCTGCAGGGCTCCCAGTTGCCGGTATCTACTTCCCCCTTTATTATCCCGAAGAGAGTTGCCGGCGGTACATAAAATAGAAGGTAGCAACCGGCAACCCCCCCCGGCGGATAGCCGCCTTCAAATGCAAGTACTGGTGCTCCCCAGCCCAAAGCCTGGGTTAGCGCCCGTGTCCGCCATTTCGGAGTCATTATTCCATGGATTCCGGGCACGTATATGCCCAACTGGTCAGACTCCCCTATGAGGCGGCGAACATTTGCTTTTCCATAATCGAGAAGAGGTTCTGTCCATACCGTGTCTGAAATGGTGAAATGTGAGCGGGCTACTTTCCGGACAAGTTCACTTTCGTCTGAAATGTGAATCTCCGAAGGTTCTTCGCAAAGTTGTCCGAAAAGCCCCCCCTTTTTACAGGAAACAGACAGGGAACCCAGGTAGATGATCGGTTCGCCTTTGGGAATGCGAAACCAATAAGCCGGGATGGGAATTTTTTCCCTCTTGACCCAGCGATAATACCTCCCGGGTCTATCTGCTGCAGCTGACGATGTACTCTGAAAACTTCCCGGGGGAATTACATACAGGTAATAATTACCGGGATCCAGGATAAAATAGACCCACCCTTCTTTTCCGGCCTGCGGCGATGGAGAAACGGGTACGATTGACCTGGGAATTTCACCGGTATCCATTGCTGCAACTTCGAGACGGAATCCTCCGTCCCAAGAGCTAAGAGCTGAAGTCATGGGTTTGCCGTTTAAGCTCGCAGAAAGTCGCATTATAACCAAGAGACTTTCCCCCCTCATCAGGCAGGCCTGAGAGTATTGCAGAGCACGCAGCCAGGCAGAAGAATAGTGCCAGGGAGAACATGAAACAGAAAGGCCTTTTGTAAGAGTGTTTTTTTTTCACTTCTTAATTAGCGTCCTTCCGGTCAAATCCGCCTTCGTAACTCCTGAGCTATTCGTAATCAACTTCGCGCACACGTTTCTTGACACGGCATGCTTCAACCATGTTTCGAATCTGTTCCCGAATATTTTCGCCGTTTTTGATGGCACGGAGGATGACAACAGGATGTGACTTGTCCGAGGTTTGAAGGATGATGTTCCCCAGTGAAAAAATCCTCAAAAAAAACGGCCTCTCAAGCTTGAAGTCCCGGACACGGTAGAGCTCAAGATCATCCATCTTCTTGTTCATAACACCATGGCGTATCTTCAGACGCTCCGTAGTCAACTCATACTTGGTGTTCTTTACGACGAGCCATTTCCACAAGATGATAAATATCGGTATCACAAGCCAAAAGAATATTCCCCACAAGGCAAAGGCCGGAATGTTTATCACCTGCGATGGTGTTCCGTTCCAAACAGACTTTTCATCAGACATTTCAATCTCCCTATCTTGATACCTTCGTTATTCATAAGCGTTACGTCCATCATATCAACGGAAGTTTTTCCTGGCCGGAATCAATACCTATCTTTTTATATCTCCCTGTTATCCAGTTTGTAAGATCCGAACAATACCATTTTGAAAACCTGCGGTCGGAAGGGCCTCCTGCCATATTGGTATAAATGTCATCTGTGGAAAGATCTGTAACCATTCTGAATGACGGCGCAAAGCTTGTTTGCCGTCCTGCGCTTTCGAATATCTGACCCTGATGAGGCGTTGCAAGGCTTCCGATTATAGTGACCGGTCCGCGATCAAATCCGAGAAATCGGGGAAGCTTGCCGTTAAATAGGATATTCTTTAACATTAATTTACGTGTATTGCCCCATTTCTGAGGCGGCTCCTTCAGGGCCTTTTCTGCAGCCCGCAAATAGAGGTCTTCTCTTTTCCTTCCGCCAAACCAGAGTGAATGTTCAGAAAGGAGTATCTGATCGAAGTTTATATAAAAATCATTGAATATTCCGGTGTGTTTATCAATAAATTCATTAGCTTCTGTACCAAAACCGTTTTTGCCGAATATCTCCCGGTAAAGTTCCCTGTAGAACCGGTCAAACAAATATGCTCCTTCCGAATCTGCGGAATATTCAAAATCCCAGTCCCTGAGTGTTTTTGCCTCTTTGGTGTCAGGAAGAAGAGGGGTAAGTATTTTCATGAAAGATACAGCCTGGGTTGAAAATACATCATGCTGTAATTTATACATATACTCACATGTAATTTCATTTTTTTCTGAAAGCAGCCTGCTGATCCGGTCCGCACGATAGGGTCCCATGCTGACATTGATAGGATTGACCTTTCCTAATTCGTTAAGGTTCTGGTTGGTTGTAACTAAATAACCGCATTCGGGATTGAAACATCTTGGGAGGTCTTCCGGTTTTTCAAACCCCTGCCAGTCATTTTTTTCTTCCCAACCGGGCAAAGGAACAAATCCGCTTACCCCTTCACGCCTTTTAGGCATAAGGCCGGACATCTGATAACCTATATTTCCCTGTGTATCGGCTAAAATGAAATTCCACGATGTCTCTACACATCCGAGAATATCCATACCTTCTTTGACATTCTTTGCATCCCACATTTTCACAAAACTGTTATAGGTTACAGCGCCCGAAAAGGACGGAGCCCATGCTGTCGTTATGTAATAGCCTTCCTTGTGAGGGTTCCCTTCGAGTACTCCGTGGCCGTTTTCGTAAAAGACTGCTTTAACAGCCTCTTTTTTCTTTCTCTTTATTATCTCTTCCCTTTCAGAAAACTGCAGCCACTTATCTGGTCCACGCCGATATTTGCCGTTTTTACATTGTTCAATCCAGGAGTCTGTACTGTCCATAAACGTGTAGGTGGCGCTCCATGCAAGATCAGGATTTCTGCCGACAAGAATCGCCGGCACGCCGGGCATTGTCCCGCCCATTGCGTATCTGTCTCTAGTTTTCAGTACCATTTCATACCAGACATTAGGGAGCCTATTCACTTCAAGGTGAGGGTCATTTGCAAGAATCGGCTTGCCTGAAGCTGTCTTTCGGCCTGAAACAGCCCAGTTGTTGGATGCCATCATCACGGGCGCGGCAATGTTCCAAAGGGATGCCGGAGAGACGATTCGCTCCTGCAGTTTTATTTTTTTAATTAGATCAGTGTCGAGCTCTCCGAGAATTCCCGGAAAAAGTTCTTTTAATCTTTCTGTATCCATACCAGCCTGGACAAGCTCAATAAGAAGCCTTTCCATTTCACCCTGGGACTGTGACAAAGTCAGGTAGCCTATCATTCTTGAAATGAGAACGGAGTCTTCCGTACGCCACGGTTCAGGTTTATAACCGAGAAGTTTAAATTCCCACGGAATTTTTTCGGCAAATGCCTTATTCAATCCTTTATTATATGCATCGGCTATTTCTCTTGATTCGGAAGAAAATTTGCCGACTTCGGAAGAGGTTGAGCCGGCCCAGTTCATTCTCCTGAAGAACTTGTCAATTTCAAGCGTTTCATCGCTCGAATCGAGGAGTTCGGATGTCCGTCCCTGGCCGAGAATGCGCATCAGAAGCACCTGCATTCCCCTGTCTTTCCCGTGCGCATAGCCCATCAGTTCGAAGACTTCATATCTGTCTTTTCCATCAACGTGGCATACACCGTGTTTGTCTCTCCAGATTTTATCCTGTGTCTTCATATCTCCTCCCCCCCTCTATAGCGATTGTCAGAATAATGTTCCGATTGAAGCTCGTTCAAATTGTTTGGGTATTTACTCAATATTTTATTGCTTGAAATTATAACTGATATCCTGCCGGTTGACCAGATAAATGCCCGTACCAACGAGGACAAGAGCCAGCAGCAGTGAATTTGAAATAGTCTCGTTCAGGAGCAGTCCGCCCGCCAGTACACCGAAAAGCGGCGTAAGAAAAGTAAATGATGCAACACGTGAAACAAGATAATGGCGGATGAGCCAGAACCAGACGAGATAAGTAATGAATGCAACCCAGATGACCTGGTAGGCAAGGCAAAAAGCAATAAGCGGAGTCATCAGCACAACTCCCCGTTCACTCATGGCCATTGACGCTGCCGGCAGAACTATCGCAGATACACCAAGCTGATAGAGCAGTGTTTTACTGTGTGCAATCTGAGCAAGAGGGCTTGCCTTGATCATGACGGTAGCAGCTCCCCATAAAACAGCCGCGCCCGCCAGCATACCGTCGCCGATCAGCATTTTGTATGTAGGAAAGCTTAATGACTCTCTGAATGCGATGAGAATCCCGGTAAAAGCACAACACAGGCCGATTATCTGGATTTTTCTTAAATGCTCGCCCGGAATAAAGAACTGCGATCCTAGTGCGACAACAAAAGGAGACATGTACAGAAAAATTACGGCTCGTGATGCGTTGGTAAATACCAGACCCCAGTAGATGAGAATGAATTCTCCGGCGAAGAGAAGACCTGCGCCTATTCCCCACCAGAGCGTGCTGTCTTTCTTAAATATCGGTTCCCTGCGTGCCGTCATCCAGATCAAAACCAAGATTGCAGCGCCTATAGACCTGATGCCGGATTGCAGGACCGGAGAAATCCCCTGGTTGGCAATCTTGATGGTTACCTGCTGCAGGCCCCAGCTCGCACAAAGTATGGTCAATAATACGATTGCTTTAAGGTCCAGAACACCGCTCTTTTTTGGCGATTGAAGCTCCGTCATGTTGTTTCCCTGCCTTTCAGGCTTTTCGCGTCCTGAATCTCACGATAAGCGAAACGGTGAACAGAATGCAGCACAGCGAAGCTATTGTCGAGATTATGAGCGGCCATCCCCTGTTGTTCAGCAGGTACTGGACTATTGCGTAGAAGAGGGCAAAGGATGCGGAAAAGAACCAGATGCACCAGGAACGAAGAGATATGTCGTCGCTTGATCTTGTCTGAATAAGCTTGATCCACTGGGGCAGATAGGCCGACAGGGAAATGAATGTCGTGGCAACCTGACACATGTTTGCCGTTACTATCACTGAATCCGGTACCATATCGGTTATCCTCTGTTTTCTGTATCGAGGTATCTGTTTCGGTTCACGCCTTTATCACGGACGTCTCTTGTCACTGAAAATGTGATTTGAAATAACGATCTTTTGTATTTCCGATGTGCCCTCGTATATTGTAAAAACACGGGCATCCCTGTAAAATCTTTCTACAGGATATTCTTTAATGTAGCCGTATCCGCCGTGTATTTGCAGGGCCTTTGCGACAGTTCGGTTCACCATTTCAGATGCATAAAGCTTTGCCATGGATGCTTCGAGTGTGTATTTTTCTCCCCTGTCTTTCGTGGCGGCTGCCGAAAGGGTCAGCTGGCGTGCCGCTTCAAGTTCAGTTGCCATTTCTGCAATCATCCATCGAAGTCCCTGGAATTTTGATATGGTCTGGCCGAATTGCTCACGTTCGGTTGAATATTTTACTGCGGCATCGAGAGCTGCCTGGGCAACTCCTACTGACTGTGCTCCGATTCCGATCCGGCCGCAGTCAAGAGCCGTCATGGCTATTTTAAATCCGTCTCCCTCGTTTCCGAGAAGATCCTTCTTATGAATCCTGCAATTATCAAAAATAAGGTCGGTGGTATCGGAAGCCCTCAGACCCATTTTGTCCTCGGTCTTCCCTACAATAAATCCCGGAGTCCCTTTGGCTATAAGGAACGCGCTTATTCCCTTATGCTTTTTTGCAGGCTCTGTATTTGCAGTAGCTATTGTAAGCCCCGCGTTTTTTCCTGTTGTGATAAATCGCTTTGTGCCGTTTAATACATAGTAATCCCCGTCTTTCACCGCAGATGTCTTCTGGCTCACAGGATCCGAACCGGCCTGCGGCTCAGTCAAGGCAAAAGCGCCGATGCTTTTTCCGGTGACAAGAGCCGGCAGATATCTTTTTTTCTGGTCTTCCGTCCCGTAACGGCAAATGCTTTCACAAACTATGGAATTATGAACGGACATAACTACGGCAGTAGATGCGCATGAGTAAGCAATCTCTGAAAGCGCAAGGACATAGCTCACCGTATCTGTGCCGGCGCCCCCGTATTCAGACGGAACCATCATACCCATGAGTCCCAGTTCCGCCATTTTTTCAAAGTTTTCGGCTGGAAACTCCCTGGTCTCATCACGCTTCATAGCTGTCGGGGCTACAACTTTCCTTGAAAATTCCCTGACCATGTCCTGGATCATGAGTTGTTCATCGGTAAGGAAATAAGACATATTAAACTCCCTTTATATACATATTGGTCTCTGGTTTATAGTTTCTGGTCTCTGGTTTTTCTTTTAACCAAGAACCAGGAACCAGGAACCAAAATATTTCACGAAGCCGTCAATCATGACGGTTTCATAAAAAGTCGTAATCCAGACGGCAAAGTAAAAAGCTCATTATGCAAGGCGCACGAATCTTGAGGAATGAAGCGTACTTCTTGGTACGCTGCAATGACGAAAGATGAAGTGCAACACAGCAGAATGACTTTTTACGAAGCCGTCAATTATAATACCTTCGTAAAAAGTCAAAAAACGCCTTTTCACTCGGCGGGAAAGGGCTTCCCCTCTCCCGCCGCTTGAAGTAAATTCAAGCGGTTCCACCCTCACCCCAGGCCGGGGCTTAATCGCCCTCGGCCTGTTGATGG
>JAGVOC010000319.1 GCA_020052975.1 Desulfobacterales bacterium | reverse complement strand
GCTCAAATTTCAATCCTCGAAATACCGAATGTATTCCTGTGGTTGAAATTATCGCCTTCCTTGTACTTGAGCAAAATTGGATGTTCTTCAAAGGTCTCATGAAAATATCCGGTAAAAGTTTATACAGGTTTTTCCATAGTTTCATAAATTATGTCGCCGAGGAATTTTATGTCCATATCAAGTCCGTAGTGATGAACAATGTCTTCAAGCCCTCCATGACAGTTATGGCATGGAGCAATGATCGTTTTGGCTCCTCTTGCTTTTGCCGCAAAAAGCTGCTCGGCCTTAATCCTGTTGCCGTCAACCCTCGTCATCTTGTACGGCGGGCCGCAGTTGATAACCCCGCCTCCGGCGCTGCAGCAGTAGTTGTGCTCCCGGTTCGGGTGCATTTCAATTAATTTCTCACAGGTTGCGTTTGTAACAAATCGTCCCATTTCATGGAGTCCTCTGCCACGAACCGTGTTGCACGGGTCATGGAAAGTAACAGGCTTTTCATATTTTTTTGCTATTTTTATCTTTCCGTCTCTGATTAATTCATAGTAAAATTCGATGGCGTGCACCACCGGTATGGGAGGCATCTTCCATCCCAGAGCCCTGTTGCCGACGTCATAAACAGATCGGAAAGCATGGCCGCATTCTCCCATTACGATCTTTTTTACTTTCAGCCTGGCTGCGGACTCATAGTGAACTTTTTTCAACCTGGCCATCATTTCAAAGTCACCTGTGAACATGCACATATCGCTGTTATCCCACCCGGGTGTTGCCGGCATTGTCCAGTCGACTCCTGCCGCGTGCATAATGACTGCTGCCTGGTATATAAGCTGGGCGCGGAACTTGGGCTCAGGGCCTATAACGGAATAATAAATATCGGCTCCTTCTTTTTCAAGCGGTATCCGCAGATCGGGTATTTCACCGCGCGCTTCATCTTCCTGCCACATAAGAGTGTCTATCCATTCGTCATCTTTTACCCACATCTGGTTAATTGTGACCGAATGGCTGTGAGCGGTGTCCTGAATGTATTGAGGAGTCACGCCGAGCTTGTGGCATATTCTCCGCATTGTGGTAAGCAGGTATGCGACATCGATTCCAAATGGGCAATACATGGCGCAACGCCTGCAAAGATTGCATTCGGTTGAAGCGATTTCCGATGCACGCTTTATAAATTCGGCGTCGACTTTCCCCTTTTTTTTCAATACTTCCCAGATAGTCTGCTTTACTTTTCCTGCAGGAGAATACTTAGGATCCTTGTCATGGGAAAGATAAAAATGACATGCTTCGCTGCAAAGGCCACAGTGGACGCAGATATCGACATATGTCTTAAGGCGGGCGCCTGTTTCAGCTTTAAGCACACTGTTTATGACCTGCTCTATTTTTTCGGGGGTAAGTTTTGAAGCTCCCCTGACTAATCCTTCATCGGTTATTTGCTTTGATGTGTTTAATGCCGGTTCAGCCATAATAATGCCTCCTTGAAAAAGAGTCTTTTAAAAGATGCTTACCAGTCTTTTGCATGGCGGATTGCTCCGAACTCGGAACCCATATATCCCCTTGTAAAAGCAAAGAAAATCATGTGGCTCAGTCTTGTAAAAGGTATGGCAATCAGCATGGTTTCCCCTGAAAGAATATGGATGATCCCCACGATCTTATAGCCGGCGAACTGGTGATACGTCCAGAAACCCGTGATAAAAGGGGCTGCAACTACGGCAAGTATCAGATAGTCCGAAATTGATGTAAGGAATTTCACATCGGGCTGAGTAATTCTACGGACAAGAAAGTAAATGCATGAACCTACGACGATAAGCGTCATTACATCGGCGGTGGAATCGGATAAAAACCACCAGCTTATGTTCCATGATTCCCTGATAAGAATTATATGAGCAAAAAGAAAAAGCGGAACAAAAATAAGGCAGATATGAAATGCGAAGGTCACTATGGTGAAAACAGGATGCATTTTCATATTTTCGCTTCCAAAAGGTATTATCCAGTGGAAAATCGAGCGAAGAGCGTAACGGAGGCTCATGTATTCGTAAACAACAGGGTCTTTTTTCTTTGCAAGAGCAGCCATTGAGATAAACCTATAAACGCAACCTCCTATAAAGAGAATGAAGGAGACCCACACCAGGGGACCACTGACAAAATAATAAATGTCATGCATAGCTTGTTCTCCTTTTAACCCACGATGTCGGTTAAGCCGGCGTTCAAAAATGATCGTAATATTGAAATGACGTGACCGGCATAAGGAGCCGTAACGAAAGGAACAAAAAAAGTACAGGTTATTTCGTAACGGCTCCTAAGGGCATAACACGCCTGAAGTACTTGTTTTCGTTATTCCCGGTTTCTATGGCCTTTATTAAAATTTTACCGGAGTCCGGGCTGAAAACAGGATCCCAGGCGGCCGAAAATTCATCTTTTAAAGGCCTCCCGTTGACTACGATCGTGTAGCGCCCGTTTTTTTCAACCTTTGCCGCGACATTTTTTCCGTCCGGGCTGAAAACAGGCTGCCATGCCATGTCGTATGTATCCCACCGGATTCCATCCACAACCACGGTCCATTTCCCATTTTCTTTTCCCAGGCAGGCAACCCTCTTTCCATCGGGGCTGAAAACTGCGTCAGTGACCATGTCGCCAAAAG
This sequence comes from Desulfobacterales bacterium, assembly GCA_020052975.1. The sequence continues at coordinate 287 of JAGVOC010000319.1, read as the reverse complement.
TTATTTGCCATGGGTTTCCGTCAACAGCAACTGTCCATCGGCCGAATTGAGGGGCTACGATTGCGGCAATTTTCTTTCCGTCCGGACTGTAAATATGATGCCAGAGCTGGACAAATTTCCGATCCCATAATATTTTCCCGTCTTTTGCCAGGAACCAGCTTCCGGCGGATCTTACCGGGGCGGTAACTGAATCGTCGGAGGGGCAGAACTGAGGTTCCCATACCGAGGCAAAACTTTTTTCCCAGGGGACGCCATCTACTGCGACCGTGTAATCATAAAGGCTTGTT
>JAGVOC010000432.1 GCA_020052975.1 Desulfobacterales bacterium | reverse complement strand
TATTATCCAATTAATTGAAGAGCTTAGAAAGTAAGCCTTTTAAAGAGCGCACTTCTCCTGTTGGTTTTCAACATCTTTTTCGGCAATTCTCTCACTGGTGCGAATTTCACCCGTCTGAACGGGATTTGGGGACCCTTTACTTCTAAAGTTACTTCGATACCCTGTAAATTAAAAAACACTTTTATTATTTAAACTTGCCTTCGGAAAGCTATCCGCTGCGTTTTTCCTCCGGACACCCTCTCGCGATGATGTGCATAGAAACTGTACTTGCTGAATCAAATGAGCAAATGAAACATAAAACATCATTTAAGAGCTCAGGGGGCGGATCTTGTGTAAATTATTTCTTGATTTCCATGGTAACAATCAATATCTTAAAATAATTGATAATACCAATGTTGGACTGGAGATAAGAGATGGATGATTTCAGGAAAATCGCCGTACTTGACAACATAGTCGAGGCCCAAATATTGGATTCCATGCTGAATGAACAGGAGATTCCCCACGTGATGAAGACCTACCACGACTCCGCATACGACGGCCTTTTTCAGGTGTCAAAGGGATGGGGCCATGTGGAGGCCCCGGAAGGGCATAGGGCAGAGATTCTGGCCATTCTTGAGGACCTCAGAACTCGATCGGAAGGAAACGCAGAATGAGGAAGTCCAATAATCGCTTAGGAGCAATCAGGGGGATATGTGGGGGATAGCCTTCACTTCTGAAGTTTCTTGGATATTCTGTTAATTAAAGCTCTCATTATTTAAACCTGCCTTTGAGCAAATGAAACAGAAATATCATCTTAAAGCCAAAGGATCTTTTGCTAACATTTTCCTCCATGGAGTTTTCCATCATAAAGCCGGCCATTCATTGTTTTCATGAACTTATCAAGGGGAATTGACTCTTGTTTTAAAAAGCCCTTAGCCGGCAAAACACCATTACTTACCATTTCTACAACCGCGCAGGCAGAGGCGGCAGTAGTCCATGAAATAGCCCTCCATGTGCGACCGGCTATTTCCATCGGGCAATACGCTTTGACAAATTCATCACGGGATAGAAACCCTCTTTTCCATCCTTCAACTGAAACATGAATATATACAACATCCTCTTTAACAGGTGGTTTGGCATTGACCAGCATTTCACCGGTTCTTATCCTGTCTTGACGCATCAGGAGTTCGTGGAAAACAAAATTCATGAGTTTGGCATGACCCGGATACCGAATCGTCTTGTAGTCCAGGTTTTCGACCCTTCCCCTATAGGTTTCGCACATGCTGCCAAGCCCCCCGGATGTAGTGAAGGCTTCCAACTGTACGCCGTTGATTACAAGAGTTTCCAGCCACTCCAGCGGAGATATAAATTTTCGATGACCGTCTTCTATTACCTCGCAGTCATTCAGATATTCGTTCACAACCCCTTCAGGTGACCAGTTAAAGGCATATCCAAGAAGGCCGGTAGGGTGTTGCGGCAGAGCGCCGACGCGAAGCCTTATATTACGAATTCTTTCAAATGTTTCGGCAAGAGAGGCTCCTGCAATGGCAATAAATCCAGGAGCAAGACCGCACTGGGGTGCCATAATGGCCCCGGCATTTTTACTCATTTTAATAATTGCCTTACTTGTCTCTATATCCTCGGTAAGGTCAAAATAGTGCATGCCAAGTTTATGAGCAACCGAGGCTACATCCTTATTAAAGTTGTACGGAAGACATGAAATAACCGCATCAAAGTTCTTCATCATTTGATGCAGGGTATTAGGTTTTAAAAGATCGATTTTTCGCTTCTTAACCGGCAGATCTATTGAATCGTCAATATCTGCCCCTGTCACATCAAAACCAGTTTCATGAAGCAGTATGGCAACCAGGGAACCAACCTTGCCAAGACCCAAGACTATAATCGAATTGATTTTTTTTCTCGTGGCTGCCCCCTCTCATTGCCTAAATAGTTTCCATCCGGAAATGGCCCTTTTGTGCGATCTCGGTGTCAATCTGCGGGATTTCTTGTGCGACATACTATACGTATGTCTCCGCGCAATCCCTTGATTTCCTTGAGCTTGCCCAAAATTGCCGATTTCCGGATTGGAAACTCAACTGTGTCCAAAGTTTGTTTCCGGATGAACACTAAATAATAGATTTGGCCGGAGTTTGATTTTTTATTTCATATATGAGCTTTGCTGTTTCGCTTTTTCTTCTGAACCATTGCGCAATAAACGTGTCCATAACCATTTGTGTGAGATGATAGGCTATTGCCGGAATGAAGGCCATGGGAAATTTTGCCGCAAAATAACCTGCCCATACCAAGTAGGAAACATTTAATGTTTTTTGTGAGGTATGAATCGTAAAGGCGGCTGTGGAAGGGAGGTCCAGGTGAAGAAGCCATGCAATAATCCTGTTTACTGAAATAATGAGCAAATGCAGGCAAATCATAAGCAGAAAAATTAAAAAAAGTATTGACTCGGCATGAATAATTCCATCTATTGAGCTTGATAACGCATTGAGTATTATCAATAAAACAATACTTTGATTGAAGATTGAGATGCCACCGCTTACGGAAGCTGTTTTATTTTTTAGCTTTATCCGGAGAGTTTGACCAATAAGGATTGGAAGAAGCACTGTAAAAGATAATTCAAACAGCATTTTCGCAACCGGCAGACTGATTGATACTTCTCCAAATTGAAGAATGAGGTTAATCATAACAGGAATCGTTATAATTGAAAAAAGGTTTCCCAGTACACAAATGAATATGCTCAAAGGTACGTTTCCCAGAGCAATTGAAGTCATCACAGTTCCAGAGGCTATAGTCACAGGAGCTACCCCGATAATAAGAGCACCGAGCACAAAATCAGGGTAGGTACTGAAAAAGAAATGAGCAAAATAATAGGAAATAACAGGGAAAAAAATAAGAGAGGAGAAAAGCGCTGCACCATGAATTTTTATATTTTGTAACTCTTTAAGTATATGAGTGGTTTCTATAGTTAATCCTGTTAACAGGAAAGAGATAAAGATTCCAAAACTGAGAATTTTGTATGTTTTTACAAACATCCCCACAAAAGGCAGGTAGATGGCAATACAAACCATTGCTATTATGCCAATAAAAAACCAGTATTTTCCCAATAAATTTTTCAAAAAGATCATCCTTTGATATAACAATAAATATCAGATTGCTTTCCGCCTTCAATATTCTCTATGGCTGATCCTGAACGGCAGGGCCGCTTCAAGCCGCGGCATTAAAGCAACGTATCATCATGTCAGAAGTTATGCAATTGGGAACTGCCAAAGAAAAGAGCAGGACATCAAAGGCTTCGTTCAAGGTTAATGGTTTTGGAGGGGCTAAATTTGTTCGCGCTGAAGAAATGTATCAGTTTGGAATCATTCCAGTCGACCAGGGTGGTTATTTTTTGAACACCGATATTTCTCAAATGATCCATAAATTCATTAATCAACTGCTCACCGATACCCTTATGCTGATAATAGGGATCAACGCCGATGGTATCCAGAGTTGCTCCTTCCCGGAAAATACCATATTCTCCCATGTAGAGTTCCCCCATTACAAACCCCACCACCGTTCCATCTTCTTCCTCTGCCACAAGCGACGTGGGCAAATAATCTTTGGATTGAAAAAGCTTTTCAAACTTCAGTTCATAGTACTCCGGCCGGGAAGCCTTGAGTACTTTCTCGTCAATCCCAACCACAGCGTCAAAATCGTCAGCCTTCATGAGTCTGATTTTAATGATACTCTTGTTCATCGGGGCCTCCTTTCTCTTAAGGGGCATATTTTGAGATCCAATAAGGAGAGTTGAAAGGTTATGCTATAATTGTCCATGATTTTGTTTTGATGTCAACACTTAAACGCTAACAGCGCCAAGTACGAGTGCCTCTTTCCTTCAATCTTTTATTCTCATGGCCAGAAAACTATTCACGGAATTATAGACAGAGTCGCTTCGACCTGAGGGTCTCCCGGATCACTGATGATGTCGAAATTCAAGTGGCGGGCGAGTTCAATCATATTTTTATTTTCATGCTGAATTAAACCCCAGATCGTTTTTATTTTACGGTCTGTTGCTATAAAAATCAGATGGGAAAGAAG
>JAGVOC010000060.1 GCA_020052975.1 Desulfobacterales bacterium | reverse complement strand
AACCTTGTACACCATTGTCTGGGTTGCGCCGCCGGGCCCTCCCTGCGTCACCGTATGAATAACGCCGAAGGTCTCAAAAAAAGCATAGACCACGTTCATAACCAGCAGAAAAAACATAGTCGGGGAAAGGAGCGGAAAAGTAATGATCCAGAACCGCCGTAACGGACCGGCGCCGTCAATTGCAGCCGCTTCTATCAATGATTTGGGAATTGACTGAAGCCCGGCTATAAAAAAGACAAAATTATAGCTTATCTGCTTCCATGCGCTTGCCACTATGACCAAGGTCAGCGCATCAGCGCCGTCCAGTATGGGATTCCAGTCAATCCCCAGCCACCGGCTCATGGCATAAGCTATCACTCCGTATGACGGATTAAATAAAAACAGCCACACGATACCGGATATGGCAGGCGCAACGGCATACGGCCATATAAGCATCGTTCGTATAACAGTCTTTGCTTTCAGCGCCCGGTTAGCCATCACGGCAACCAGAAGCCCCATGGAAATGGAAAGCAGCGCTGTCGTAAAGCTGAAAAAAAATGTGATTCCGATGCATTTCCAGTAAAGATGGTCCTTGAACAGATTGACAAAATTTTCCAGCCAAACAAACTGGTTTCTCTGCCCGAAAGGATCGGCAAGCGTAAAAGACTGATACAGAGCCTGTATGGCCGGCCAGTAAAAAAATATTCCTATTACCAGCGTTTGAGGAAGAATCAGCAGGTATGGCAGATATTTGCTTGTGAAATAGGCTCTTTTTTGCATATTTTAAAAGAAGGAAAAACAGGGGGGATAAAAAAGCACTGCCATCCCCCCTGCATTTATATTATTCCTTGCTCCGCTTTTCAAACTGCCGGAGAAGTTCATTGGCGCGCTTAACAGAATCATCCAGAGCCTCTTTTGCCGATTTCTTGCCCTGCCACAGCATTTCAAGCTCTTCATTCATTAAATCACGGATCTGTGAAAAGCTGCCGAGCCGGATGCCGCGTGAATTCGGAGTGGGCAGACGGCGGGTCATCTGCAGAATGCCGACTTCCTGGAGGGGTTCTTCCTTATAGTAACCCTGAGCCTTCAGTTTTTCATATGCTTTTATGGTGATGGGGAAATAACCGGTTTCCTTATGCCACAGGATCTGCATATCTTCGGTTGCCATATGAGCAAGAAAGTCCGCGACTCCCTGATATTCCTCTTTGGGATGTCCTTTTAGAACCCACAGGGAAGCTCCGCCGATTATACTGTTCTGGGGATTTTTCATGGAAGCTTCCACCGGCAGCGGCGCGGCGTCCCAATCAAATTTCACATTTTTTTTCAATGCGCCGATGGCGCTGATCGAGTCCATAAGGATTGCGCACTCGCCTGAAATAAAAGCCGCTTCCGGCCCCTTGTATTCGCGTTCGAGATATACAAACCGCTTGTCGTTCATCCAGGTTTTGAGGCGGTTAATGTGATTCACAACTGAAGGATTGTTGATGGTCATCTCGGTATCGAGCCCGTCAAATCCGTTTGCCTTTGTCGATAGCGGAAGATTTTGGATCGCCGAGTAATTTTCTATCATTACCCATGTCTGCCACGCTACCGTCATGCCGTACTTGGCGCCTGAAGCCACCAGTTTTGCGGTATATTCCCCGACCTCGTCCCATGTTTTCGGAGCACGGGTAAGACCGGCTTTTTTGAATAACTCCTTGTTATAATACATCACCGGAGTTGAGGAGTTGAAGGGCATCGATTGCAGCTCGCCCTTGGAGGTCATGTAATAAGAGAGAACCGGCTGAAGATATGAATCCCAGTCAATCTTGTGGCCTGTATCCTTCATCAGGTTAAATACGGGGTAAATCGCTCCGGAGAGCATCATTGTCTGGGTTCCGACTTCGTAAACCTGCAGAATATGGGGTTGTTTCTTGGCCCTGAAGGCTGCAATCCCGGCATTCATTGTTTCGTCATAAGACCCCTTACTAACCGCAACCACCTTGTATTTGGTCTGCGATTGATTGTATGCATCAACTATTTTGTTAAGAGTTACCTCGCGCGGACCGCGCTGGGCATGCCACCATTGAATTTCAATGGGTTCTGCAAATACATTCTGAACGGAAAAAAGCATCAGGACAACAGCACATATAAGCCACACCGATTTTTTGAATCTCATCATCTTTCCTCCTTTTATCATGTCTGTGGGTTTATAATTTCGCTTGAAAGATTTTCATACCATCAACCTTTATCTTTGGCATGATGACCTAAATAATTCTGAGCTAAAAAATAAAAAGACAATTAATCCCGAAGATTATCGTTTTATTTTTCCCGGAAGAATGAATTCATATCTTTTCCCGAAAATTCTTGTCTTCATTAAACAGTCAAAACGTCGGAAAGAGAGAAACAGCGCCCATATTATTTTATCAGTGCTGTAATATTTTTCAACTTCCTTAACTGAAATCGGGTCTGTTTCTCCAAAAATCAGGTTGTTAATTATTTCAACGGCAGACGGGACAAGATCCCTTTTCTGTTCCTTATACAGGTTTGCGACAAGATCTATGCAAACCTGGCGTTTGTCATAATAACGGTTCATGACATCATCTAAAAAAAAGAACCGTAAAACCCATCGTAAAAAACCCGGTGCACTTTGCAGCAACAGCTCCGGGTCAAGCTGCTCTATTCCTTTTTTCCTGTAAAGAGGCGTGCTGGTATCAACAAAATACAGCTTCTCGCAAGATCCGTTTTCCATAAAAACCCAGTTCGAAAGCTGGCCATCTATGGAAATTTCGGATGAGGGGATGTTTTTAGAGTTATATTTCCATACAAGATCTATCTGAGACACAATTTTGCCTATAAGTTTTTTTGTTTCATCGGGGCTTAAAACATGGATAAGTTTATGAGCAAAGCGTTCGGGAGGAAGAATCTTCTGGGCGATATAGAGCACAACCGGTCTGCCGGGAAGAGCAACTATTCCGGTTTCACTTTCAGGAAGCTTCAATCCTGATTCGGCAAGCAGATTACAATATTCAAGAAATTGTCCCGCATATCTTTCGGCAGAAGCGATATTCTGAAAAAGGGGCATCCTTTTGTATGCGATATCGGCGCATCCTCCTATCTGAAAAACGGTCGATATCTCACCGAATCCGAGAATTACGGCCGGAACGGACGAATCTTTGAGATTTTGCGGATCCAATCCGGCTTCGAATTTCTTAAGAAGATCATGGTCGATGTTCATCATTTTCCGCCTTGCATCAAAAAAGATCTCATCGATTCCGCCGCATAGAGCGCCTTATCAAGCCTGTCGATCACCCAGTCCGCCTGCTCCTTTTTCATGACAAGCGGAGGAAGGAACTGGCAAACCGAAGTGTCATTATTTGCATAAAGCATGAGAAGCTCATTATCATATGCCGCTTTCGTTAAAACCGGGCCCGAAATTTCATCGGCAAGCTTTAAACCCATCATAAGGCCAAGCTGCCGGAAACCTTTGAGATATTCAGGATGTTTTTCCATAAGCATTGCAACTCCGGCCTCAAACTTAAGGCTCAGACTGTTTACATGCGAAAGAAAATCAGGATCGGAGGAAATCTGAAGAACCCGGCGCGCCACCCTGCATCCGATCTCCGATCCCCCGAAAGTCGAAATGTGTATGAAAGGGTCTGCATGAAACACAGATTCCAGAGGTTTTCTGACGACCGTAGCGCTTATGGGATAAATTCCGCCGGACAGACCCTTACCAAGAACAACAATATCGGGGATAATGCCGAAATGTTCAAAACCCCATAATCTGCCGGTACGCCCGAGCCCTGTCTGAACTTCATCCATGATGAGGATAATGTTGTGCCCGGTGCAAAACTCCCGGATTGATTCAAGATAACCGTCAGGAGGAATAACGATGCCGAGGGTGGCAGGAACAGTTTCAAGTATCACAGCCGCAGTGTTATCTCCCGCTGCGGCAAAAAGCGCATCAGGGTTGCCGAAAGGAACCTGGTAAAAACCGGAAGCAGCCGGCCCGAAAGGAGCCCTGTATTTCTCATCCCCTGCCGCCATTGCAAGTCCGGTATGCCCGTGATATCCGCCGCGGGCGGATATGATGTTGGGTTTGCCCGTATAGGCTCTTGCAATTTTAAACGCAAGGTCAACCGCTTCACCGCCTCCTACGCCGAAAATGGTGTAATCAAGATCACCCGGCATAAGCTGTGAAATATGGAACGCAAGCTCAGCCCTCTCTCTGCTGATCAGATGATGATTCCCTATGTCGACCTCTTCAAGGCTCTCTTTCAGGACATTTATCAGCTCGCTGCTCCGGTGCCCCAGGTTGAAAACCCCCCCGTTGCAGTGGAGGTTGAAAACGCGCTTCATGCCGTCCATATCCCACAGGAAAGGGCCTTCTCTATGGCCCATGACGAAATCCATTCCGTATTTTTTGAAGAATTCCGCCTTGCCTGAAGAGACATGGTCTCTGAAAAGCTCCATGACGCGCTTTTTTGAATCAGTCTGATCGGCTTTTTTTTCAGGAGTCATCTTCAAAGCATCCCTGTCTTCGCAACATTATGCCTCATTTTTTTAGAAAGCCTCCTGCCCGGGCCTTTCTTTTTAGTGTCCGTCCGCCTTTCTCCCTCCTCCTCCTTCTCCGTTTCAGCGCCGTCAAAGTATGAGGCGGCCCTTATTTTATTCTCGAACAAGGGAGAGCTTATTGTGGCGGCGCCTTTTGCTTCGGCAAATCTGACCACATCCATATCGGAACTTACTATCAATGCCTTCTCCCTGTAACCCGCCGCCAGCTCTTTTATCACCGTATCCGCCGAGTCGGGGCGCCTTGAAAAACGCACCTCAATCCCTTTTATCTTCTCTTTTTCCGATGAAAAGACAGAATCGCTTATACCGTCGAAGACAACGGTTATTCTGTGCGGTCTTATTTTTTTATAGGCAGCAAGCAGGTCGAGCAACGCCCTTCTCCCAAGCTGGATGTCTCTACGGTCGAGAGAACTTAATGAAGGAGACTGGCGGATCAGATTGTATCCGTCTATTATTATATGAAGCGACATCTTGAATAAATCTTCCCGGAATTTACTTTGTGCGTTTTAAACGGCTGATCAGGTGATCTAGATCTTCATTGCTGTAAAACTCAATCTCTATTTTCCCTTTTTTCCCGTGCCTTTTGATTTCAATCTTTGTTCCAAAATGGCGGGACAGTTCTTCCTGAAGACTCGAAAAATATATATCATCCGAACTTTTGTGTTTTTCCTGAGGCGCCTTTCCGGACTTGAGGCGCTTTACAAGATTTTCGGTCTCCCTGACCGAAAGGCCCTTTGATATTACCGCCATCCATGCTGTCTTCTGCTGGGCGGATGTATCTGCTCCGAGCAGCGCTCTTGCATGTCCCATGCTCAGAGTGCCGTTTAAAATGCTCTCCTTTATCTGCTCCGGAAGCTGACGAAGCCTCAGAAGATTGGCGACGGCAGGCCTGCTCTTTCCCACACGTTTTGAAGCCTCATCCTGGGTGAGGTTAAACTCGGTCATAAGGCGATGGTAGGCTTCTGCTTCTTCGATCGGGTTGAGGTTTTCGCGCTGTATATTTTCGACTATCGACATTTCGAGCATCTCGGAATCGGTTACATCTTTAATTATAACCGGGACCTCTGTCAAACCAGCCATCCTGGCTGCCCTGAGACGTCTTTCTCCGGCTATTAATTCAAAATCTGCGGCATCCCTTCTGACAAGAAGGGGCTGGATAACACCCTTTTCCTCAATAGACCGGGCAAGCTCTTCAAGCTCCTTTTCAGAAAAATGGATCCTGGGCTGGTATTGATTAGGCCTTATCAGCCCTATATCGCAAATTATATGCTTTCCCGACTCCTTCTCATCAGTATCAATACCCGGAATAAGTGCGCCGAGTCCTTTTCCGAGAGCAATTTTTTTCCTGATTTTTGGACCTGAGTTTTTGTCCATCCGACTCCCCTTAATATATGTCAAAATTGACGGCTTCGTAAAAATACAAAATTCAGACGGCAAAGTAAAAAGCTCATAATGCAAGGCGCGCGAATCTTGAGGAATGAAGCGTACTTATTGGTACGCTGCAATGACGAAAGATGAAGCGCAACACAGCAGAATGACTTTTTACGAAGGCGTCAAAATTGCATGTTCTTCAATGGTCTCAGAACAGCACTGTCTAATATCTCTTTTGCAAGATTTGCGTAGCTCCTGGCTCCCGTCGAAGCGGCATCATAAAGTATTATCGGTTTACCGAAGCTGGGCGCCTCACCGAGCCGCACGCTTCTCGGTACTATGGTTTGAAAAACCAGATTCCTGAAATGTCTTTTTGCGTCTTCGGCTACCTGCATGGAAAGGTTCGTTCTCTTGTCATACATGGTAAGAAGAATCCCTCCTATCTTAAGTCCCGGATTCAGGCTTTGCCTGATTCGTTTTACCGTGTGCAAAAGCTGGCCAAGTCCCTCCAATGCATAAAATTCACATTGAAGTGGAATCAGAAGTGAATCGGAGGCTGTAAGCGCATTTACGGTCAAAAGACTGAGAGACGGGGGGCAATCCAGAATGATATAGTCGAATGAATCCCGGATTCCGGCAAGAAGATTTTTCAGCACTTTTTCACGATCAGGGAGAGACATCATTTCAACTTCAAAACCTATGAGTTCAATATTTGAAGGTATCGCTTTTAAAAAATCAATTTGCGTATCGACTATAATGCTGTTTACATCTGTTTCGCCAAGCATTCCGTGGTAAAGCGTCTTCTTAATGCCGGTTTTGTCGACACCTATCCCTGTCGTTGCATTGGCCTGAGGATCACAGTCAACAAGGAGGGTCCTTTTTTCTGAAATCGCAAGCGATGCTGATAAGTTAACTGCTGTTGTCGTTTTTCCAACCCCGCCTTTTTGGTTGGCTATGCTTATAATATATGCCATAATACAAGATCTCTAACATAAAACTTGATGCTTGGAAAGAATATATAAATAAAAAACGGAACAGATGAAAACCATAATTAAACTCATTCTGATTTATACAATAATAATGTCCCCCGGATTTTTTTTCCATCCTGGAAAAGCATACTGTATGACCATAAGGGAGGAAGAAGAGCTGGCCCGCGAATTCATGAAGGCGGTTTTAAAAAATTATGAACTTATTGATGATCCGGTTCTGTTAAAGTATGTCAGCGATATAGGCGACAAAATATTGGCCGCTGCTCCGCCCCAACCTTTTGCCTACCAGTTTCATATAGTCAAAAATGAAAATTACAATGCATTTGCAGGTCCCGGGGGCCACATATTTATTCACAGCGGTCTTTTTGAAGCAATGGAAAATGAAGGAGAACTTGCCGGCATTCTGGCGCATGAAATTTCCCACGTAGTATGCCGTCATCTTTCTGACAGGCTTGAAAGATCAAAAAAAATTCAAATAGCTACTCTTGCCGGAATGGCGGCAGGCATACTGCTCGGAGCAAAAGGTGGGGCTGAAGCAGCTTCGCGCGCGTTAACAATAGGCTCTGCGGCTGCCGGCCAGTCGCTCTCACTTGCCTACAGCCGTGAGGATGAAATGCAGGCAGACCAGATAGGCCTCGATTATCTTGAAAAAGCCGGATACACCGGAGAAGGACTCGTTACCGTCCTGAAAAAAATACGCGACAAACGATGGTTTGGTTCGGCTGAGATTCCTGCCTACCTTACAACACATCCTGCTGTTGAAGAACGTATAGGCTACATGGGATCCTGGATTGAAAAGAGTCTGGAACATTCTGGAAATAGATTCTCCTATTCTGCGGATAATTTTAATAAGGCGCATACAAGGCTTATTGTAATGTACGGCAACGATGAAAATATATTAAGGCTGTTCGGACAGGATGTGACAAATCACCCCGATGATCCCATTGCACATTATAGATATGGACTGATCCTTTCAAAAAGCGGGAACAGGGCGGATGCCGTAAACCATTTCAAAAAAGCCCTGGAGAAAAAAGCCTTTGATCCTGATATATTAAAGGAACTTGGCAAAACATATTTCCAGGATGGCCGTTATAAGGAGGCGGAAAAAACCCTTGAAGGTGCAATCAGCCTTGCTCCGGATGACCCGGAAGCCCTGTTTTTTTTAGGACGTATCAAGGCTGAAACCGGCAAGTTAACCGAGGCGGAACAAATATTCAAAACTATTACCGAAAGGCATTCCTACTATACCCCGGCATTATATTTCCTTGGTGAAACAAGCGGGAAAGCCGGCAATTTTGCAGACGCACACTATTATCTCGGCTTATATTACACTGTCAAAGAAGATATTAAGAACGCCCGCTTCCATCTTGGAAAGGCTTTGCTGGAAACAAACAATCAGAGCAGGAAAATAATAATCGAAGAAATGCTGAAAGATATAAAAAAGATGGAAAAAGCAGAGAAAGAAAAAGAGCCTGAGACAATATCCCTGCCTCGCCGCCCGCAAATAATAAACCGGGATTGAAGGGATCAAGTGGATATGAGAGGGTTCGATGGTTATGCGAAACGCTATAGAATAATGATTTCAAAAAAATTCGTAATTCAGACGGCTTTGTAAAAAGCTCCGGATGCAAGGCGTGCAAATCCTGAGGAATGAAGCGTACTTTTCGTACGCTGCAATGACGAAGGATGCAGCGCAACACAGTCCGCCGCGGCGGAGATTTTTTACGAAGTCGTCATTTAATTTCGGTCAAAGTGCGAAAACTGCATGGTAAAAGTCCCCCGTCCCTGGGTTGCCGATCTCAGCGAAGTCGAATAACCAAACATGCGTGAAAGAGGTACTATGGCTTTTATAACCTGCACTCCTGACTTTGAATTTATTGATTCGATTTTCCCGCCGCGGGAACTTATATCCCCGATAACATCGCCCATAAAAGATTCAGGAACAAAGATTTCGGCGTCCATTATCGGCTCAAGCAGAAAGGGCTCGCCCTTTCTGAGGGCTTCCTTGCAAGCCATAGCGGCACTGACCGTATAAGCAAGCTCCGTTCCGATCGACTCCCGGTAGGATCCCCCGGTTAAAACTGCTTCAACATCAACAACCGGATATCCCATAACAGTTCCGCTGTCAAAAGCCTCGTTTATTCCTTTTTCAATAAAAGGTACAAAAGCGGGAGGTATCATATTCTCTTTCAAGTCAGACCTGAACCTGTTGCCGCTTCCTCTCTTCAGTGGCCTTAATTTCAGGCTCACATCTCCGAAGTGGCGCTGCCCGGCAATATCCCTGTCAAAAACAGCGGATCCGGTTGAATCGCATGCGATGGTTTCCCTGTAAACTACCTGCGGTCTTCCAACATTTACCATGGTATTGAATTCCCGCGTCATACGGCTGATTATTATTTCGAGATGAAGCTCTCCCATTCCGGATAAAATAGTCTGCCCCGTATCTTCATCTTTCCGGACTCTTAAAGTCGGATCTTCATCAATGAACTTTGACAAAACATCTTCAAGCTTTTCCTGGTCGCTGTGAGTTTTAGGCTCGATAGCGATGGATATAACAGGCTCATAAAACTCTATTTTTTCCAGCAAAACGGGATTTTCAACCGAACAAAGAGTTTCACCTGTTGAAGAGGTTTTCAATCCGACTACACCGACGATGCTTCCTGCTCCAGCCTCTTCGATACGGTCCCTCTTGTTGGCATGCATCCTCAATATCCTGGAAAGTTTTTCCTTTATTTTCCGAAAAGGATTATATACGTCTACTCCCGATTTCAGGGTTCCGCTGTAAACCCTGACAAAGGAAAGCTTGCGCCCTTCCATCATTGCAACCTTGAATATCAGAGCTGCAAGCGGGCCATTATCCTTTGTCTCGAACTCTATTGGTTCCCCGGTTTCAGGATGTATGCCTTTAACAGGAGGAATATCAAGAGGGCTTGGAAGAAAGCTTGCAATACCATCCAACAGGGGCTGAATACCTTTGTTCCTTAAGGCGGAACCGCATAGGACAGGAACGAGCTTCAGACTCACTGTTCCCTTTCGTATGGCGGAAACAATCTGTTCATTTGTTATTGCAGTTTCAGACAGGTAGGTCTCCATTATTCCGTCATCTATCTCCGAAAGTGTCTCGATAAGTTTTTCCCGGTATTGTTCCGCTTCACCAAGAAGGCCGGAAGGAATGTCGCTTTCTGTAAAAGTTGCACCGAGAGTTTCGTCGTCCCAGATTATCTGTTTCATTCCGATAAGATCAATCACTCCGGCAAAGTCATCCTCTGAGCCGACAGGAAGCTGGATAATAAGAGGGTTGGCATGGAGCCTTTCCTTCATCATTTCAACGGTCCCGAAAAAGCTTGCGCCAATTCTGTCCATCTTGTTTACAAATGCTATCTTGGGAACATGGTACTTGTCAGCCTGCCTCCAGACAGTTTCAGACTGGGGTTCGACACCTCCAACCGCACAAAAAACACCTATTGCCCCGTCAAGAACTCTTAATGACCGCTCAACCTCCATGGTAAAATCGACATGGCCGGGGGTATCGATCAGTTGTATATCGATCCCTTTCCACTGACACGCTGTAACCGCAGAAGTAATTGTTATGCCCCGCTCCTGCTCATCCGGCATCCAGTCCATAACGGCTTCGCCGTCATGCACCTCTCCCATTTTGTGAGAACGGCCGGTATAATAAAGTATCCGCTCGGTCACGGTTGTCTTGCCGGCATCAATGTGAGCCATTATGCCGATATTTCTTATTCTGCTTATCCTGTCTTTTTTTTTCATCTTACCACAAGCGAATTGGCCTTAAACGGAAACCGCAAATCCATATGACCTGCAAGCGTCATGGATTCGCGCCCCTCTATTAATATTTTAACTCTTTTGATCTCCGGAATATTCATAACCAGTGAATTTACAATCGAATAGACGGTCAAAAGTTCGGATGAACTTCCTCCCGGATGTTTGTCCCGAATTGCCGCATTAAAATCAGCGAAGGCAGACCCGTCTTCTGTAACATAAAAAGCCTTGAGGGATGCCTCCTCGGGTATTGTTCTCACAAGCTCACCTCGCGGACCCTTGATAAGGGACTCTATTATTGTCCTGCCAAGTTCAGCAGGATCGGAGGTACGGGGAATATTTCTCTGCTCGGATTTCAGAAAGGCATTATCTGTATCTGCAAAATACAGGGAAACAACTGATTTTCCCGAAAACATATGCAAAATGGAGGAAAAAGGCTGTTTCCAGTTAACATTTGCAGAAAGGAGGCAGGCAGCACCTGCAATAAACAGGGCCAGGACCGAAAAGAAAATTATACGTTTACTGCCCATATCAAATAGCTTTCTTAAAACCTTCTCTTTCCCCAAAAAAAGAAGTTTGACTTTTATGCCAATAAGCGGGTCCTGTCAAGATAAGTCAGGCTGAAGTTTACCCGGCAAACTATTTCTTCTCTTCCTCCTCCGGAACAGCGCCGGTGTTTTTTACGGCTTCTTCAACAGCTTTGTAAATTGATTTGAACGTCTCATTGAAACCGGTCGGAGACACCCTTCCTGTTTCAATGAATTTTACCGTTATCTCTTTCGCCGTTTTTAAAATATGCTCGTCCATCGATCCCATTATATTCTCCTTTGGTATCGTATTTTTAATGATTATAGCATATTATCAGAACCATCCGGAATGAGTCAAGAGCTGCGGATAAAAATTTTGAGAAACAGGCAAACTGTCCGGGTTGCAGACCATGTACGTAATTCATCAATCCGACCGCTGACAATTACCGGAAGCTTTTGGGTACCTATGGCTTGATCTGTAGCATGAGTATGTGTAGAATTTTGCGTTTCGGAACCGCGAAGAGTTTTCTTTGGACGATAATGTAAGCGTGCTTAGTTACCGATTTTGGCTCAAGGCTGAAATCGGTAAGAAGCAGAACGGTTTATTGCCCTTATTCAGAGAGAGCCTTTTGATTATACAAAGTGGAGACAAGACATGGATGCAGATTTATCCATAGAGGAAATCAGCAAAAGGGCAATGACATTCAGGATGAAGAACACCTAACATCTATATGGCCTTCGGTTGTCAAGAAAAAACTTCTCCTCGTTCCCCATGAGCTTTATCGTTACGCTAAGAGAATAGAAATAATAATTGTTTACCTCGCTGCTGGTATGATATAATGTAATACTGGAAGACAGGAGGCTAATATGGGTAAAGCAAAGATTGCGATTACATTGGACGAAGAGTTTATCGGCGAATTGGACAGGCTAGTCGGCGAACATGTTTTT
>JAGVOC010000019.1 GCA_020052975.1 Desulfobacterales bacterium | reverse complement strand
TTCCTGCCTGCAGGATTAACTGAAGCGCTGAATGATTCATAGGTACCTCATCGTATTCATAGTTTACAACAAATTTTATTAATTAAAATGATTTCGGCCTAAAAAGTCAAATAGAGTTTCTGTTATAATATCTGCTAATATTTCTTTCTGTGTACCGTCAACGGATTTCTGCGTGCTGTGTGCTGTTTTTCGACATCGGAGGGGTTGCCGAGCGGTTTAAGGCGACGGTCTTGAAAATCGTTGTAGGGGCGACCCTACCGTGAGTTCGAATCTCACCCCCTCCGCCACCTAACTTTTTGATATATTTGTTCTTCTTCATCAAAGACGCTTGCTGAGTAAATCGCATTAAGTGCGGAGTTCCCCTCCAAAGGAATAGATTCGAGAATCTTTAATTGTTGCTAAGTTCTCCCTAAAAGTCTTATGACAGCACTTTTTAAAAAATATAGATCATATTTGTAATTGACAAATACCAGATGTATCTTGTCTTTACTCATGACGAAGAGCATCAATAGGGTCAAGCCTGGCTGCACGCCTTGCCGGAAAGAAACCGAAGATTACACCGATCGCAGCGGAAAACAGGAAAGAAAGCAGGTTGATGCCGGGATTGAAGATGTACGGAACCTGCATGAGTCGAGCTACGATAAATGAAGCTGCTGTTGCCAGAGCGATGCCGACCAATCCACCCATCGATGAGAGCACTACGGCTTCCACGAGGAATTGCATAAGCACATCATATTCGAGAGCGCCGATGGCGAGTCGAACACCGATCTCACGGGTTCGCTCTGTGACCGACACAAGCATAATATTCATAATGCCGATGCCGCCAACCAGGAGGCTGACTGCAGCAACCGCACTTAGTAAGGCTGTAAGCAGTTGAGTTGTCCCGGTGAGCATTTTTGTGATCTCCTTCATGTCCATCACATTGAAGTTATCATCATCGCTCGCTGAAAGATGTCGCCTCTCCCTCATTAATCTTCCGATATCACTCTGGGTTTTTTCAGTTGATATGCCTTGCCGAACCGAAATCTGAATTAGACCGACGTCCTGATTGCCTGAGATACGCCGATGAAAGGTACTTAATGGAATCACTACAATATCGTCCTGATCCATGCCCATAGTACTCTGGCCTTTTCCTTCCAACAAACCTATCACATCGCACGAAAGCTTTTGCAGACGAATCTTTTCCCCTAAAGCCCCTTGCCCACCGAACAGTTTTTTGCGGACTGTCTCCCCAATAATACAGACCGCTGCGCCGCTGCGTAACTCGCTGTCGCTGAATTCCCTGCCGGCCCCTATAGACCTGTTTGTCACCTTTAAATATTGATTGTTGGTTCCGGTCACCTGAGTTGTCCAATTTTGGTTGCCGAATATAGCCATAATAGACTGAGACGATACCGGGGCCACAGCAGCGACCGATCTGATTTCCCTGGCAATGGCATCAGCATCGTTCTCTTTGAAAGGAATGTTGCCGGTAGACTGACCGGGACCCAGTCTCTTTCCAGGACTCATCATCAGCAGATTGCTACCCATGCTTGCGATCTGTTGCTGGACCTGGACTGTAGCTCCTCCGCCGATAGTCACCATCGTAATTACTGCTGCCACGCCTATGACAATACCAAGTACGGTAAGAAATGATCGCAGGATATTGCGCCTGATTTCCCGTAAAGCCAGCAATATTGTGTTCCACAACATTATTTGGCCCTCCCGTTTTGCTCATCTGTCTCGACCAGACCGTCCCGAAAATGGATGATCCGCTTTGCATAAGCTGCCATATCCAGCTCGTGAGTAATCATGATA
Organism: Desulfobacterales bacterium; assembly: GCA_020052975.1. Next base: position 12,052 of record JAGVOC010000019.1, on the reverse strand, counting down.
ATGGTAATCCCATGGTTGATGTTCAACGAATTCAGCAATTCCATAATCTCACGGCTGCGTGCCGTATCCAGGTTGCCTGTGGGCTCGTCTGCCAAGAGCACGGCCGGTTCTGTGACGATGGCTCGTGCGATAGCGACCCTCTGTTGTTGTCCCCCCGAAAGCTCACCGGGTGTATGAGACTCCCATCCCTTGAGTCCCACAGTATTCATAGCTTTAAGTGCCTGCTCTCGCCGCTCGTGTGCCGGGGCACCCCGATAGATTAAAGGAAGTTCTATGTTCTCAAGCGCAGAGGTGCGATTCAGGAGGTTATACCCTTGAAATACGAACCCCTGATAATAACGACGAAGCAGGGCTCGTTGATTGCGGGTCAGTTGGCCGACATCGACATCCTTGAACAGGTAAGTCCCAGCGGTTGGCGTATCGAGGCACCCGAGGATGTTCATGCAGGTGGATTTTCCAGATCCGCTCGGCCCCATTATCGCCACAAACTCACCCTCAGCGATGTGAAAATCAATACCTTGAAGGGCCTGCATTGATGCATACCCTTCACCATAGATTTTGGTTACACCCCTGAGTTCGATAAGGTGCTGTTCTGATTTACTTTCTCTTCCTTGCGCGCCACCGGTTTTCATTTGGCGCCCGTAATACTATCGACTACCACCTCCATACCGGGTTGGATATCTCCGGCCAGTATTTCCGTCAGGAGCCCGCTTGTTACACCTGTTGTGATAGAGACGGGAGAAAGTTGTCCATTTGTTAATATCCAGACCCTCTGCTGCTTTCCGTTGGTACTTGTGTCATTGCGCTGTTGGGTTCCGCTGGGTGGACGCGGGAGGAGGGCTCCGACCAAACCAGTGGAGGACTTTTCTTCCTGCTGTACGGGCGGACTAAAACGAAGTGCGGCGCTGGGCGCCAAGATGGCATTTTCGACTTTCTTTACTGTTATGTCTGCAGTGGCCGTCATTCCTGGCCGAAGGGACAAATCCGGATTGTCGACTTTCAATACGGTTTCGTAGGTCACGACCCCTGATGTCGTTGTGGAAGCGTAGCGGGTCTGAGTAATCCGTGCCTCAAAAGTGCGATTCGGATAAGCAGAAACGCTGAAAGTGCCTTTCTGGCCCTCTTGCACTTTGCCAACATCTGCCTCGTCTACATTTACGTGCAGTTCCATTTGCTTCAGGTCTTCGGCAAGAGTAAACAACACAGGGGCTTGAAAGGACGCGGCCACGGTTTGCCCCGGCTCTATGCTTCGCATTAAAACAACACCGCTAATAGGAGACCGGATGACCGATTTGGACATATCTGTTTCATTGGCCTGAAGAATAGCCTGGGCCTGAGAGACAGAGGCTATGGCGCTGGCTGCATCAGCCTTCGCCCGTTCGAAAGCGGCTTCTGCAGCAACCATCTCTGACTGTGAGGGGACTTTACCGTTGCTCAGTTGCTTTACTTTTTGGAACTGGCTGAGCTTGGCCCGCGTTTCCGCAACAGTAGCCTGAGTTTGCAAGACCGTCGCATTTGCTGACTCCAATGCAGCTTTGGATTGGGTTAATTGTGCTTCGAGTTTTGAGGTATCCAGCCTGGCTAGGACCTGGCCAATTTTTACTCTATCGTTGTAGTTGACTTCAACGCTTTTAATTAAGCCAGATAATTCGCTGCCTACACTGACCGTGTTCGTCGGCTGCAAGGTGCCGGTAGCAGTTACGATGACCGTAAGCCCTCCGCGCTGAACCTGCTCGGTCTTGTATTGAGGTGCGGTTGTCTTGCCCGTATTTTTCCATATGATTACTGCTGCCACTGCCAAAATTGTCACTAAGGCAATGACAAGATATTGCTTCAGCCGATTGCTGAACATAGGGGAGTGGTGCATTCCCAAGGTCTCTGTAATATCCGATTCCGGCTCAATCTTCGATTTCATTTCTCTTCTCCATTTCAAAGCTATTTCTTTTCATCGGGAGCCATTGATGCCCACCCGCCTCCAAGGGCCTTGTACAGGCGGACCAGGTTGGAGGCTACGGTCCCGTTGCTCTGGGCCAGTTGATCCTGGAAGGTGAGTAGTGAGCGCTGCGCCTCCAGTACATTGTTAAAATCAGTCAGCCCACTCTGGTACTTGTATTTTGCAAGCTCAACCGCTTTTTGGGCCGCCTGCGCTGCCTCTTGAAGAGTATCCCTTCTGTTTTGCTCTTCCGCATAGGCCACGAGAGCGTTTTCAACCTCCTCCAAGGCATTGAGCACAGCGGCTTCATAGGCAATCAGGTACTGCTCCTGCGAAGCTGACTGCACCTCAATGTTCTCACGAATGGCTCCTGCTCTGAAAATCGCCCACGTGATTCCTGGTCCAACATTGGATGACCACGTTTGCGAGGTGGGTGAAGCATTCATTTTCAGTGTTTCGAACCCGATGGAACCGCCTAAGGTCAACCTGGGGTAGAGGTCTGCAGTGGCCATGCCGATCCTCGCTGATTGAGCAGCTAATTCGCGCTCAGCCCTCCGCACATCCGGCCGATTTCTCAGAACATCGGCCGGTATGCCTATTGCAAGCTTAAGGGAAATCTCTGGCATTGACACTTGCTGCTCCAGCAGACTGTGAACCTTTCCGGGTTGTTCTCCAAGTAACACAGCAATGCGATTCAATGCCTCTTCTTTCCCTGTACGCAGGGTTGGCAACTGGGCCCGGGTATTCTCAAGGTTATAGTGTGCCTGCTGTACTGCAAGTTCATCACTCAGCCCTGCCTGATTTCGCCATACGGTCAACTGGTAGGTTTCGTTTTGCGCTTCAAGATTGACTTCCGCAATAGCCAGGCGTGACTGAAACGTTCTCAGGTCGATGTAGTTTAGTGCCACTTCAGCGAGGAGTGAGACGAGCACGTCGCGTAAATCCTCCTGACTGGCTCCGATATCTGCCTCAGCAGCCTCTACCGAGCGGCGAACACCGCCAAATATATCAATTTCCCAGCCTGCGTCGAAGCCTGCGGTATAAAGGTCTCTGGTTTCGCTGGTCCTATTAGTCCCGGTATCGTTGCTGCTTTCAGTCCAGGTTGCAGAGCCTGATACATCGAGGGTCGGGAATAGATCAGCCTTGGCAATTCCCCGGCGGGCCCGCGCCTCACGAATCCGAGACCGGGCCTTCTTCAAATCGAGGTTCCCCGACACGGCACGATCGATCATACTGGAGAGTTCAGGATCGTTGAGCGTGGACCACCATGCCGCCAGGGTCTGGGGATTCATCTCCCCGGCGATTAGTCCACCTTTAAGTTCGCTGTGCCATGTGGTAGATAATGCAGCGTCAGGCCTGACATAATCCGGGCCAACAGTAACGCATCCAGTCATGATCAGGAACAATGGGATCCATGAAAGACGCGAAAGATACCTTATATAAGTCGTTTTGTTTAATAAACTCATAGTTTTCATTTTTGAGGTCTTTTCCCCTTGTTTCGTCTTGAAAATGTTTTCTTTCCAAACTCCTCTTGTATTTTGTATATTCCAGCCAGCGAAAATTGCACGACATGATCAGCAAAAGCCTTCAAATCTTTAATTCCTGGATGTGTATCCCTATCATCTCCCCTTCTTAAGACCATCGGATTAATACACTGGCTGATGATGCTTATCTCACAGAACTGAATCTGCCTAGCCGTAGCCTGTTGCCCCAGTAACTCATGGATTGCTTCTTGCACCCTTTTTTGAAGAGGAAGAAGCGTCTCTCGCATGATCTCATCCAAAAGCCCTGTCGGATTTGCAAACTCTTTTCGCACGATCAAAAACTCTTTGTTCTTTTTGTCATTGACCCGATGTAAAAGGGCCATTATTTGTCCTTTCAGTCGTTCTTCCGGTGGTGCATCATCACTCACGCCGGCATTTGATGGATGAGCTTTAATGGATTCAGAGAAGGCATATCGCCATGCTTCCCTGTAAAGAGTTTCTTTGTCGCCGAAATGGTAATTCACGGCGGCAATGTTTGCCCCGGCCCGCCCGGAGATTTCCGCGATAGTAGCATCCCGGTAGCCTTTCTCCGCGAACACATCAACTGCCGCAGCAAGCAGGTTTTTGCAGGTTTTTACAGTACATTTTCTTGGTGTCTTCATCTCGCCTCCAAAGGTCAGCTGTCGGCTATTTTCAAATATTATTTTGAAATGTTCATTTGAATTTGTCAAGTCCAGCATCCACAAATTACGAATAAAGATCATCAATCGGTGAGTAAAGGTCACTTGTTTTAACTGTTCCCTTGTCTGCGTTGCAACGGCTCAAGCTTGATGGTACCGTTGCGTCGAGGGTCGGAAAGAGATCGGCATTGGCCATGCAACGGCGTGCCCGGGCATTTTTTAAGTCGAGATTGCCCGGCATAGCTCGCTCTATCAGAATACAGAGTTACTGGTCGTTGAGTATTGGCCACCATGACGCCAGTGCCTGAGAACCCATTTCCTGAGTGATTAAGATGTTTTTGATTTGGGCATGCCAATTGGTGGACACCGATATCTCGGACTGGAAATAATCCGGCCAGACGGTTGCGCATCCCGAGATCACAAACATTATCATGAGTCCTGATACCCGCTTTTTACAGAACAAATAATTTCATTTCTAGCACTTAATCATTGAATCCGTATACACAGACACTTTATTGATTGTCCTTTTTTCCACATTCGACTAAAAGACTTTTTCGGTGACAAAGTTCTCTTTTCATTCTTTAGTGCAGAGTCCGAGTCTTGCTGCTTCTTTTATATGGTCGCAATTTCCAAGTTGACAGGCTTTCCCCCAGTCCGAACATATCAAACCGGCAAGAATACTACCACGGGCATCATATGCAGCGGCATTGATCGGGTCAAGATTCAGACACTTATTCAAATCCATAAGAGCTATGTCGAATTGACCTTTGATTGCATAGGTAATCCCACGGTTGTAGTATGGTTGAGCACCATTGGGCTCTATATTCAAGGCCCTTGTGAAATCCGATATGGCAAGATCATACTGGCCTTTTTTAGCATAAGTAATACCACGACTGTTATAGGTCTCTGCAGATACTGGATCGATCTCTAACGCTTTGTTAAATTCTGAAATGGCAAGATCGTATTCTTTTCTTTCTAAATACTTTACACCTAAATCATTATATGTTTTCGCAGACAGTATAGCACCCGACAGAGTTTCTTCGGCGTCACGGGCCGAACCGGCGTTTGACCGGGGGAAGGTGCTGTCCAGAGATACAGATTGTACAGGCTTCCTCATAGTTTTCGCATATGTATCTTGAGCGTAAATATTGCCCGAAGTCATGCTAACAAGTGTGACCAATGCTAATAAAGCACCTATTATATTTCGGTTCATCATGCTCGGATTGTTCATTTAACATGCACCTCCTTATTATCTGGTTTTATGAGAAAGGGGCTTGGACTATAACGGTGGGGAATGGGGGGAGATATAGCCCAAGCGCCCCGGGTGGAAGCTCAATCCTTTAAGCCTTCCTTCTCTGAGATATTTCGATGCCGCTCCAAAGCCTGTTTTATATTCAACAAAACATTATCTTTTTCGGGAGTTTTTTCGATACACCTGCAGGCTCACTTTCCGAGAGCTTCCCTTCTGGCTCGAAAGCACCTTACTCCGGCGGCACATCAGTACCAAGGTATCCATTGGTTGGTATCCTCTCAGGTGCAGTCATTTCGCCTTATAGGGAATGTGCTCCATCTCCTGTTGTATCTCCTCTTTTTTGTCGCAAGGGGGCGGAGGCATCATTTTCATACTACAGCGCATCATTCCTCCAATCAGGGGAAACCCCATGCCGGGCTCCTTCTCCAGCATCTCTCTGAAATTTTTTCTCTGTTCGGGCGTTAATTTTGATTTAACCTCCTCCCTCGCCCTGATGAGAGAGAGGTGTGTTTCAGTCTTTAGTGTTTCTATCTGCTTCAGTTTTGCTTCGACTACCTTCATGTTCACAGGCTCTTTATCGAGGAGGTCTTTTAATTCGATACCGGCAATACGCCAATCTGCCCTCTTCTTAATCGTCTCTTTCATTATTCTGTTTTTGACCTCCTTCATTGATTCTCTCTGCTTCTCGTCAAGTCCAAGGCCCGTAAGATGCTTCCACATGATATGATCAGCCTCCGGAATCCCTTCCATTATGCCCATGCCAGGAGGTCGCATCAGCGGCGGCATGATGTACATGCCTTCGTCCTGACAACCTCTCTCCAGGTTACCAATCGGTCCATCCGCAGACCATACTGTTGCCAAAGCATTCCCACTGATCAAAAGGAAGACCGCTGCTGCCCCGATTATGTGCCTGTTCATAGCATCATCTCCTTTCCAACTTTGTGCTGCACTTCCAGAGGGTAGCTTTCAATGAAGATTCCTTACGCTCCATGTGAAAGCCTGAATCAGATTTATGCTGCCTTGATACCGAATGCTGTTCAGGTATAGTAGACAGATTTCTTTATGAGCTTATCTTTCCGTATAGCAATCCATCATTATTGACGTCATACCTTTCATTTCAAGACTTCATTAATAGTTCGTTTACACTAAACTTCCCTATCTCAGTCCCAAGATATCTTTCGAATGGTATTGTTGCCGGTATCCGCGACATAAAGGATGCTTCCATCCATAGTTATGCCAAGTGGATAGTTGAAGCGTGAGCCTGTTCCGGTTCCATCGACGGACCCGGAATATTCTGCTTTGCCCGCTAAAGTCGTAACTTTGCCTGTTGCAATGACAACCCTTCTAACGGTACTGTTGCCGGTATCTGCAACATAAAGATTGGTTCCATCCGTGGTGATGCCAAAGGGGCCGTTGAAACGTGCGTTTGTTCCTGTTCCATTTGCAGACCCGTACGTCTCGGCTTTACCTGCAAAAGTCATAACCTCTCCTGTTGCAATGACAACCCTTCTAACGGTACTGTTGCCGGTATCTGCAACATAAAGGTTGGTTCCATCCGTGGTGATGCCAGCGGGGTAGTAGAAGAGTGCGTCCGTTCCTGTTCCATCGACAGAACCATAAGCCCCTGCTGTACCTGCAAAAGTCGTAACCTCGCCCGTTGCAATGACGATCTTTCTAATAGTATGGTTGCCATAATCCGCAATATAAATGTTGGTTCCATCCGTGGTGATGCTGAAAGGGCTATTGAAGCGTGCTGTTGTACCGACTCCATCTTCGGATCCGGAAGACCCTGCCGCACCTGCCAATGTCGAAACCACTTTTGAGGAAATGCCGATCTTCCTGATTGTATGGTTGCCATAATCCACAACATAAAGATTGGTTCCATCCGTGGTGATGCCAAAAGGATTATTAAACCGCGCTGTTGTACCGATTCCATCTTCGGATCCGGAAGACCCTACCGTACCTGCAAAAGTCGTAACCATTTTTGAAGAAATGACGATCTTCCTGATTGTATGGTTGCCATAATCCACAACATAAAGATTGGTTCCATCCGTGGTGATGCCGGAGGGACTAGTGAAGAGTGCCCCGGTTCCGGTTCCATCCGTTGATCCATAAGACCCTGCTGTACCTGCAAAAATCGTAACAGTAGGGCCAGAGCTATCCGTTTCTGATACTTGGCCACAAGACACCAACATAGCTGCAATCGAGATGATAATCCCGAGAATCCTGAATCTGTCTTTCATAAGACCCTCCATTATGAATATTTATTTCCGGCTTTTTAATGAACTATAGCAAGCAACTAAGGATGAAATAAGGAAGAAATAAGGAAATTTGCAGAGACCTCAAATGATAGTCCACATTTTTTGGCATCGTGATATAAAATAAAATGCAGTCAATAACTGATTGACAAAGCTTGCAAGGAGAACGTATGAAGCTCGGTATTACACATCGGCTGTTTCTCTCAATTCTCGCAGCCACTTGTCTTGCGCTTTTGTGTATGTTCCTCGTCATGCAGTGGAGTATTAACAGGGGGTTCCTCCAGTATCTCAAAGCTATGGATGAAAGCAGGCTGAAACAGATAGCCGTAATACTGGAACAGGCCTATACCGAACATGGAAGTTGGGATTATTTCCGGGAGAACCCGGGATTCTTTATAGAACGATTGTTGAATGCGCACTCTGGAGATGTTTTACCCAAAAGGTTCGGGGAACTCAATAAGAATAAGGATGTTCAGCCTTTTCCACCACCTCCGGAAGGTGCACATCGACCAAGATTGCCCTTGGTTGTTTTGGATGCAGAGCGGAAACCACTCCTTGGAAACCCTGGAGAAGCGGAGGATGTGAACTTAAGACCCATCGTCCATAATAAAGAGACTGTGGGCTATATAGCGCTCCTGCCGCCAAAACAATTCCTTAATCCTCCTCAGCTTCAATTTTTAAAACAGCAAAAATCGGCTCTTATTCTGGCAGTATCAGGGATGGTGTTGGTGGTTATAATTTTCTCCCTCCCACTCGCGAACCGTCTCGTCCGACCGATTAAGGCTATGACCACAGCAACCCGTTATCTTGCCTCTGGAAAATATACCATTCGGGTCCCGATTTCTTCATCGGATGAACTGGGGCAGCTTGCGCGTGACTTTAATTCCATGGCGCTGATTCTTGAGAAGAATGAAAAGGCGCGCCGCCAGTGGGTTGCTGACATCTCACACGAGCTGCGGACACCTCTGGCCGTACTGCGTGGTGAGGTTGAGGCTCTCCTTGAAGGGATCCGCAACACCACTCCAGAGGCTATTCGATCTCTCCATGCAGAGGTGCTTCGGCTGCATCGTTTGGTAGACGATCTTTACCAGCTTGCGCTCTCTGACCTCGGCACGCTGACCTATCGCAAGGAAAACCTTGATCTGGCAAAGTTTATCAAAGATTCCATGGAATCCTACCGCGCGGAATTAGCCCGTAAAGATATCACTCTCAGCACAGACATTTCACAGAGATCAGAGATCACGGTGTTTGCAGATCGGGAGCGTCTGCATCAGCTCTTCGCGAATCTGCTCGATAATTCCTTAAAGTACACTAAACCGGGAGGAGAACTCGTTATCCGTCTGACATGCCACAGCGGTAATGCTACGATTGATTTCGAAGACTCCGCTCCCGGTGTTCCGGAGGACGAACTGGACAGACTCTTCGATAGACTCTATCGGGTGGAAGGGTCTCGAAACCGCACAACGGGCGGCGCCGGTCTCGGTTTGACAATCTGCAGAAATATCGTCGATGCCCATGCCGGAACCATCGTTGCCAATCTGGCACCGTTGGGAGGGGTGCTGATTAGAGTAATTCTCCCTGTTGTTGACCAATACTCATGAGTGGGGATATCCTTGTTGTAGAAGACGAACCGAAACTCGCGAATCTTCTCTTTGATTACTTGAAAGCATCAGGGTTTGTACCATTTTGCCTCGGGAACGGCACAGAAGTTGTGCCCTGGATTCGGACTCACAAACCAGAGCTGGTACTTCTCGACCTGATGCTCCCCGGTCGGGACGGTATGGAGGTCTGCAAAGATATCCGCACTTTCTCCCGCATGCCTATTATTATGGTCACTGCCAGGATCGAAGAAATCGATCGCTTGCTCGGGCTCGAACTCGGTGCGGATGATTACATCTGCAAGCCGTTCAGTCCCAGAGAGGTAATCGCACGGGTTAAGGCTGTCTTACGCCGGACACACGACGGGCAGGCAGTTCATTTCCAGGGGCTTGTTATCGACGAGCACCGCTACCGGGCTACACTCTACGGACACGATCTGGAACTCACAGCAGTAGAGTTCAAACTGCTGCAATTCCTGAGTGTTAATCCGGGACATATTTACGGACGACAGCAGCTTATGGATAAAATCTACCCGGACGAACGCATTGTCAGCGACCGCACCGTCGACAGCCATATAAAGAAATTGCGGAGAAAGATGGAAGCTGCCGACCCCAAAGCAAAGCTTATCCATTCAGTCTATGGTGTGGGGTACAAGTTCGATCCGGAATCATCGTAAGAAATATTGTCATCACCTCTTTTTTAAATCTTGATTGTTAAAGTAATTCATTTTTCTATACTACTTGTCGTAAGCTATAAGCACATCTCTCCAAAAATCTAAGGACGAATATCGAGATCAGTTTTTGTAAAATAACTTCGGTATCACGTCAGCATAAAAATAACAGTAAGTTTGTGAAAGTCTCCGCATGAAAAATTCCACGTGACATAGAAATTTGTCCCTATATAGGTGGGCAGGTCGAGGCAAAACTGGTGATAGTTTTAGGAATATTATTTATCCTAAATGTTGAGATTGACTTCATAACTGTACTGGTCGATCATCTTTCGAATTTCTACTCTTGGAACAAATCTAATGAATCAATCCTTTACCTTTATCTACTAACGAATAGAAGTCGTTTCGGAGTCGTTTCGGAATAGCCCGTAAAGCCTTTATTATCAAGGCATTCAGTGAGTTCGAATCTCACCCCCTCCGCCACCTAACTCTTTGACATACTTATCCGCAAACAATTAAGTTCTTACTTATTGTCAGAAAGGTGAAATTCGGAAACAACAAAGATTTTAATTAAATAGCTGAGTTCCCCCAAGATAATAACAATCTTTTTGTACTCCCTGAATGCCCCGGTGCGCACCTGCCGTTTGAATAGATGTCTAATGGCAACGCTTCTCAGTTACCATTATATTTTCCCCAGTTAACAAAGTCTGTTGATAAGCTGTCAGCAAAATGGCTTATACGTATGCCAACGCTTGAAACTTAAAGGCTCTCAGCACTCTGCCTAAATTTCAGTCAAAAAATATATGCATTAAATTCAAAATGTTACAACTTCAATACTGGATTTACGGGTAACATGATTTATTGACTTTCGTAAGGCCAATGCTATCAAGGCTTAAATGAATATTATGTGAATAAGCTGACGTATTCCCCTGTATTTACTTGCTTTGCAAAGGTTATATTGCTTTGATGAGTTGCATCATTCGCCGTATTGCATACTCTGTTTACGAATAATGTGTGATAGAGTTTTCTTTTCATTCAAAATGTGCAGCGTGATGTATTTTCTGTAAATACTCCCCGCTTAAACCTGATATAATGGTGCACATTACATCCGGACTATACTATAAGGATACCTAATTATGGGCAGAGAACTGGTTACTCAGCGGGAGTTGATTTATTTGTGGCTACTGGTTTTTTTTCTTGTACTGATCTGGTCTGCGATACACCCACATGATTACTTCACATGGTTTCTCGAAGTTTTACCGGCAATATTGGGGATACTAATCCTTGCATTGACTATCAGGAAATTCCGGTTCACAAGCTTAGCCTACTGGCTTATTCTCATACACGCTATAATTTTGATGATTGGCGGCCACTATACTTATGCAGAAGTGCCATTATGCAACTGGTCAAGGGATGTGTTCGATATGAGTCGTAATGATTATGACAAAATCGGTCATTTTGCACAGGGATTTGTTCCTGCGATAATAGCGCGGGAGATTCTCATAAGGAAATCGTCGTTGAAGCAGGGGAAGTTGCTTTCCTTCATTATAGTCTGTATTTGTCTTGCAATAAGCGCTTTTTATGAATTAATTGAATGGTGGGTAGCTATATTGACGGGATCAGGAGCAGAGGCTTTTCTGGGTACTCAGGGATATGTATGGGATACGCAGTCTGACATGTTCTTTGCGCTCATCGGTGCAATTATGTCTTTATTGTTACTGTCAAAAGTTCATGACGAGGCACTATCCCGTATTTGTCACTAACCTTTCATCAGAAATTTTTTCCACAATATGTGCTTTCAAGTAATTCCCTGCTGTGCTATATTCTTTCAAGAACCGGTAATAAACCAAGTTGTGAGAATCATTATTATGAGAAGAAATTTATAGACCCGGGAATATATGGCCAAAGATACCAGTATAAAGCGACACGTATTGAATAAATAAATAAATAGGGACACATCCCCTTTTTTGCATCGAGACTGTAATAATAAGGAAGCCCCCTAAAATGGGATGTGTCCCTATTTATTCTAATTGGGGCACTGGAGAAAGAATCCGGAGAGCCGTTTGAATCAATCAAGAAACCGAGGCATCGGCTGCGTGCGGTTGCAATGGATCTGCTATACAGGATCGGGGGACTGAAGGGGATGGAGATTGGAAGGATATTTAAGGTAGATTACAGT
>JAGVOC010000182.1 GCA_020052975.1 Desulfobacterales bacterium | reverse complement strand
CATACCTCCGATAAGAAGAACATTTTCCAAATTAGTTCCTTTGGATTGCTTTCAATGAGCTGCCCTTTGGGTGACGCATAATTTCCTTTAGCAAATAAGATGAGCTTTAAAAATCTGATTGACATAGATTGTGCTACAGGTTAAACTACCACCCCTTTTGCCACAGAATATAAACATAATCTAAAAAGTCAGAATATAAAATACTAGCGGGAATAATTGTGAATGACCAAAACAAAAAAAGCGGTGTTATTTGTGGGGTTATGGATGGACGTTTTTATATATTTTCCCCCAGCAAGCAAATTCTCGTCGAAATTAACGAAGCGGGCGCTAAATTACATAATGAATTTTACGATAGTTCTCATCCGTGTAAAACCAAAAATAACTGCAAATTGATGAAACAGCATTGTGAACTATGCGAATAGGTCTCTTATTTGATGGCCTCTCTTTGCCACCCAAAGATGGAGTTACTTACAGGGCTTATCATGTAGCTAAGCATCTTCAAAGGGCTAAAGCAGAAGGGCAAATTTCGGTCAGGTTCTACTTGGGAGATCGCGGCTGGACTACAGACGAAGATCTAAATAAGGAAAATCTTGACTTTACATTGTTTCCAGCTGAATGGTTGTACGATGACCGGATAAAGCAAGTCATAAAAATTTTACGTGAAGACAAGATTGATGTATTACATGTATGTAATTCACATATTGTTGTGCTCTCCTATGGTAGCTATATTGCAGAGCAATTGGACATACCCTTAATTTGCGATATGCATGATGTTGACTTTCATTTGCTCGAAAGCATGGGTAAAGGTCAGCAGGAAATATACGAAGCGAAAGTACTGCAATATGTAACAAGTTTATGCTGTGATGAAATCATTTGTATGTCTTCTTATGATTACGAGCATCTCGTTAAATTGGGAATAAAGGAGGAGAAGCTTCATCACATACCTAACGGAATTGACCCACGTTCAAGCTCTACGGAGATGAGAAATGAACAAAAAGTGATTTTTCTCGGAAATTTATTTTACGGACCCAATTTTGATGCTGCCAATAAAATTATAGATGTTATTGCCCCAGGTACATTAGATGTTTTTCCTAACGCTCTTTTTATCTTTATTGGAAGAACCCCACCTGAATTGGCACGCAAACAACGGGCTGGGATTGAAATGATGGGTGAGATTGATGACATAGGCATGATTCTAGATAAAGCAACTGTGGGCATCGCACCCTTATTTCAAGGGTCAGGCATGAAAGTGAAGTTACTAACCTATGCCAATCACTCTCTTCCTATTGTTGCAACTCGGCTAGCAGTGAGGGGATATATAAATGAACAAGATTTCCTAATAGCTGACTCATTAAGTTCGTTTACTAATAAGATAACTTGGTTACTTAACAATCCAACGGAAGCACACATAATGGGCAAAAATTTGAATAATATGATGATGAAAAATTATTCATGGGATGTTTTGATAGAGAAGTTAGCTGAGGTGTATTTGAGAACGGTCAAACGAAAAAGACATGATAAATTTACAATAACATCAAATCTTCCTGGCACAGCTAGAATCTTATCTATTGACAGAATTCCCAAGCCTCTGTGGCTAACAGAAAGTAGATTTGTAAACTCAAATACTGTCACTCAGAGAATCAGAAGGATAAGAAGAGAGGATCACTTATAAGATGATTGGTAAAATTATCGTGGTTGAAGGTATTTGGCATTCTGGAAAAACTACTTTCGCAAAACAGCTCGCCTTTTCTCTGGGAGCTTACTATTTTCCAGAGCCAGATCATCTCAAAAATGATGAAGAAATACACGATATTGAGTTCTGGTACTTTAAGAAATTTATTGATTTGGAAAAAAAAGCTGTTGAATTAAAATCCTCAGGATTTATTGTCGTATTAGACAGATGTCGTATTTCCGTCTTAGCATATTTAAAAGCAATAGGTAATGAAGAAAGATACAATCAGCTTATCAGTAGTGCTGAGAAATTTTCCCCAGATAAGGTGATCTTAATAGATGTAAATTTGGGAAGCGTTATTGAAGTCGTCACCAATCAATGTAATGAAAAATATTTAAGAACTCCTATTTTGTTAAATAATCCCGCATTTGTTAGAAATTATTACAGTTATTTAGTAGACATGATTAAAGAATTGGAGTGTAAAGTAGAATTAGTAAATTACTCTAAATATTAAACCACCAAGATTTAAGAAGATCGGCATCATATCCCTTATCAACCATAAGTCCAATAATAATATCAACATAGTTACGTGAAGCCTGAATAATTTGGGAATCAGCGGACGACGAGATTAAACTACCAGCTATAAGCAACAGCTCTTCGTGTGTTTCTATGAAGTTATACTTAGCTGACAACAAGAGCCACTTCGGATATGGAAAGGGCTTTCCATTGATCAAATGCAATAACTCAAAGCCATGAATGACCACATCTGCTTTTAGTAGCTCAACTGTTAAATCATCTCCTCTCTTTATCGAGTTATCTAACGCATGTCGTCTGCAGCGTAACCGCAAATACTTGCTATGAATTAATTTTTCTAAAGCCGTATCAAAAGTCTCTTGTTGATATCCAAGAAAATCACGTAATTGGTTATTATCATCCCTAAGAACTTTTGAGTTTTGGTAAATCCATAATGCAATTGGCTGATTTTCTAAAAATTCCTGATTTAGAAAAGAAATAGGTCGCACAAGAACGAAACATGGTGGTTCATGATCGTTATCTTCTAATGCAAACTTACCCCCAAATGTTTCTTCGAATTGGTGAAAACCGTAATTGTCAACAAAAATTTTAAAATCCCAATCGCTAAAAGTATCGTTGCCTATTCCTGCGCTAGATCCCGTCACAACAATGGATAATTTAGCCTTCCTCAGAGATAAAAACTCCTCATTATCTAATACGTTATTTATGTAGGTTTGTTGGTCCATTAGAGTCTAATTCTTAAAATATCAAATAAGAGTTTTCTCTCTCGGAAAAAATCGGCACTAGAATCTGGTGCGTGGATTAAGGTATGAACGGCATCTTTTGGATCGCAGTAAATTTCTCTAAGCTGTTTTTTCAAGTGGCATATTTTTTCTACGGCATCTTCACCGCATATTTCCCAAACTTCTAACGTGTGACCAACAATATATTGCTGACTCGACAGCCAACCCCAAAGAGTATGAATCTTTGGCCACAATTCTAATATGTCCCATCTATCTAAGGAAATCTTTTTTGTTCTTGTGATTGTTAATTCAAGATCAAAAATTGCATTCTTTATTTTTGGCACTAGATCTCGTTGATAGGCGTCTGGTTTAATCATGATAAGTGATGATTCCATATTCGCCAACGTTTCAACCCGAGGTTTTTGTCGCCAACATGTTACCAATAATAAGTGCATCCAAATTTGATCGTAGAAACATTTTTGCAGCATCTTCCGGTGAACAAACGATGGGTTCCGAACTATCATTAAATGAAGTATTCAAAACAGCAGATATACTGGTGATTTTTTTAAACTCTTGCAGAAGTAACCAAAATTGAAAATTGTGACTCTTGCTTACAGTCTGAGGTCGAGAACTGTTATCTATGTGGCATACAGCGGGAATCAATTGGCGGTATTTAGGTTTGATGCCATATGTAAACAACATAAAAGGAGAATCCCAGGATTCAGAAAAATAATTTTTAGCATCTTCCTCTAAAACACTTGGAGCAAATGGCCGCCACCGTTCTCTAATTTTTATTCTATTTACTCTATCTCTCATATCTGATATGCGGGCATCAGCGAGTATGCTTCTGTTTCCGAGGGCTCTTGGCCCCATTTCAGATTTTCCTTGAAACCAACCTAGTATTTTTCCTTGTGCCAGCAAACTTGCTGCCGTCTTATGCGGCTGGTCAATTTGCCTATGATCAATTTTGTACTTGGATAAAGTATTTGAAGCCTGCTCGTTTGAATAGGAAGGACCGCTATAAACACTCCATTCAAAAGGAGTCTTGTAATTAGATTCTGTCATGGCAACATGAAGTGCTGACCCTAAACTAACCCCGGCATCATTAATGATTGGAGATACATGAACGTTTTGGAAAAAGCCACTTGTTACAAGAGAGGTATTTACACAGCAATTTAGGGCTGTGCCTCCAGCTAAACATAGATTGTTTGTTTTACTTTTAGTTTTCAATATCGAAGCCAAATGAAGAACACATTTTTCAACAATTGTCTGGCCGGATAATGCAATATTTGCTTCTTCTACGGAGAAACATTTATCAAGGACTGCGGAACCCGCGGCGGGAGGAAAGTTTAAATTACTAAGAAATTCTTTCCGCCAATGTCCAAGTAGTAGCTCTTGATCATCTAGCTTACCCATCGAATAATTACTCTCGCTCATGCATTTAAAATTAAAACCATCCTCGTGACAGACCACAGATGTAATTGGATAAACTTCTTTTCCATATGCCGATAAACCCATGGTTTTACCACTCGACAGTGGACTAAAGCCCAAATAAACACTCACGGCTTCGTAGAAATAACCTAGAGAAGAATGAACAGGTAAAGTTAGAATCTGCTTGAGTTCATTGTTAGCTGCTAGCCAAAGAGAAATTGAACAATATTCTCCCTGTCCATCTAACACCATTACGGCACTCTCATCGAAACCAGACATCTGAAATGCTGCTGTCGCATGAGCACGATGATGGTCTACAATTCTTAACTTGGGGTCAACTTTTCTCGTGAAAAGTTCTCTGGGTAGATATAGATCTATGAGTTTGTTCGCCTGTCTGGGAATTGGGATATTTCTGAGCTTATATTTCTTTAAGTAATCCCAGCCAATGGAGAAAAAATCTATATCATCTAACGTTAAATTGGCCTCTCTTAGACAAAAGTCGATAGCTCGATGAGGAAGTTGTTCAAATGCATGTTTATGCCTTGTTAGTCTTTCTTCTTCAATAAAGGCGATTAACCGATTATCGCTTATCAGGGCAGCAGAAGCGTCATGACTTCTGGTGAACCAGCCATTAACACCTAAAATGTTCATAGAACTTCTTTCTTAAGAACTTCTGGAGTAAGATTGTCGAGGATCAAGAGACGTAATGATACAATTCAGAAATTCATTGTCAAGAAAATTATGAATTCAGCACTTAAACTTGGTATTACATATGACGATTCCGGCGAGCTAGCCGGTTTTTATTTGCCCGAAGAGGACAGGTCCACCCACGTCTATGTCCTGGGCAGTTCAGGGGTTGGCAAGTCTAAGGGGCTTGCAAATTGGATTTTGGAAGATATTAAGGCGGGAAATGGCTGCGGGGTTATAGATCCTCACGGCGATCTAGTAAATGACATCGTTGGAAACCTGGAGGATTTTCACCGAGTTGTCCTGGTCGAAATGACCGATCCTGACAATATCATTGGCTTCAATCCTCTCGAACAGCAAGACGGAATTGATCCCTATACCCAGACACTGGAATTAGTCGATGTTTTCAGAAAAATTTGGAATCTGTCAGACGACACAACGCCCAGGCTTATTGAAATTCTTAGAAACTCCGTGCTGACCCTGATTGAATCCGGCGGGACAATGCTTGACATCGAACCACTTCTTACCAATGAACAGTTCAGGCAGGAAAAGATGAGATTCGTCACTTATGAAGCTGTTGCCTCGTTTTGGGAGAATCGATTTAACAAGTGGACTGAGAACGACAGAGTCTCAAATATCGAATCTACGTTGAACAAGGTTTCGTCTTTTACTTCTGACCCTAGAATCCGGCTCATGCTCTCAGCCAAGAAATCAACGATTGAGTTCAGAAAGATCATGGATGATGAGAAAGCAATTCTGATTAATCTCGCAAAAGGAGTTCTAAGAACGAACAGCTTTCTTTTAGGTGCTCTTTTTGTTGCGAGAATACAAATGGCGGCCATGTCCAGAGTTGATTTAAGGCCATCGGATAGGAAGCCTTTTTATTTTTACGTGGATGAGTTTCAAAACTATGCGACTCTAAGCTTTGCCGAGATTATGAGCGAAGCCAGGAAATACGGACTATCACTCATTCTCGCTCATCAGAGTTTGGTTCAACTCGACCAGCAATTAAGGGACATTATCCTCGGGAACGCCAAGAACTTCGTTATATATCGCTGTGACAGGCAGGACGCGGAGCTAATCGTCAAATACATTAAGGACTATGACCCGTTCGACTGGAAATACATGATTGATGGTAGGGTGACAACTTGGTTTTCAAAAGACGAGCAACGTGAAAACGGGATATCGCATATTACGAGCCTGCAAACCCAATTGGCGATTTTAAAGACCAAAGGACTTGAACCACACAGGTTCAGAACTTTTGACCTTTATGAAAGCTGGCGACTGGAAGAAAACCAAAATAGGCTGCGGGCGGCTAACAAGGAATCGGGTTACACCCAAAGCATGAAAAAGATGGATGAAAGAATATCTTTTCCTGTTGAGCCGCAGCCTCTCGATAATGACGAACCCGATAGTTTTCTGACCTAGAGAGGCCCGAGTGCGCCGCTGCTCTGCTTTTTGATCTTGGATTTATCCAGGTTATTGTCGTCGCAAATCTTGTCTGCTGCCTTTTGAGCGCAATCGAGACATACTGCGGCGAAGGCTCTTACTTCGTTGATTTCATTGAAATCCGACTTGAATAGGCCAGACAAGGTGTAATCACTTCCTGTGCGGTTAAATTTCGGATCGTATAGTTGCCATGTACAGCAAAGATCAGTTCCGAAGCTCTCCGCCCCGATATAACAGCAATAACTATTCCATTTGATCTTCATCATCCGTTTCTTTTTCCCGAATAGACCGCCAACATTCTCCCAATCCGTTTCGAGGCCGGTCTGCTTCTGATTCCATGCTTCAATAAGGAAATTATAGAAATCCTCAATTTTTGCCTCCATACCAGGCATATGCGCATCCCAGTCCTGCATGATATTCTCGTACTTGACTTTTGCCACGAATCGCTCCTTTACTCGGGTTAGACAACCAAGCTGATGGTCTTAGCTCATTAGTCGGAAAATCTATCACGAGCATGTTCTTCTGTCAAAGGATTTAGATGTCATGAAGCGTAAGGGAATATCAAAGAAATTGAGGATGGAGGTCTTCAAAAGAGACTCCTTTACCTGCCAGTATTGCGGCAAATCGGCACCAACTGTGATTCTTCACGTTGACCATATTAAGCCGCACTCGAAGGGTGGTTCTGACGACATCATAAATCTGATCACTTCATGTCGTGACTGCAATTTGGGGAAAAGTGATCGAGAGCTGGACGATGATACAGCTGTAAGAAAAAGTCAAAAGCAGGCCGAGCTTTTGAACGAGAGAAGACAGCAAATGGAAATGATGATGGTCTGGCATGAAGAGCTTAAAGATCTAGATCAAGTGCAAGTCGATAAAGTCGCAGAATATTGGGCTTCCAATGTACCAGGCCTAGATGCAACGGTTGAGGGAAAGAAAACGCTTAAAAAGCTACTAAAAAAATATGGCCTGGCAAAACTATTACAGGCAATCGACACCGCTACAGAACAGTA
Organism: Desulfobacterales bacterium; assembly: GCA_020052975.1. Next base: position 7,698 of record JAGVOC010000182.1, on the reverse strand, counting down.
CATCCGACTTGATGAGAATAAAAACGTCATTAAAGAAACCGCTGAGATTGCTTTTAAGAAAGTTGGCGGAATATTAAAGGTCGAGGAGGTGTCGGATGAGAAGCCCTACCTAAGGCGCCTTTTTTATATCAGAGGCATACTCCGTAATCGTCTTTCATATTTAAATGAATGGCAACTAATGCCGCTTTTGGAACAGGCAGCTGAAGCTGATATTTCAGTTGATTGGATCGAAAGGCAAGCAAAGACATGCAATAGCTGGACAGCATTTCGCAATGTTATCGAGGATGCTCTTAATCAACCCAATCAAGAGCATGAAGATGTCGAGGAAGACAAACCAGAAGATAATATTGATGCTAACAAACGGCCTGATTTCAGGACTACAGAGATTGACATTCCAACGAAGTTGACTGGTGCTAGTGTGGATCTTGAGATGAGTCTAATGGAAAATTACGGCTTCGAGGATGAACAGGCGCATGATCTAACAAGTGGATTGCGTGTTTTGTCTGCATCTTTCGAAGAATATTTAAAGAGGAACTACATCGACAAATCAATTAATGCAGTAAATGAAGCTTTATACGATTACATATTAGAAAGTGCTCCGTTCGGGATGCCTCTTAGAATTCTTAGCACTCACAAACCCTATCATCAAGGATTTCAGGATTTAAATAGCTATCTCTTCAATTACATTGAGCGCGACATACCATTTGTATATCACTCCTACTCAACAATTTGCCAAGTGATGTTTCCAAACAGAGATACATATATAGCAGCCTGTCAACACCTTGCAGGATTAGACAAACAGGATAATGGCGAGACCGCTTACAATATGATCCAGCGCGAGTCCTATAACAAATATTCAGTCGCGTCTTTAATCCAGACGGCAATTTTAGCATCAATAACGTTGCAATTTGAGCGCTGTGGATTAAAACCACGTGGAGAGGATGTTGCTCGTTTGCTGAAATACTATGAATGGAATGATGTGCTCGACGTTCTGGGAACTTGGATGGCTAAATGGGATGACAATGGAGAAATTCTATCTGAATTTGACGAAGAGAAAGATTACGAGTGGGAAGGATTTTTAACAGAGCTATCGGTAAATGTCGAACCGAAGCTTGAAGTATTAATCTCGGCGAATTTGGACGACTACCATGAGCTTTTTAGAGGAAACAATGCGTACTTCAGAGGGTTCTACTTAAACGACGAGGGTATTATTTGTAGTGAAATGTTCGAAGGATGGGATAAATTCTCTGATTTAACGCGGGGTGAGACTAAATAATTTGAAAATAGTAATCACTGTCGATAGATAAGATTTTTACGGGTCAAAATACAACCTTTGTACGATGTAAAGCCTTCCATGTAATGATAATATGCGCACCACCCCACTGTCACTGGGGGCCGTCGGAATCTCCGGCGGCCCTTTTTTTGACCTTTCCTTGCCCTTGCAATAGGATGACCATGATTGTGCGTTGAAATATGGAGGTAGGCATGAAGTCGTTGTCGAACTTTGTCCCAATGGTAGCGATTTTAAGCTTGGGGGAGATATCGAAGAATATCTTCGCGATTTCAACCTCTGTTGGACGCAAGACCCTATATAAAGGGCTAAGAGCGCGGGTAGTATGTTTTTTTTAAACCGAGACTCTATCGAATCAAAGCCAATTGCTTCAAGCCTTAGGTTTATCAGGCCATTAGAGAGTTAAATCTATCTTTTTTGTTCGAACGGGATGGAGAGCTAGGTAAGATTACGAAATGAGGAGGCCGCGGGGTGCCGTCGTATTACGAGTTTTTTGCGGGCGGGGGGATGGCTAGAGCCGGTCTCGGCAAGCGATGGAAATGTCTCATCGCAAATGATATCGATAAGAAGAAAGCTGCTTCATACACCTTGAATTGGGGGGCAGATGACCTGCTTCTTGCGGACATCGGCTCTCTTTCACCCTCTGATATTCCATCTCGTGCAGACCTAGCCTGGGCTTCGTTTCCATGTCAGGATTTATCGCTGGCAGGTGCGGGTGCCGGTATTCGAGCTGAACGCAGCGGCACCTTCTGGCCATTCTGGGAACTCATGCGTTCCCTTAACAAAGAGGGGCGAGGGCCAAAAACGATAGTAATTGAAAATGTCTATGGCGCAATAACGAGTCATCAGGGTAAAGATTTTTCGGCAATTGCCTCAGCCTTTTCAGGATCCAATTACCGCTTCGGCGCAGTAGTCGTTGATGCCGTTCATTTTGTTCCGCAAAGTCGCCCGAGATTATTTGTATTAGGGGTGCATCCCGATCTTAATATCCCGTCCAGCATGGTACTTGCTGGGTCTAATCCAGAGTGGCATCCACGAGCCCTGATCGAAGCACATCTTGGTATATCATCTCGTGCCGCTTCAAAATGGATGTGGTGGAACCTGCCATATCCGCGTAGCGCTCGGAATCAGACTCTTGCGGATATCATCGAGGAAATACCCCAAGGCGTTAAATGGAATACTGCTGCCGAGACAAAAAGACTTCTTAGCATGATGACAGAAGTTAATTTAGAAAAGGTCAAAAAAGCGAAAAAAACTGGCAGACGCGTGGTTGGGGCAATTTATCGTCGGACGCGCGGAGGCATTGTTCGGGCCGAGGTAAGATTTGACGACATCGCTGGATGTTTGCGTACACCAGCAGGCGGCTCTAGTCGCCAAACGATCATTGTGGTGGAAGGGAGAAAAATACGGTCCCGCCTCGTTTCGACGAGAGAAGCTGCGCGCCTTATGGGTCTGCCCGATAGCTATAGCTTACCTTCGAACTACAATGATGCTTATCATCTGGCAGGTGACGGTGTCGCCGTTCCCGTTGTTCGGCACTTGGCCAGCAACTTGTTAGAGCCTATATTGGCGGCAAATCGACAGCGCCTGGCGGTTGCTTGATGCTCGATGACGACATCAATCAGCCGCCTTTTGAGACTCATGAGCTAAGAAAAAACCTGACCACATTCCTCGATACAGAATTCGAGGGGCAAAAAGTCGGGAATTTCAAGTACGGCGTTTATGCTTTTTATGATTATGATGGGGAGCCCATCTACGTTGGTCAGACTAATGAGAAGTTGCGGACAAGAATCCGTCGGCATCTAACCAATCAAAGGACTGATGCTGTAGCAATGTCTGTGCTTGACCCGTTCGAAGTCTATGAAATAGAAGTTTGGCCCTTAATAAATTTCGAGGGAACGAAGAATTCTACAGAACCTGAAAAATATCGTGAGGCATGTGATACGTTAAATGCTCTTGAATACACCATCTTTCAGAAGGCAATCGAAGAATCGGAGTTCAAAGCAATACTGAATGAGAAAGACCCAGCTCTTCCAACTTTAACAATTGACATTCCAGAGTCGCTGCGGGGTTGTATAGTCTCAAATGAGGTCCACAAGATTCGCAAGCACCCGGACTTTCGAATAGCTCGCAGAGCATTGATACTTGCCCGCCTTGCTCAGGTTATCAGCGAGCGACTTGTGAGCAAAGGACTTCGAAAGACTCTGATGACACAAGCCAAGCGTCTTGAGTGGCTTGCGGAGCGAAGGTACGACAGCGTCGGCGGCAACAATGGCAATGAGGAAGACTAAGAAAGAACCGATGGACCGAAGCGCTGTGATGCGTCGCGTTCGTTCGACTGATACCGCCCCAGAGCTTGCAGTCCGGCAGCTCCTTTTTTCTCTAGGTTTCAGATATCGTTTACACTATTCCAAGCTGCCGGGTAAGCCCGATATTGTTTTTCCTCGCCGTAAGAAAGTCATATTCGTGAATGGCTGCTTTTGGCATGGGCATAATTGCAAACGGGGAGATCGTTTACCATCTACAAATGTAGACTACTGGCAAACTAAACTTGCTAGCAATAAAGAGCGCGACAAGAATAACTACGAAAAGCTGAACAATCAGGGCTTCGAATTAATGATCGTTTGGGAGTGCGAACTGAAGGATATGGAAGCGCTAAAAAAGAAATTAATTCGCTTCCTCGAAGGATGAGCCCATCACTTTCTCTTGTTATCTGATCGTTCATTTTATTTAAGGGTAGAATTGATCGGTAGGCCGCAATGAAAGGTTTCTCAAAAATGTCATGGAAAACGATTTTCTTGGGCGCAGTGATTTTAGTGTTGCCAGCGCTACTCGTGGCAACTGGTTGCACCCAAAACACGAAAGTGACCGCACATTTTCAAGATGCTTTTGACCATAGACGTAAAGGTAATCGTTTATCAATCAATCCGGCTGATACTGATTAATCATGGGTAGGGTAACGATTCAGGGCTTAGAATTTGAGCTTTTTATTGATTATGACCGGCAAAGTGGCAACTTACAAAGGCTAGTATATCCGGGAACTGTTGAATATCTGGAAAAGCGTTTTGAGTTCGCAATCATTAACCCACTGTTGGCTACTTTGGCTGACTTTGGAAAGGATCCGGATCGCTTCGACTTACTTATTTGGGGCAACGCTCTGACATGTTCTATTGAGGCACTTGGTCATTTCTTAACAAACTCAGCGGCTTCAGGGCGAAGTTTTGATGAATTTTTCAAGTTCATGAATCCGATTTGGACGAATGCTTCTACTACCAAACCTCAACAATACTCGACCTATAGAAAATGGCTTTGGAAATCAGTGAGAAATGGATTGGCGCATGCCGCATACGTTAAAGACGGTGGCTTTGAGTTTCATGCAACTGGCAACTACATTGACGAATCAAGCGGTTCCATAAGGGTTGACCCACAATGTTTACTGGATGATTTTGTTTATGCAGTAAAGAAATTTTTTATCGAGCTCAATAATCCAGGTTCTGTTTATCGGGCGAAATTCGAAGCACATTTTTACAATACTTTCATAATAGGTCGTTAAACCCGAGAGACGATGGGCAGTCATTATATTCCTCAAAAATATCTTAAGGGATTTACTAATTCGACGTGCCCAAATGCACTTTGGCAATTCGATAAAAAGACATACACATTTTCAAATAAGAGATTATCAATTGTAAAAATAGCCCAACAAAGAACATTTTATGATGCAGAGACAGAAGCATCATTAAATGAGGTAGTTGAACGTCCCGGAAATTGTGTATTGGAAAAACTTCGATCAGGAAATATTTCTTTGACAGTTGAAGAAAAAGTTCATCTGTCTATTTACATCGCAACAATGATCAAACGAGTTCCATATCATCGCGCCAAAGGCGAGGCGATGGTGCCTGAGGTTCTAAAAGAGATAACTTCTGACCTGCGCAACAAAATTCGCGAGCTTCAAAGTGCGGACAAAATATCGGCACTGCAAGCTAATAAATATTTAACAGATACAGATATCGTGGAAGCGAAGTACGAGTTGCAAACGCCAAGCAATGTGCGTAAACAAATAAGGAGTCCTTGGCCCAGCGAAAACATTATTAAAGCTATATACGAAATGCATTGGCGTTTTGTCCAAGCTCAAGACGATGAGTGCTTTCTAACGTCCGATAATCCCGCGTTCTTTTTCGATTGTTATGGACTTCGTACGGATAAATCTGAACTGACGTTTCCAGTCTCCCGCAAGCTGGCCATTTTCGGTAGTTGGACACCAGTTTCCAATGGCAATAATGTAATCGATCAGAAATTCTTAGTAAGAGAGGCCAACCGAAGATTGATTGACAAAACCAGCCGGTTTATTTATGCGAGTAACAGGGCTGATTGGATCAACAAAATTGCAAAGAAAAGCAAACCCTTTTTGAGTCGTATCGAATGGTAATTGGGGGTTCGATTTTATTTAGAGCCAACACCGCTATAAAATCATCAGGGAAAAATATTAAAAAAAGCCTGTAATGGATGGAAGCCAGTTGTCAATGCGTATTGAGCCGAACCTTCTTGAAACCTATCGTGCGTGTCTGAACAATGCCTCTGACTTATTAGGAGAGGCGACTCTGTTGGTCGAGCGAGGCAGCTTTCCGCGTGCGTACGCTCTCGCCTTTACTGCGCTTGAAGAGATTTCAAAGTCACAGTTGGCCGCCGATCTGTTTACGGGCTTCATACCGAGGGAGGAGTTTGATGCAGCGTTTCGTGATCATAAGCGGAAAATAAAACGCACGCAATGGGCTGTGCTATTTTCGCATGGCGATATTGAAGAACTCCCCGAGGACGCAATCATTCCCATCGCATCTAAGCGCATGGCTGCCCTATATGTTGACGTAGATGACCGGCTGGCACCCATGACTCCGCGGGACCGAGTGTCAGAACGAGAAGCTCGTGAACTCATCAAGATTGTCAAATCGGGAATCAAGAAGATCAGGCAATGGGAAGCCATGGGAGTACAAATAGGAACAAAGGGCTTTATGAAATGAAAGACAAGAGAAATATGACGGCCAGGTGTTTGTCGCGGCGGTCGTCGGGTAATCTCTGAAAATCTATTTACTGATTTGTAAAACGGGATATTGCGATGGAACCAAAATTATTAGACATAATCGATGAAATATTGGATGAAGTGATCCTTTCTTTTCAGGAAGATCGTCATGTCATCTTTCTGAATGAGTCAGAAAGAAGAAGAATGCTTTATGGATTTGTGGGGAGAAAACTAAATTCTTGGAGTAACAGCAAGAAATGCATGTTTCGAGGTTGCGCAAAAAAGAGTATTAAATCTCACAGCATACAAAAATTGGGCGCTCTAAGGGTCGTCTCAACGAATTCGAAAGTTTTCACTCCGCAGTTTGATTTCGAGCTGGGTCGGGTTGTCTTAGCTGAAAAGGGTCTTGCCCAGGCATCTGTTTTTCCAGGTTTTTGCACAGAGCACGAAAAAATATTTTCAATATTCGAGGCAAAAAAGAACCTAGATACTCCCGATGCGCTTATACAGCAGATCTATAGATCAATTTGCAGAGAAGTTGTGCGGATGGAGTGCGACCTGAATCAGTCTGAAGAAAGTATTTCGGAATACATGAGGATGAGAAACGAAAGACTTATGGAGATGGTCAATAAAAGGCTTTCCTCGCTCAGCTCCAAAGACATGAGTTTTAAGACCCTTAATTATACCGATCCCGTGACTTCTTTCATTAGAAGACAGCTTGATGATACTCGGTTTGTTATCACTGAACTTAAGAATGAACATCTTCGCGAAATCGAATTGAGTATCTATGACGAATCAAAAGATTCTTTAGAGCCTGTAATTCTTTCAATTGATGTTGTACTACCGGTGTGCCTCTCTGGGCTCGGTTCTTTTTATGTTCGGGACGTAAATATGACGAAGAGGGTTTTCGCGATTTTAGGTGTGTATCCGGATGATAAAGAGAAAACATCAAAAATTGTCATTCACGGAAAGGCAGAAGATACTAAGTATATTCATAAATATCTAAGCCGTCTAAGAAATCCCTTCGATATATTAAACATGGTCGAACAATGGATGATACGTGGTACAGACCACTGGTTTATAAGTCCCGAATTGTATCGTAAAAAGACGGAAGAGCATTGGCGAGTAATTTTGCGGGAATTATTCGTTATTCCAAAGGGAATATCTCACGAGTTGCAATTTTCGCTACTGGATGATTTGAGACGTTCAGTTATTGAAGATTGGCATGGAAAAACATTATCTGCTTCGGAGAAGTCCATTTTAGATCGAGAATGCGCAAAGTTGAGTTTTATATAGCCCCAAGAGTTTTTGGATTAGGCAACAGTTCTTATGGCCCTTTCTAGTTGGTTTAGTATATAAAAGTTCGAATAGTTGCCGATTACGTCCACCATTT
>JAGVOC010000403.1 GCA_020052975.1 Desulfobacterales bacterium | reverse complement strand
TTTTCTTTTTGTATATCAATGTCCGGTCACCAAACTTTATCACCATCTCCCCGGGGAAATGATCTTCCATAATGGTCTTGTACATTTTCTTTATATCCGACATAAAATCCTCCTTGGATTATCAGTTAGCAATATAAAACACGAAACAGCCTGAGAAAATCAAGGCAAGAATGCTTTATAGATAGTGTCAAACACTAAATCCGGAAAACCGAAATTGAAAAGTTCTTCTTGTTTCGCGAGCCGGTCATGTAGTACTATAAGCTTCAAATGGAGTTCAATCCGACCAGGCATATTTTCAAATCGCCTAAGGTTCACGCCATAATAAACGAGTCGATAACCTTTCTGAATCAGACCCCCGCATATCATTTGCCGCCCCCGGAATCTTTCATCGGCACAGGAGTGTACAGCCTTTATTATTTGGGAAATTTTGACCTGTACAAGAAAATTTCTTGCGTTAACATTACTGAATGCACCCAGCCGATCTATGTTGGTAAGGCCGTACCGAAGGGATGGCGGACTGCACGAGAAGGAAGCGAAGACGACGCCACCCTGTCCCAGAGATTGAGCGAACACGCAAGAAGCATAAAACAATGCGCTGGCTTGAATATTAAGGACTTTAAATGCCGGTTTATTATCCTAAAAGGCGAAGAAAGCATTATGATTACGATTGTAGAAGCTGCATTGATCAGAAAATACAGGCCGCTCTGGAATACAGTCGTTGACGGGTTCGGCAATCATGATCCTGGCTCCGGGAGGTATGATCAGGCCAAATCAGAGTGGGATATACTCCATCCCGGCAGAGCATGGGCTGAGAGACTCAGAGGAAGATCACCGGATTTAAAAAGAGTAACAGCTAAAATCAGAAATGCATTGAAGAATCCTTCTGATTCCCCCTTACCAAAGGGGGATTAAGGGGTTTGTTCTTAAGAAAGATGCCGGCCAAGTCGGCATGAAAGAAACCGTGGATTACGGTTTTCTTAAAACTACCACAGCCTCATAAAGCTGATGGGAAGATTTGGCTTTGCCCACCCTCACATCGGACTGGATTATGCTGTTGCCGACGCGGGTGGCACGGGGAATATCGATCTTCATCAATTCCAGTCCTGTAGACTCAGCAATCTTCCCGAAGTATTCATCGGTAGGAATCATCATGCCCTGCAGTATGCTATTGCCGATGACAACCAGCGCCGCACCTCCGCGCTTCAATACATAATTGATGCCTTCTGCGAATTTGCGACAGTCATTAAAATATGCAGCCGCATAGTTAGCCCAGCCGTTTCCGCCATAAGAACCTTTCCCCTTATTCAGTTTTCTAAGCGCCTGCAGTCGTTTCTCAATGTCCGTATCAGGCAAGGAGAAGGATAAGTCCAAGAGGTCTTGATCACGGACAGTCTGCCAGAACTTGCCGAAGTTCATGTCCTCAAGTTTTTTGAAATCGTCCGGGGAATGTGCCAACCCCAACCAGTAAAGCTGTGGCCGCGTATTCCGGTTGTAGTGGTAGTTGTTCAGGTAAGGCGGTGATGTAATGACCAGATCCACAGAGGCAGGCAAGAGATGCTTTTCACAATGAAAAAAAGAGTCGTTGATGATTTGTATATCCAGATTATTATGATCCCTCTGTTCCTGCGCCCAAACGATATCTTCCGCCATGTCAATGAGTTTATCCGTAATCGCCTTTGCCACAGGAAAGTCGTGGATTTCATCCCGTCCCGCGCTGACGCGTCTGCCGAGGCTTGGCTCATAGGAATAGTTGGAATAACTTATCATTGTCGAAGCAAAGGCAAGCCGGAACAGATCGCGGATATTTTCGTCATCGATAGTAGAAATAAAGTCCTGCACGATCAAAACCTTCTGAAGTACACGTGGATTATAGAAACACGCCCTGGTTTTAAATCCATGAGGCGGGCTACTTTGCGGCTTATAGTTCGATGAAATCTTCCCTTTATAAAACTGCCGGAGGTCTTCGATTGTCGAAGTAAATTCATCGATGTCGATGTCGTAGGCATTTGCCTTAGCGCGACTGGCGAGAACAGCGTACGGATTTATTTCAAATCCAATGGCATTATGTCCGCCAAGGATAGCTTCAACGATAGTTGTACCGACACCGCAAAAAGGGTCTAAGACCGTTCCTTTTTTCCTGAGAAATCCGTCCAAGGCGCTCTTAACAAAATCACTCGAAAATCCTGCAATCCACGGAACCCACCTGTGGATCGGCAGCTTTTTATTTTTGGAGAAGTTAGGATCGCTGAAGCCGTTCCCGTTTTTACCTTCGATTAAATCTACGCCGTTTCCCGGTATTGTGGGTAACCGCATTTGCACGGCGGGGATTCTATTTGTTTTTGTTTCTGTTGCCATGTTCTTAATGAAAAGGGCTATTTTACCCTTGATTTAATGCTTACTACCTGGCCGATTCCATACTCCGGCTGAAGTTCTCTGATGATTGACCCCATTTCCTGACGCTCCTTTGCATCGTTCAGAATCTTTGAAAAGTCATCAAAGCTGAGAATAACAGCGTTAGGATTTCCACGCCGCTCTACAATGTAGCGGGTATGGTTTTGCGTGACATCATCCAGAACTTGTCCGAAATTATTCTGGGCCTGAGTGGAACTAACACTTTTTATCGTCAAAACCGCCTCCATATTAGTCAAATTAGCTATTTTAGCTAATTATAATAATGATAAGTTTTCTTGTCAAGCAAAACGTTGATATTCCAACATTGCAACCCTGCCCATCTTCAACAAATCTTCCGGCCTCTTTGATTTAACATCACATTCAATTGGACAGACAGCTATAAACAGTTTTTCTGCAAGTTTGGCGTACTCTCTGTACTTGTAACGAAAGCGCTCCCCGCCGCCATGACCCTCTTTCCAATTGATGGTATTATCGAATTGTTTCAGCCGTGCCTTCAGCCCCCCGCCCGAATTTGTCATCCCGAAATATTTTATTTCTCTTATCCATTCAAACTTGTTATCAGATATATCTTCTTTCGAAACAGCAAGAGCATATACGACAGGATTACTCAACCCGTTGAGGCTATTTCTATTTTTCCATTTTACCCATCGCGAGAATTTTGGCTTCACCATTTCTTATCTCAATTTTTGCGTTAGCTCCTTAGGAGGAATATCACAGCCATAGCAACGAGCTTAAAACCTCTCTATTTCCTATATGGCTCAATATACATGCACCGTTCATGCACTCTTTGCTATTAAGAACTGTTATCATGATGTTCTTTAATAAACGATAGTACCTGTCATAAAAAAGCTACTATTTTCTTATATGGTAATGTGCAGCCCAAATTGAAATTTAAACGCATCTCGATTGCCTACTGATTGAGACTGACTTGATAAGGGCTTTCTCACTCAAAATCCGCATATATTTCCCCAAAATTTATCCCGGCGATGTTCGCCCGACAGTACTTATTTTTGACTGACAGTTTTGCCTCCTGGAACTCCTGGCTGTAGCTGCCATTCTTGATCGCGGCGTAGGCCTCAATGAACGCTGCAAGATTGTCTGCGGCCTTTACAAGTTCTCCGTCGCGGGGATTGAATTTATCTTCGTTGTACTTTTCATTTATCTCTGTGCTTGTCACTTTCTTGCGCCTTCCGTTGAAGTGCACGATACTGGCAAATTCATCTTCAGTAAAGAGCCTTATCTCCTTGTGCCATGTTCGAGGGATGAGGCCATAAACCTCCTTATTCATCATCTCTCTTTCATATTCTTTTATCAATTCATAGAGACCTTCCACCGCGCGCTTCACGGGTGAGATTATATCTCTTGTGAGAACCTCCGGAAGGTCGTGGAATAGTCCCGTGAAATAATTATTGATGCAACGTCTTTTACAAGCCCCAACCTCGACTGAAAACAAATAGGAAAGCAGTCCTACAAATAGTGAATGACCGATAACAGATGTCTTCGGGATGCGGTGGAGATTGGCCCATCTTGTCTGAAACCTGAGTTGTCCGCAAAGATCGAGAAATTCTCTATAGCGGGCGTTGTTCTTCACTTCAGTGATACCCTTCAGATCTGAATACTCTTCCTGTTTCTTAGTAAGAGTTTGCTTGATCGAGACCATTTCATAGCCGTCAGGATTTGCACGCTCGACAATGCTGAATTCCCATTTCGTAGCGTAGTAATGAGCCGCATTCAGTACCCGTCTGTTTATATCCTCGTCAGCGACCGAGAGATAACTCCTGAATCTTTCAGAAAACTTCTTGCCGATAGGAGAGATTACCGGCTCAATTTCCCTGAATACCCAACTATTAAGTTTTTCATACTTCACTTTGTCGGACTTGATCTTGTAGAAGATGGGGGGCTTTAAATCCGTGATAACAAGGCGCTGCAAGAGCTCAAAAAGGCCGCCTTCGATAATCTTAATCCAATCGAACCCGGAAGTCTTTTCTTCAAATTTTCCGAGAAAGTATGCGATGACCATTTTGTGGGCCTGCTTGTCCAACTCGATAAGTTCCACAGGCCTTATTTGGTCGTTCCAGCGCTGCATATACGCAGCGCTGAAGATCTTCAGGAGTAAAGCTTTTCTTATCACTGATAATTTTCCCTTAAAGATGACTTAGCCACTCAAACACCGCCCAGGTTGCCTGAAGATCCTCTTCATTGTATTTAATGATCTCATCCATAATAGCTTGTCGTTCCTTTTCGTCTTCAGTCTCGACAGCTTCAATATATTTTGCAATCGACCAGTCGCCGCCGTATTCGTCCTGAGTTCTTTTAAAGCTGACATGTTGCTCGACGATTTTTAGGCTATAGCTTGGCTGCGGCAATACAACTGCATTCTTCGTTATCGGGAGCAAATCAACAAGATTATCATGTACTCTTGCTGCAATCCCGCCGATATCACCGTAACGGTCTATGTATGTTTTGATCTTGCTCTTTTCATAATTTGCCCAGTGAATAAAGGGAATGTCGCCATACTTGGTAAATATGCTTTTTGCGATATTCAAAAAATCTTGCCACCCTTTTCTGTCTCCGTCAACTCCGGTTTCCGCAAGCGAATATATAAATTTGCCGGGGCTGTCCCCAAAAACCTGCATTCCCCAAAGATAGATTTTGTCCAACTCATCCATCTGGGGCGGAAGTCCTTCAAGATCAAACATCACATAATTCTTCGATGAAGGAATTTCCGGTTTTCTGACAACAATATCTTTCTTTTCGAGCATAGCTTTCGCCTGCAAGAGTATTCCTGCTGCTTTTTTCCCAACCTTCTGTTCTCTCGTTCCCCATGGCCTTTTCAATTCTGACAAACTGGTTACGTCGTATCTTTTCACAAGGTCTTCGATTGTTAGAACACCCAAGTCTCTCAACCTTCTTGCCAAGCTTTGATCAACGTCAGGAAGAAGCGAAACTGTCTGGGATTCATAAGCATGCGACATGCATAAATCATTGTAACCACAGGCCCCGCACTTGCTCCAGCCTACGGGAGAAAAGGGTTCTTCGTGCAAAGAGAATACTTCTAACAATTCCTTTAGATATGAAAGGGCAGCAGTTTGACCCGCATAATCGATAGTCTCAATATTTCCATCGCCTTTAAGCACCTCAAGCCTTAAAGGTCTTCTGCCCGTGGTTTGCTCAAAAAGCCATCCGTACATCTGTAACTGTCGCGGTATTTCAGGGTGCTTGTCCTCGGTTGCATGACGAGCTATCTTACAGTCACGAATAAAATATCCTGCACCCTCTCTAATTATGAAATCGGGGACACCCACAATGTCGAGCACGCTGCCGTCAATAGACACTTTCATGCAAAACTCTCCCTGATATACAACTGGGCTTCCCCTGTGAATTTCTTCGAGAGTCTTTTCAGCAGTTTTGCCGCTTAAATCAGCGAATACAGGAAAAGTGGAAAGGTGGTTTTTCTCGTGTCTCTGTCCAAGCCGAACGATTACTTGCTCGAACGCGCTGGGTGGGGATGTCTCAATGCCTTTCTGCGATAGATAGAGCCGGAGGTCACATTTGGAAGGGCGGTAAAAGGTATAAAAATGCGAGGGGTTGATCTTTAGGGACATGGATCGACCCCAGAATTGCCTGTCAAATGAGTAATGGCTCTCTTTGACACATTCTCTCCCCGAAAAAATTAGTACTATGATATGCAAAAAAGGCTGGAAAGCGCAATAGTGGAACAAATAAACATGCAGGTGAACGGGGAATCCCCCACAGTGCTTTATCTTAATTTACAACTCGGGATTAGCAGAATACTGATTGAAGAAAATTTAAAAGGAACTGGATGCCCCGATCAAGTCGGGGCATGACAATTTTTATCTATGGACAGCATATTCGCGAAAACTTTTTATTCCACGATCTTCAATGATAATTTTTCATTGATAATTGCTCATTGTAACCTGTTATTTTTTCTGATGTCCTTCTTTCACCTTCAGCGTCTCTTCGAGCATCAAAAGATACTTCACGTATTTTACTCCTAATTGCATGAGGGCGATGTCGTCGGTCCTGATACTTTCGATCTCTTCCTGCGATATATCAAATATATCAAGGAACCGGCTTTCGAAGACAAATCTCCTGAACCTGTCCATATCATAGCAGGCGGTATAGATCTGTGCCTGTTTGTTCGAATCGAGAGCATCTCCGGGGAGGTTTCTCCGGAGCTGAATTTCCTTCCATTCCCTGTTTATCTCATCATAACGATCAACCCCCTGATCCTGCAGCCAGGATTCAATTGTCCATTCAGTATCTTCCTGGTATCCGAGACAGTGGGGCTCTTTGATAAAG
>JAGVOC010000062.1 GCA_020052975.1 Desulfobacterales bacterium | reverse complement strand
TCTTATCCTTGTTGGCGTTCAGGGCATTCACAAGGTTTGTGATGTCAACCTTCACTTCAGAGATATCACGGATTGCTTCGTCATTCTTATCTGAAATGCTTGATATGAGCTTATCCAGTTCTCCAATGAAAAAATTCTGTCCTTCTTTGTAAACCGTTTGCATAAGCAGGCGTGGCATCTGGCCAAACTTTGATCCTGAAATAAGATTCTTTGTGCCGTTCCATATTCCCTCAACCATTAAATCAATGTCTGCATTGGTTAAAGGGATACTCTGATTCTCTGCAGCGTTCTCATTCACTATGCCGTAAAAGGCAATTAGTGAATAAGGCAGAATATAACGCTCTGTGAAAGTGCCTTGCTTCTTGTCAGCGCCTGATGGCATAACTGTTGTGCCTTTAACGTAAACCATGTTAACCTTATGTAATGACCTGCCAAATTTAAATTGGACTGGTCCAGTGAGAGTAATCGTCTTGCCTTCAACAGCGGTTGTTGAGCCGAAAAGCCTTATGTCAACGCACTTTTCAATGATGGATTCCTTGCCAAAGTCATTAAGCCTGTCTTCCTTTGTTTTTAAATTGCCATCCTCTTTTCTTATTTCGCGAATAAAGATTTCCTGCTTTTTATTATCATGCAGATAATCTCTGATCGTCCTTTTCAATCTCACATCCGTAACAATATTTGTTCCTATTTCTTCATCTATCCTCGGCTTGTTTTCATCTACAGGGTCGCCATTTGGGTTGGCATCTTTCACATCATAAAGAAACAAAATTTCTGAACGGTTTTTTACTAAGTCTGACATGGTTAATCCTCCTTTTTATAAGCTATTGTTGCAATTTCATCATACAGGTTCATGCCGCAGGCGAAATAGTAGTTTATCTCATCCACTGGCATCCCCCAGCCATCTCCCCCCTCAAGGAAACGAACTGATGCCTCTGCTGCAATTAGCCTTTTGCCTTTATCAAAAGAGTCGTACTCCTCCAGTTTATTCTGGACATTTGGTAGGAGAGCTTTAATATCCTTCTCGTCCATTTTTAGACTTTTGAGTTTTTTCATAAATGGCTTTGCATTCCTGTCATTCCACTGCTTGTTTAAGAGCATCTGGGTCAATGCTCCAAGTAGGAATATTCCCCGTTTCTCAGGCTTATTAAGGGATTTCCCATAACGGTTAAATATACCATTAAAAATACTATCTTCCATATCTTCCACCTCCTCAAGAGTTATTAATCCAAGTTTTTCAAAAAACATATTGTTCATCATGGCATCTTTGACTCTGAAACTGAAATATCCCTCATTTATAAATTCCCGTCGGATAACAGCTATGTGAAACCTTGTCAGAAATGAGAAATCAAGCCTCCCGCACTTAAAAACAGCGTCAACGATCTCAAGAAAATATTTGTTTAAATCGTTCTCCCTCTTGCCTTCATCGGATTTAGAAAAGAATGTCCTTATTTTGCTAAAATTAAAATCTTCTTTGAAGGCTGTGTCAACTTCATCCTTTGCATTAAAGATGGCTCTAATTCTGGACGGAAAAACATCCTCAATGAGCAGCAATATCCTCTCTGCGCTCTGCTGTCTTTGCAAAAAGAGAAAGCTCAGGGTAAGGATATCTTTCTTATCAGCAAGAAACTCAAGTATCTCATTTTCATCACTGGTAATGCGTCTTTTTATGCGGTCTTTTAAAGATACAGTTTGAGCGGCATCTGAGAGGATGCTTATAATTTCCTCAAGGATTTCTTCATTGCCTGTGAGTAGTCGTGGGATAATGGAATAACTTAAACCGTAAAACTTGAAGTTGAGCTTTGAATCAATAAATCCCCTGCCTTTTTCCAGCAGAGTTTTACAATCATGACAGACAGGAAAGTTTTTCCATGCCAGCGACTGATTAAAGCCTCCCGCAATGAAGCCGGGCTTGTCAATCGTATAAAACTTGAAGATATCTGTCTTGCCTGATACATTATCTCTCTGATCTCCGCATACAGAACAGACATTTCCACTTGATGAAGACTTCTTTGCTTTTTCATTGACAAAATAATCAACTCCTTTTTTGAAAACATCATAATCGCCTAAGAATTTATTTCCGCTTTCGAGCTTGACAATAAGGAATTTCTTGTCTCTATTCGGCAAGTTCAGATTAGTTAATTTGTTGGTTATAGAATCAATAATATCCTGCTCGTTATCTTTTAAAACCTGGTTAATCCTTTTTACAAACTCAAGGGCTTTGCCCTCAATGCCACTTATGTCTTCACAGTCAGTAAGCCACTTCCTGATTTTCTTATTGAAGGTCTTATCCGGTTTTGTAATTTGGGCAATGGGGGCAGGGGTATTGCCTCTTGTTGCTCCCTCTCTATAGAGATAGCGGTTTATTTTCCCAACATCAAAATCCTCAACACTTATTTCCTGAAAAGCAGAGTTATCGTCATTCAAGACAATGGCAAGGATTTTCCCTTCAATCCGTCTGTCGCTGGATATAGCTTTTGTAGAAACTAAATATCCAATTTCCTTAATCGCTGATAACATTCATCCCCCCTATGCCCATAAAACTCCTGCCTATTTCTATACAAATTCCCGAAAAATCCCCTTACCGCCGTCCCATGTGCTTCTATCGGCTTCTCGCAGGTTATCCATATCTCCGTCTTCTCAATCATCATAAAAAAGTGCCGGTTGTCAGTGCCAGTGTCAATTCCAGACTTCCAGAAGTCAGAAGACAGAAGGTCAGACAAACACTCATTTTCTCTCATTCCTCTTTTCCCCTCAAATACCCAATTTTCGTGCGCTTTGGCTCAGGGGGAGTCATAAGCTGCCTGATGGCATCAAATATCAACGTAATTTCCTCGTCGTGTTTTTCGATTTTATGCTCAAGTTGTGATAACTTATAAGCAAGCTCTTTGTGTGTTGACAATGTTTCCCGTAGTTTGACAAAGACACGCATGATAGCGATATTAACCCTAATAGCTCTCTCGCTGTTTAGTATGCTAGAGAGCATAGCAACACCTTGCTCGGTAAATGCATAGGGCGGATAACGTCGACCTCCCCATGAAGTTGAGGTCACAATTTGTGACCTCAAGTCTTTAAATTCTGATTCATTTAGCTGAAACATAAAATCCTGTGGAAATCGTTTAATGTTACGCTTAACAGCCTGAACGAGCACTTTTGTTGCTACTCCATAAAGATCTGCAAGATCACTGTCAAACATAACTTTTTGTCCTCTGATGATAACTATTTTGTCCTCAATAATCTGTTGGGGTATAAGTTCTGGACTTTGCATATCAATCTCCATCTCTATGTCTTTCATGTTTGAACATGATATATTTCACCTGAAAATCCCCTTTTGACAGGCGAGACGCCTGTCCTGACTACAATTTTCGTCATTCTTTGTGAGCCAATGGCTCATGAATGTTTCTCTTTATGAATATCGAAGCCAGACATACCTGTATTCGTTATATTATATTACGAAAATGCCAGTTTTATTGTAATTCTTTATATGATATTACGAAATTTTCCCCCTACTGGCGCTTCAACAAAAATTAATCTTGACGGCTTCGTAAAAAGTCCATCTGCGGCGTTCCGCTGCATCCCTCGTCGTTGCAGCGTAACTATAAGTACGCTTCACTCCTCGTGATTTGC
>JAGVOC010000224.1 GCA_020052975.1 Desulfobacterales bacterium | reverse complement strand
GGCGCGCGAATCTTGAGGAATGAAGCGTACTTATTGGTACGCTGCAATGACGAAAGATGAAGCGCAACACAGCAGAATGACTTTTTACGAAGCCGGCAATTGATGGGAACATGCAATATGCAAGTCAGCCGAAACAAAAGCTTTTCAACAGAAAGACCTATTCAATCCGGTGTTATATTTCAAAAGAACAAAGATTTGAATTTGGCCGAAGTTCAATATGAAATAAGGATTCTCGACACAAGTTACCTGCCGCAAATAATGGAATTGCAGCAACTCATAATCGAAAACCTGCTTCGCAAGGATACGCTTCAGCCTTTTCCGGCCGATTTCATGGAGGAGCATCTTGGCAGGAAAGGTTTTGTGCTTGGTGTTCTTTCCGGTAATGACCTCCTTGCTTTTCGGAATGTCTATTTCCCTGACGTAAATGATACGGAATGGAATCTCGGGATCGACCTGGAATTTCCATCCCGAATTCTGAACAAAGTGGCTAATCTGCAAATGGTGTGCGTGCATCCTTCTTGTCGCGGCAACTCCATTGCCTCAACAATGAATAAACATGCCATCAGGATAATCAAAGATCTCGGGATACACGATCATGTTTGCGCCACGGTCTCTCCGTATAACTTCTGGAATATAAAAATTCTGCTTGATAGCGGCTTCATCATTAAAAAGCTCACGAAAAAATACGGAGGGAAACTCCGCTACATTGTTCACCGGGATTTGCATCGTCCCATGAATTTCGAGTCAGGCTGCTTTCAGCCTGTTGTTCTCACGGATTTCATCAGACAGCATGAAATGTTAAGCAACGGCTGGTATGGCACAGATCTGAATTTCGGCAGGGAGGATGCCCGCCTGCCTTTTTATGAAAATATGCTTCTCACTTTTTCAAGACAAACAGAATCATAAGATGCCGGATAATCTATAAAATATGCGGTCGCAAAAATCTCTGAAAAACATTATCGGCTTTCGCGGCAAAATAATATTAATTGTTGTGGGAATTCTATCTCTATCCTACTCGCTTGGCATGTTTCTCAGTGTTTTATCTTTTGAAAAAATATATTTAAAAACCCTCACATCAAAATATGAAATTCTGGGCAAGGACTTAAAACGCAAGATTGAAACCGCTCTTAAATTCGGGAAGCGTCTTGACGGCTTTGTCGGGATGGAAAACCTTGTTAAACCACTTTATGGTCAATCTGAGGATATTTCAGAAATATTCCTTGCCGACGCGGAAGGCAACAATATCTTTTTCTCGGGCAAGGCGGAATTCATTGCAGCAGGCGGCTCGACCATGAATGATGCCGATGGCGTAAAAATTATAAGCCACTCATTCAATGCAAATAAAACATTGCCCGTAAGCAGGCTGTTTGACTGGAACGCAAAAAGCACCGTCATCCGTGAACATGAAGGCAAATACTATCTCATGATTCCGATCATGTCTCCGTTTGGAGGGAACAAAGGTATTCTGGGGATTGCTTTCAGCAAGTCGGTTGTTGATGATAAAAAAGGAGTCCTCATCAGGGCGTTCCGCAACAAACTGATTTTTTCCATACTGCTCACCACTATCCTTGTTGGTTTGCTGATAGAGTTTTTATTCATTAAACCTGCGAACCGGATGGTTGCAAAGGCCACAGAAGAGATATTTGAAAACCCTTCTTCAGCAAAAACCGTTTCTCCCGGCGTCCCTCCCGAAGTGGAAGAAATTCACAAACAGATTTCCGAAGGACTGGTATATATCCGGCAGTCGAGGAAAGACCTCAACATGAACCTGTGCCAATTGGAAAACCTTCTGGCCGGTGATGAGTCCGCCGTAAATGAGATCAGGTTTATGAGGGAGATTATAGATGGTAAATAAACAGCGAATCAGCCTGAACAAAAAAATCCTGCTTATTGTTCTCAGCTTTATGGTTATATCGCAGCTTACCTATTTATATATTGATGTGCGTTCATTTGAGAAAAGTTATGTTGATATAGTCAGATCCAATATTTATGCAGCCGGAATCAGCGTCAGGAATAATCTGACAAACATTTTGGAAAAGGGAATTCCGATAAATAAACTCATGGGACTGGAACCTCTTTTTAATGAAATCCTTGCGGATGCCCCGAGTTTATCCTTCCTTGCCATTTACGATAATTCGGGGAATTGCTTGTATTACTCTGACCGGGAAAGATTCATTTATGGCGATGATGCCGTCAAGGCAGGCAGAAACAGCAGCCGGTTCAGCCTCAGTTTTCCGCTTCAGACAACCGGCGGCAAAATCGAGGGAAAACTCGTAACAGGTATTGATCAAAAACAAATATCAAAGCAGGTAAGATCAATAATCCTGGACACAGGCACAATAATATTAATCTCCATTCTTGCCACAATCGATTTTCTCTTTTTCATTGTTGCCTTCACGATCGAACTTCCTCTCAAAAGGGCCGCCGCCGATATCAGCCTGGCCAAAAACCCTGAACAGACAGGACTTTCCATAAGGAGAACCGGTATCGATTTCCTTGATAATGCCATAGATCGGTTTGACCGGCAAAGATACCTTTTCAGGGTAGCATGGCTGAGATTCAACGATCTTTTTCTTTCATTCACCAGGGTGCTGAAATATCATAAGTTACAGGACCCTGCAATCGATGAGCCGGTCAGAGGAATACAATCCATAATCAGCCGCTTCACTTCCGAAAGGAAAGAGCAACCCCGTCCTGTCGTTATCGGTTCACCGGTATTAATCCGTCCGGCTGTATTTTTGTTTGTATTTGCCGAAGCCCTCAGCATATCCTTTCTGCCTCTCTATGCCGGGGAAATCTACCGTCCCCTGTGGGGCCTCAGCAAAGAAGTGATCATCGGTCTTCCCATCTCGGCTTTCATGCTGTTCACTGCTCTCAGCTTTCCTGTCGGAGGAGCCCTGGCAGATACTCTCGGCCACAGGAAAGCCTTTGCCATAGGAGCCGCGGTCACTGCAACAGGGCTCGTTTTAACCGGCGCGGCAAACGATATCCTGACCCTCATAATTTACCGTTCCATTGCCGGAGCCGGCTTTGGTATCCTATTTATTACGGCACAGGGCTATGTCGTTTCGACCACCTCCATCTCCAACCGTGCTGAAGGAATGGCAATTTTTCTTTCGGCCTTTTACGGTGGAACTCTTTGCGGGTCTGCCATAGGAGGCATGGTGGCTGAAAGGATCGGGTTCCGGATTCTGTTCTATTCAGGGGCGGCAATTACAGTTATCTCAGTCTTTTTTATTTACTTCTTTATGACGGAACAACCCGGCTCCGGTTTTCAGACAGGGAAAAAGTCCGGAGCGGGTAAAATTTTTCAGCAATTTGTCTCCCTTTTGCCCTTACCAGGGGATTTTATAAAGCTTCTCTCAAACCGGAACTTTGCCGCTCTTACCCTCTGCCAGTCTATTCCCAATAAAATTTGTCTGATAGGTTTTGTTTACTACCTTGCGCCCCTGTTTCTGAAAAGCCTCGGCTCAGGCCAATCTGATATAGGCCGCTATATCATGGGATACAGCCTCATGATGATCCTTTTCAGCCAGACAGTTTCGAAATGGTCCGACAGGCATTTTACGGCAAAACCTTTTATATTCTGGGGCGGAGTGCTATCCGGCCTGTCGCTCATACCTTTTTTCTTTTTCACAAACACGTGGATGGTAGCTATCGGAATTCTAATGCTGGGGATGTCGCATACTATTTCTGTCTCAAACCAGGCAAAAATGGCTTCCCATCTGAATGCTGTTAAAGAAATCGGCGTTGGTCCAGGGCTCGGTGTTTACAGGCAGATGGAGCGGTTGGGTAATGTCATTGCTCCCATTCTTCTCGGGCTTATGTCCTCAAAATTCGGATATTCTAAAACTCTGGCACTGATCGGGATATTTACTGTTCTGT
This sequence comes from Desulfobacterales bacterium, assembly GCA_020052975.1. The sequence continues at coordinate 2,792 of JAGVOC010000224.1, read as the reverse complement.
CGAGCATTATTTTCCAGATTATTTATCGTGAAGAAGCTGTGGCAGCAACCGTTAACTTAAAGACCTGATATAAAAAACGGAGAGGATGTTATATGAAAGTCTTTTTCAAAATAATTTTGATTTCAACACTCCTGCTTCATTCTTTCATTGCCTATTCCGGTGATTTTTCCGGCACAAACGGGAAAAATTCGCAGGCGCCGGAAAACAATCGGCCCGGAGTTGTACCCCTGAAAGCTTCAGAAAAGGAAATAAAAACATTTTCTTACTCGGTAACCCAGCCATTTGCCGGAAGCCAGTCCCCGGATGACGCAAGGATTGCGGCAGTTGCCAAGGGAAAGACCGAAGTGCTTGAAAAAGCAGGCACCTATCTGGAAACAATGAGCGTAGTTGAAAACTTCACTCTGACAAAAGATCAAACTATTGCACTTGCCTCCGGAATTCTCTCCGTAGATGTTTTGTCACAAAAAAATTTAGCAACTGACGAAGGATTTGGAATAATTCTTGAGATGAAAATTAACGTCGATACAAATGTAATGAATAAACGGATCAGACAGATTCACGAAGACGAGGCTCTTATGGAAAAATACATCGAGCTGAAAGACCGTGAAAACGAACTGCTTGATAAAATCAAAAAACTGGAAAGTCTGAACAGGGAACTTGGAAAGCTGCCGGAAAAGGGCAAGCAGGATAAAAGGAATCAGTTAAAAAAAGAATATGACGAAGTTATCCGGGCCATTCCTGCCGGCGAATGGAATCAGAAAGCCATTTCATTATGGGAGGGAGGCAAATACAAGGATCCCGATAAAGCGATTGAATATTTGAATGAATCCATCCGACTTGATTCAAAGAATCCTGTTTCATTCAACAACCGCGGTGTTGCATATTACAACCTGGGAAACCGTCAGCTTGCAATCGAGGAATTTAATCAGGCATTGAAGCTTGATACTGATTATGCCGATGCCTGTAACAACCGCGGCATAGTACTCTTTGAACTCAGGCAATATCAAAAAGCGATTGAAGATTTTAACCGTGTTGTCCGCCTCAAGCCGCAACGTGTTGATTCTTTTCTGAACCGTGCTGCGGCCTACAAAAACATCTGGCAATATCAGAACTGCCTTGACGATCTCAAACAGGCCCTTCTGCTCGACCCTGATTATGCAAGGAAAAATACCGGCAAGGGAAGTGCAAATATCGATCTGAATGAAGTCGAACGCTTGTGTGAAAATGCACGCAAGGCATGCAAACTGGGATTATGCAAATCTAAAAAGCACCTTGATGAAAGAGGATTCTGCAAGTAACAGGCTTTATAATAGAGGCATTATTAAGGATATTGATGTTCCCCGCAGCAAGCTGCGGGGAATTATCTTGCCGGTGCAGTTCAATTTTGACTAGGTACGAGCCTAATCATTGTTTCTGCCGCGTCCGCGTCCTCTGTCATGTCGATTATCTCTCCTGTGATCCCTCCAATCCCTTCGTTCCCTTCTCTCCTGGTTTCTCTGATTCCTCCAACGATCGTGATTTTCGTAAGGATAACGAGGCTCCCTCTCATAAACTGTACGATAATCTCTTGGAACTCCGCGTATCTGAGATGGAACATGACGCAGACTCACAATAATCCACGGCCCGTTGTAATTTCTTGAACGGTACCACCGATTTCCGCGGGGAGACCACCAGTAATCATCATAGAAAAAGACATCCACATCCGGGTGGGGAGCTATAACAACCTCGGAACGGGGGACTACAATAATTTCCGGGGGTCTTGCAAACAGAAAAGGAGGGGGAGGAGGAAGCGGAATCCTGATGCTGACATGAGGACCTGCTTTTGCCTCCTGAACCCATCCGGATGTTAACAGAACGCCTGAAACTGCGATCAGTACAAACAGACAATAAATATATTTTTTCATTTTTGCCTCCTTGTTTTAAGTTGCGATTATTGCAATTATTATCTCATACAAGAATAATCTTCAGCAAGCGAAATTATATTTGGTAATATTTTACATTGAGGTGATAACACATTTATTATAAGGTTTATTCATGAGGCAATGTTGATAAGTTAGTAAAAAGTCAGAATTTGCCCTTTTATGTCATTTCCGCGAAAGCGGGGCATGTAATGAAGCTTCAGCGCTATCCAGTCTTTTCAATTAGTTCTGGACTCCCGTTTTCACGGGAGTGACGACTTTGAGACTTTTTACGAAGCCGTCAATGTTAAGGAGAAAAATAATTGCCGTTGATCAGGAGATTATATGAAACGCAAAATTTATGATGTTGTCATTATAGGCGGCGGCATTATGGGCAGCGCCACAGCCTACTATCTGAAGCGAACAGCACCGGATCTTCAGACAGCCGTGATTGAAATGGATCCATCCTACAGTCGCGCATCCACTACCTTGTCCTGTTCTAACGCCCGGATTCAGTTCAGCTTACGATCAAATGTCCAGATATCCCAGTATGCCTTTGAAATTCTTGAAAATTTCGAACAGGCAATGGCTGTCAATGACCGCAGGCCTTCTATAGGTTTCCGCCGGGAGGGCAACCTCTTTATGGTGAATGAGGAAAGCCGGATTCCGGCGGAGAACGCATTGAAAATGCAGCAGGAAATGGGTTGCGCTGTGGAATGGTGGACACCCGAACAGGTCCGCAAGCGTTTTCCTCTCTACAATCCCGAAGGATATCCGGGAGCCACATTTGGCTCCAAAGACGGACATTTTGATGCATACGGAGTCCTGATGGGATACCGGGCCAAAGCCATTTCCATGGGCGCGGAATTCATCCATGCCGAAGTGTCTGAAATC
>JAGVOC010000298.1 GCA_020052975.1 Desulfobacterales bacterium | reverse complement strand
GTTTGAAAAAAAGAAAGAAAGGTTTGGCACAAAGCTGTCAAGCGGCATGCCTCTGGACAGATAATATTCAACATAGGTAAACCCGTTTGCCAGTGTCAGGGCAAGCTGGGTAATGGGATTTGCGCCGGCCTCGGCTATATGATAACCGGAAATGGAAACAGAATAGAAATTCCGGACATTGTTCTTAATAAAATATTCCTGGATATCTCCCATCATCTTCAGGGCAAATTCTATAGAGAAAATGCAGCTGTTTTGTCCCTGATCTTCCTTTAAAATATCGGCCTGGACGGTACCCCTTACATTTGAAAGTACTATTGAACGGATATCTGCGTATTCTTTTTCGTCAGGATCTCTCCCTTCTTCATTTTTGAACTTGTCTACCTTCTGGTCTATGGCGGCATTTAAAAACATCGCAAGCATAATAGGAGCCGGCCCGTTAATCGTCATCGATACCGACGTATTTGGCGCACAAAGTTCGAATCCGTCATACAGCATCTTAACATTATCGAGCGAACAGACGCTTACTCCCGAAGTGCCTACCTTTCCGAAAATATCAGGACGCCTGTCCGGATCTTGCCCGAATAGAGTCACAGAATCAAAGGCCGTTGAAAGCCGTTTTGCATCATAGTCGGCTGAAAGGAGCTTAAACCTGTTGTTGGTTCTTGCCGGGTCCCCTTCTCCCGCGAACATTCGGGTTGGATCTTCGTCAACCCGTTTAAGCGGAAAAACACCAGCCGTAAAGGGGAATTGTCCGGGAACATTCTCTTCCTTCATCCATCTCAGTATTTCTCCCGGATCCATGAACTTTGGCAGGGAAATCTTTGGAATTTTCTGGTGCGAAAGAGAGAGCGTATAAAGGGGAAGCCTTATTTCTTTATTTCTGACACTGTATACCAGGTCATCCATTGAATAATTCTTTTTAATCTCATCCCAATCGGCCAGAACGTTTTTTGTCTCATCCGAAAGCTCATTATTCGCCCCTGCTATTTCTTCCTTTAATCTTGAAAGAATTGCGCCCGTGCCCTCTCCTTTTCCTGTCTTGCAACATACAATCTTTTCTGTCTCCTCGAGATGCCACAATTTCCTGACTGCTCCGGACTGCTCTTTTGTCTCCCTGTGATAGTTCCTCATCATATCGGCAATTTCAGAAAGATAACGTGTTCGCTCCGGGGGAATAATAATGGTCTTGGATGTCGATTTTTTCCGGTCCGGACGGGGAAGCCCTGAAATGAATTTTATTCCTTTTTTTTCAAAAACTTTGTCTAAAATCTCATGATACAATGCCGTAACGCCATCGTCATTGAACTTTGACGCTATCGTACCGAAGACAGGCATTTCATCAAGCCGTTTTCCCCAGGCTCTCCTGTTCCGCTGAACCTGCTTGCTCACGTCACGAAGGGCGTCTTCACCTCCCCGTTTTTCAAACTTGTTGATGACTACTATATCGGCAAAATCAAGCATATCTATTTTTTCAAGCTGCGAGGCCGCACCGAACTCGCTTGTCATAACGTAAATTGATACGTCCACAAGATCTATTATCTTTGAATCGCCCTGCCCGATACCCGCCGTTTCAACAACCGTAATATCGAATCCGGCAGATTTCACGACATCAATAACCTCCGGAAGAGCTTCGGGAATTTCAGTATCAGACCTGCGTGTAGCAATTGACCGCATATATACCCTGGGGCTGTTGATTGCGTTCATACGTATTCTGTCCCCCAGCAAAGCCCCGCCTGACTTTCTGCGTGACGGGTCACAGCTTATGACGGCTATCTTGATCCCGGGTATATCATTAATAAGCCGGAGAATTATCTCGTCGGTAAGCGATGATTTTCCGGCACCGCCTGTTCCTGTAATGCCTATAACAGGAGCCTTTCTTTCCCTGCCCTTTGTAAGCAACGGGATGAATTCAGACAGGTTCCCGTTGTTTTTTGCAAGCTCTACCGCTGATATGATTTTAGCGACTTTCAGCTTGTTGTCGGAATAAAGACTTGTTAAATCAATGCCTTTTGCATTAACAGTTGAAAAATCGAGCTGTTCAACCATGTGATTTATGATGCCCTGGAGCCCGAGCCTGGCCCCGTCTTCCGGCGAGTATATCTTTGCAACTCCGTATGCTTCCAGCTCCCTGATTTCATCCGGAACGATGACTCCTCCGCCACCTCCGAAAACCTTTATATGGGGTGCGCCATTTTCGCGAAGAAGGTCAACCATGTATTTGAAAAATTCGAGATGCCCGCCCTGGTAACTGGACACGCCTATTCCCTGAGCATCTTCCTGAATGGCGGCTTCAACGATCTCCTCAACCGAACGGTTATGACCCAGATGTATGACTTCAACCCCGGTATCCTGAAGTATCCTGCGCATTATATTAATGGATACATCATGGCCGTCAAAAAGGGCTGTTGCTGTAACTATCCTTATATTATGACCGGGTTTATAGACTTTTACCTCAACGCTCATGCCTCCTCCTTTAAATGTGCCTGATTCGTTTTTTGCGCGGATACTCCAAGGATAAAATCTGTCTGATATCTGATATAATCTTCAATGCTGTAATGGCGGGCAAGAAACCAGCGCCTGAATGTCCACATATGACCCAGAACCGAAATGTTATGCGCAGCAAGCTCGATGGATTTTTCATTAAGATGCGGCAGATAACCCTGTGAAACCAGGCGCGCAAGAACCTCAACAAAAAGGCCTGTTATGCGAAGTTCGTTTTCCAGAACTTTTTTTTGCCACTGACCGGGAAGGGATTGGGTTTCCTGATAAATTAGGAGGATAAAATCGCTCATCTTGTGACAGACCATGAAATACTCCCTGATAATTTCAGCCAGGGCATCCCTTCCTCCCGAGGATTTTGCCATAACATCGGTAATCCGTTTTTCCACTTCGACATGTATTGAATCGCAGACCAGATAAAGAATATCCTCTTTCGAGGAGATATACTCATACAAAGAGCCGATTGAAACCCCGGCAGCTTTTGCAATCTGTCTTGTAGAAGTTTTATGGAATCCCTTATCAATAAAAAGCTTTACCGCGGCTTCTGCAATCTGCCTTCGTCTCTTTTCCACAAGATCGGGATTTTTTACCTGGGTTGGAATGTCTTTTGTCCTGTGCAGTTCCTGCATAATCTCCGATAGCCCACTTACGCCGTATTGCGGATAAGTTCAATAAATTAGAGAACCGAGCGAGCGCTCACTCATAGATTGATATCATGCATCATTTTTACTTGTCAAGATGTAAGATTTTCTTCCGGTAAACCCACTTTAAAAGGAAATATGCAAACCCGATACAACATCTATCATATCGTATTTATTGTTTATATTGTTTTTTAATGAATAATTCGCCGTCCGTGTGAAGATCCAAGAAAAATATTGACAAAAATGAATCTGTAAGGATAAACTGAACAAAATCTGACCGAGCGCTCACTCATATTCTTCATATAACAGGCTTGTAAAAATCATAATGGAGGTATTGCTATGACAACAGAAGAACAGGTTCTCCTGGCAGAAGAAAAAGATGGTATAATGACGCTTACTTTAAACCGTCCCCAGGCAATGAATTCTTTAAATTTCAGCCTGCTGTATTCTTTGCGGGATCAGGTGGAAGCTTTGAGATTCAGGTCCGATATAAGAGTTATCATTATTACGGGAGCGGGCGATAAGGCATTCTGCTCAGGAGCGGATTTGAAGGAGCGTGTAACATTGAGCCCAGCGCAGGTAAAGGAATTTATCTTTACAATAAGAAATCTCTTTACTTCGATAGAACTATTAAATAAGCCTGTGATAGCCGGCGTCAACGGCATTGCCCTTGGAGGTGGAACCGAACTTGCCCTTGCATGCGATATTAGGATTGCATCTGCAAATTCAACAATGGGACTCACCGAAACCCGCCTTGCCATAATTCCGGGGGCAGGAGGAACTCAGAGACTTCCGAGGCTAATCGGCCGCGGGAAGGCAAAGGAACTGATATTCACCGGAAAGAGAATTGATGCGCAGGAAGCTCTATCTATTGGACTTGTCAATAAGGTCTGCGGAAAAGATGACCTTATCAAAGAATGTATGCAGATGGCTGCGATGATATGCGAAACAGGCCCCATAGCAATCGAACAGGCAAAGTATGCGATAAACTTCGGGATTGAAACAGATATCCAGACAGGCCTTGCAATAGAATCGAATGCTTACTGGGTAACAATCCCAACAGAAGACCGCCTTGAGGGGCTTGCAGCTTTCAGGGAAAAAAGAAAACCCGTATATAAGGGAAAATAGGATTGACGGCTTCGTAAAAAGTCATTCTGCTGTGTTGCGCTTCATCTTTCGTCATTGCAGCGTACTGATATGTACGCTTCATTCCTCAAGATTCGCACGCCTTGCATAATGAACTTTTTACTTTGCCGTCTGAATTTTGACTATTACGAAGCAATCAGGATTGAAGGGCTCAAGGGCTCAAGTGAAAAGAAAATATTTACCCCCTTACTAAAAATTTTAAGGAGAAACATATGGCAATTCTTAATTATCCCAAAAAGGTTGTACTGGGAGACATAACCGTAAGAGACGGATTCCAGCATGAAGAAAAGTTCATTCCCACGGATGCCAAGATCTGGCTTGCGGAGCAGCTCCTGCTTGCCGGTTTTAAAAGAATCGAAGTCACAAACTACGGAAATCCGGCAGGCATGCCGCAGTTCAAGGATGCCGATGCAGTGATGAAACGCCTTCGTGGAAGCAAAAAAGTCGGGCACCTCTTAAAGGATGCCGAAATAACCGTTATTACAATCCGCGAAAAAGCTGTTGATAGAGCCATAATTGCCAAAAAAGAGGGTTACGGCCCGGACAGGATACTTTTCATGGTTTCAACCAGCGAATCACATCACAAGAAGAACTCCGGACTATCTCTCGCCGAGTACTGGAAGATGTGCGAAGCCTATATCCCGAAGGCACATGAAGCAGGGATTAAAGTCTGCGGAACTGTGAGCACGATATGGGGATGTCCCATTGAAGGGCCTACAGAGCTTAAAAAAGCAGTTGAGTTTACAAAGCGCTGGCTTGATATAGGAGCAGATGACATAGAGCATGCAGATCATGATGGTTCCGCCTCTCCGGACAAGGTTTATGAATATTATTCAATGATTCTTGCCGCCATTCCCGATACAACCAAGCATATTGCTCACTTCCATACAACCCGCGGCTGGGGGCTGGCCAATGTTCTCGCAACTCTTCAGGCCGGAATCACCCATTTTGAATCCACAATAGGCTCCATAGGCGGCCAGCCGGCAAATTTTGTGGATGGTGTTCCTGTGGCGGGAACGGGCGCATACTATTATTCCGACCCGTCCATCACAGGTCTCGTTTCAACCGAAGATATGGTGGTAATGATGGATGAAATGGGCATCGATACCGGCGTTAATGTTGACAAGGTTCTGGAAATAGGCAGGATGACCGAAAGGATAGTCGGAAGGCGTCTTCGATCAGAATGCGCTCATACAGGAAGGATTCCAAAGGAACTGACCGGACGGAAATAACAGGAGATATCTCAATGCCGGATAGAATTGATTCGATACAGGACCTTGACCACGAGCAGACAGCCCGCCTGATTATCGACATGTTCCACCGCATAATAGTCCATTATGCCCTCTGGTACACCGAAATCAGGCACCAGATGGGCACGGAAAGGGCGCTCGAAGCTCTGAAGACAGCGTCTGAAAGAGGATATGAAATCCAGATGAAGAAACTGGGGAAAGTCCTTGGTTTTGAAATGAAGGACGGCATCCCTCTCCCCATGCTTAACATGTCTAAAGAAAAATTGTCCGACCTTATGGACTGCGCCGCCGCGAACTGGATTGCAAATGACGGGGTCTGGTTCCAGGCTGTTGAATTTACAAACGGGATGATAGATGCCAAGCGATGCAATGATACCTGCTGGGCGCACTTCTCTCCCTTTGAAGCATGGACTATCAGGAGATTTTTAAATCTTTCCGATAACCCTGGACTTGAAGGTCTCAAAAGGGCCCTCAATTTCCGCATATACGCCCGGCTGAATACACAGTCTGTAGTCGATGACACTCCAAACAGTTTCATATTCCGGATGAACGAATGCCGCGTTCAATCTGCAAGAAAACGGAAGGGGCTCGATGATTATCCGTGCAAATCGGGAGGCATGGTCGAATATACTTACTTTGCAAGAAGCATTGATTCCAGAATCATAACAGAATGCATAGGTTGTCCGCCGGACAAACACCCCGACGACTGGTTCTGCGCATGGCGGTTTATATTGAAAGAGTAGGGTTCGAGGGGTCAAGGGGTCGAGGATTCGAGTGAAAGGAAAAGCGAGCACAGACGGCTTCGTAAAAAGCTCATTATGCAAGGCGCACGAATCTTGAGGAATGAAGCGTACATATTAGTACGCTGCAATGACGAAAGATGAAGGGCAACACAGCAGAATGACTTTATACGAAGCCGTCATTATTCCAGCTTATACTTGCCGATTCTGTCATTATGCAGGCTCCCCAGGTAAAGATATCCGTCATGCTCTCTTGCGCAGGTAATCTCTTTAAGATGCTCACCTGTCGGCTCCTGCAAACTTCTGGTGATTTCACCGTTTTCATTTATGGCAAGCACAAAGCCGTATGGTTTGGGTTTAGGCCACAAAAATTTCGGAAGCCTTGAAACAATCTTTTTTATAAAAGGGCTTGGATGCATTGTGTCCATCTGGTCGTTTCTCACGGTAAACAGAGCAAGCCAGAAAGTGCCCCTGCGATTGGATGTAATATTGTCCGGAAAACCGGGCAGGTTGTCTAAAAATATATCGGCTCTTCCGGCTTTTGGCCCTTTGAGCCAGTAACGCTGGATACGGTACCTGTATGTTTCATTCACAAGAACGAAATCCTCATTCTGTGAAAGCGCAACCCCGTTTGAAAAATACAGATCCCTGAGGAGAACATCCGTTATTTTGTTTTTCGGATTATATCTAAGAAAACGTCCGTTAGGCCTTGATTCCAAAAGATCGAAAAGATATTCATTCTGCTGGTATTTAAAACTCGCATCCGTAAAATAGATCATGCCGTCCGAGGCAATGTCGAGGTGATCGGTGAACTTATAGGGAACACCTTCCGCCTCTGTTGTGAGAACAGTAATTTTTCCGGAAGTGTCAAGCAAAAGAAGCCCCTTGTAAGAATCTGCCACGATAAGATTACCCCGGCTGTCAAAGGCAAGCCCCAGGGGACGGCCTCCTGTTTCAGCAAATGTTTCAATGCTCCCGTCTTTCAATATGCGGACAATTTTTCCATCCTGGGTTCCCCCGTATATCCTGCCTTCAGAATCTATCACAACATCTTCAGGGCCATTGATTTTGCCTTTCGCGAGAAGCTCGGCTTTTGCAAGCTCATTATTTTGCGCAAGAACTCCGGCCATCTCAGGCTTTTTCACCGGTTTATAAGCCACTGGGTTAATCCTTGTCGGCCAGAATAAAAGATATAAAACAATCGCGGCAATAATCACCACCAGAATCATGATATACTTTTTCATATTCCCCTCCTTGAATTTTCAGGTTCATGGTTTATGGTTTCCGGTTCCTGGTTAAAGAAAAACCAGTAACTACAAACCAGAGACCAGAAACCGAATCTTTAAGGCAATCGGGCAAAAGAGGGCGTTATGCAAAGGTCTCTTATCAGTGTGCTTCGGCCCAGTTATAACCTGACGCAATATTTACCTTTAGCGGAACCTTCAGATCCCAGACTCCTTCCATTGTTTCTTTAACAAGCCTGCTCACCGAATCAAGTTCATCAGGCGGCACTTCAAAAACAAGCTCATCGTGGACAGAGAGCAGCATTGCGGTACTGAGGTTCTTTTCAGACAACGCCCTGTCAATATTTATCATTGCAACCTTTATAAGGTCGGCAGCAGTTCCCTGGATCGGCGTGTTTACTGCAATCCGCTCTGCAGCAGCGAGGACTATCTTGTTGGAGCTGTCAATATCAGTAAGAAGCCTGATACGCCCGAGGAGCGTTCCTGTCTTTTTATTCTCATGAGCTTCCTCAACCGTCTTTTCAATAAATTCTTTTACGCCCTTGTATCTTGCAAAATAGTTATCGATATAAGTCTGGGCCATTTTCTGGCTTATGCCAAGCTCTTTTGAAAGGCTGAAGGCGCCCATGCCGTATATTATGCTGAAATTTATAATCTTTGCCTGCCTTCTCAACTCGGAGGTGATAAACTCCGGAAAAACCCGGAACACTTCGGTAGCCGTTCTGGTATGAATGTCTTCATCGTCTGAAAAAGCCTTTATCAGGATTTTATCATCCGAGCAGTGGGCAAGAATTCTCAGCTCTATCTGGGAATAATCGGCTGAAAGAAGGCGCCACCCTTTTTCAGGTATGAAAGCGCTTCTTATCTCTTTACCCTCATCTGTTTTGATGGGAATATTCTGAAGATTCGGGTCTGAACTGCTGAGCCTCCCTGTTGCGGTTACGGTCTGGTTAAATGATGTGTGTATGCGCCCTGTTTCCGGGTCTGCAATTTCAAGCAGTGCGTCCGCGTATGTTGATTTAAGTTTTGCAAGAGTCCTGTGTCTTAATATAAGCGCGGGAAGTTCATGCATTCCGGAAAGCTCGGTAAGCACCTCCACATCAGTTGAATATCCCGTCTTTTTTTTCGTCTTCTTCATGACAGGAAGCGACAGTTTTTCAAAAAGGACTTCTCCGAGCTGCTGCGGAGATTTAATGTTGAAAGTCATTCCCGCAAGTGAATAAATCCCGCCTTCAAGCTCTTCTATCTGCTGTTCAAAATGCCTGGAAAGCTCACGAAGCCTTTGCCTGTCAACACATATGCCTTTCATCTCCATCTTCATAAGAACGGGTATAAGGGGCATTTCGACATTTTCGAAAAGATCTTTGACTCCGATTTCATCAAGTTTCGGCAAAAGAACATCATGGGCAAGAAGAGTTATGTCGGCATCCTCGCATGCATAAGATACCGCCTTTTCTATAGGAACACCTGCGAAACCGTCCTCCGGCTTTTTCTTTCCCACTGTCTCTTCAAAGGTAATTTTCTTATGGCCAAGAAAATCAAGGGCTATCTGGTCAAGGTTATGGGCGCGCTTTGAAGGATTGATAAGATAGGATGCCACCATTGTATCAAAAGAGACTCCGGCAAGCTCAATTCCATGACGTTTCAGAACTATCCAGTCATATTTTATGTTCTGGCCTATTTTCTTTATGCCCGGATTTTCAAAAACACCTTTGAGCCGTCCCAACACTTCATTTCTGTCAAGCTGTTCAGGAACACCTTCATAATTATGGGCAAGCGGAATATAAAATGCCTCGTGAGGTTTCAACGAAAAGGATATTCCTACAAGTTCAGCCTTAATCGGATTTTCGGATGTGGTCTCGGTATCGACAGCAAAAGAATCTGCCGATTCAAGTCGTACGATAAGTGAAGAAAGGCTTTCCATATCCGTAATCAGCCTGTACTCCTTTTCCGAAAGATCCGATTGTATGGACACGCTCTGCTGAAGCTGCCTGAACTCAAGTTCCTGAAACAACTCTGATAATCTTTGGTTATCCGGCTTTTGAAAACGAAAGGAATCCGGGTCAAAATCAAAAGGGACCCGTGTATCTATTTCGACAAGCCGCCTGCTTAACAATGCCTGATCTTTAAACAAAACAAGGTTTTCCTGCTGCTTTTTCTTTGTGATTGAATCAATATTATTGAAAAGATTTTCAATGCTTCCAAAATTTTTTATAAGATCAAGAGCTGTTTTGGGGCCGATTCCGGGAACCCCCGGAACATTATCGGAAGTATCCCCCGAAAGCCCCATTACATCAATAATCTGGCGCGGCTCAATGCCATATTCTTCCATAACTCTGTTTTTATCCGTGATCTTATCCTTCATGGGATCCCAGATAATAACAGTATCAGTAACAAGCTGAAGAAAATCCTTGTCTCCTGTCACCATTACCACGGAATAACCGGAATCTTCCGCTTTGCCCGCAAGGGTTCCTATAAGATCATCTGCTTCATATCCGAGCATTTCAACTATGGAAAGGTTAAAAGCCCTGGTTATCTCTTTTATGTAGGGAATCTGAACCTGCAAATCTTCCGGCATCGGCGGACGGGTGGCTTTGTAGTCTTTGAAAAGGTCATGCCGGAATGTCGGGCCTTTGGAATCAAAAACCATAACCACGTATTTCGGGCCCCAGTCTTCTATGAGTTTTATCAGAATCCTCGCAAAGCCAAAGATTGCATTCGTCGGGAGTCCTTTAGAATTTGTAAGCCCTCTTATGGCATGGTATGCACGGTGGATATATGCGCTTCCATCAATAAGAAAAAGTGTTTTATCCGGATATTCAGGTTTTTTTTCCACAGTAATTCCAGTATTTAAGCCGTTGTTCAAAAATAACCGTAACATTGAAATGGCGTGCCCGGCATAAGGAGCCGTAACGAAATGGCCAGAAATATAATGGTTATTTCGTAACGACTCCTAACCCCGATAAACGGGATAAGTAAGTTTACGAGATTATTTCCTGCCGAAAAAACGCAGAGAATAATCTCTAACTTCCTAAAGTCCGAGTTCATCTGCAATTTCAGACATCGCCTTTATGCTTATCGACACAAACTCTTCGAGAGGAATGCCTGTTTTCTCACACTCCATTATTCTTTTCCTGCTCACAGCGCGGGCAAAATGGGGCGTTTTCATCCTTTTTGTAACAGAGCTCACTTTAACGCTTGAAATTTTTTTGTCCGGATACACAAGGGCCGTTGCCACAACCATGCCGGTTATGCTTTCCGCACATGTCAGGGCGTGCTCGAAAATGGTCGATCGCGACAGGCCCAGCCCTTCTGCGTTATGCTTCTTTATGGCACCAGCTATTTCAGGAGAGACTCCTTTTTCCTCAAGCATTTTCGCGGAAACCGCTCCGTGGCTGGCCGAATCCTCACCTGTAATCTCGTAATCGAGATCATGGAGAAGGCCTGCGATTCCCCACAGTTCCGGGTCTTTTTCAAATTTAAAGGCAAGTGCCCTCATGATAGCTTCAGATGCGATGCAGTGAGCGACAAGCTTTTCATTCTTTAAATGCTCTCTTAAAAGCAGGAGGGCATTTTCTCTTGTAATTCCGGCTCCAAAGTCGGTTGACATGATACTGCTCCTGTAATAACTTTCATATATAAATTTAAGCTGAAAAAAAGCATTGTCTAATTATCACAAAGGCAAACACAAAAAACAGCGGGAGGCCCGATCCTGGGCAAAACCGCTGAATTGCATTGTTGGCCAACCTTTAAGGAATATCCAGTTGTATTTTGACGGCTTCCTCAACCTTGCGCATATCTTCCACAGAAAGAATACCGGCGCGTTCAAAGAGCCGTGACTTGCTGATGGTCGCCAGCTGGTCCGCCATGGCCTTACAGTCTTTGCCTTCAAAAACCACCAGTGCCTCACTGGGATAGAGGTGATCTGTCTTGCTCGTGAGAGGGACAACCTGAACTCTATTTAGAAACTTGTTAGATGCATCGTTGCTGATGATAACGGCAGGGCGTTTCTTTCTGATCTCTCCGCCAACGGAGGAACTAAAATTGACCCACCAGACCTCATGCCGTTTCATGAGCAACATCCTTGAAGGTAACCTCAGCCCATTCCGTGGCTTCCTGTTCCCGTCTCTTATCTTTCGCCATTTCGGCGTAAGCTGCTTCAAGATTGGGACGCACAACGTGAGGACGGACTATTTCCTGGATAAATCTGCTAATCTTACGGGCGCCAATGGTCTTGTGGAGACCCGCGTAAACCTCTTCATCAACAGTTATGGTCAATTTCTTCTGCATTTCACACCTCTTGTACGTGTACCATACGTGTAGTTACTCGGTATGTCAATAGTTAATAAAATATTTGTTATCTCAATATATTATGGTTTAATTGGTTAAATGGAAAATCGTTAGTGGTACGAATATTGCTTTTGCACTGGTGCGAAGGCAAATATCAAATTTGCTGGAGGATTTGAAATGAAAATGACAATTTTGAAAATCTGTATCGCACCTGCATTGCTTGCCGCCGCCGTGCCTGTACACGCGAACCTCATCACCAATGGCAGCTTCGAGGCCACGACTCAAGCCAACGGAACGTGGGCTATCTATGCAAACCTGCCCTCTTGGCTCAGCGGAGCTGGCGGCATCGAGTTGCGCAACAACGTCGCGGGTGCGGCTTATGACGGCGTTAACTATGTCGAACTGGACACCACCCTTAATAGTTTGGCGTATCAGAACATCGTAACGGCGGTCGGGCAGCAATATGCATTGAGCTTTGCCTACTCGCCGCGTGAACACGTGGCGGCAACCTCGAATGGCATTGACGTGTTTTGGAATAGCTCGTTGGTAGGGAGCTTCACCGGCACCGGGTCCAACAGCGGCAACTCGTGGGTGCTCGAGAATCTGATCGTGACAGGCATCGGGACAACCAGCATGCTTGAGTTCAGAGCAGTTGGCATAAGCGATTCATATGGTGGTTCACTCGACGCCGTTTCGCTCGACGCGATAAGCGTACCCGAACCCGCCTCCTTGATGCTCCTCGGCCTTGGGCTGATGGGACTGGCAGGAGTGAGGAGAAAGCTGAGTTAGCCAACCGGGTATATAGACAAATCGAAAGGCAGGGTCAGACGGCTCTGCCTTTTTGTTTCTTTCCTTCGGTAATCATTAATTCCAAGGATTGCCTACCATTGAACATTTGTAGGGTATGCCGTGTAAAACGTATGACTTGTCGGTTAAAGTCCGACCATGGGAGTTCGGTAGTATCGCCCATGTAGCTGGAGGGAGGTATAAAGGGTAACCTGAAGCATTAAGTTTCCTGACAAAGATTCCTTTAGGGAGTCGAGCAAACCTGCGGGCCGCAGCGCGAGCGAACCCAGATGTAGCCTCGAAACACACGATGGAGTTGTCGACCCTCTCCTACAAAGGGGAAGACCGGAGCATCTATCCTAACCAAAACTACCATAACCGATAGATGGGCTTCCGGGGTAACAGGGGTGGCACGCAAGGACAGCCATGCGAAAATGAACACGGGAGACCCTTGTCGATGCGGCGAGAGCGGCTAACTGGTGGATATAAGGAAACGAAGTTCCACTGGGTCGGCAAGGGAGTCGGAGTTGCCCATATTACCGCTTGTATCCTAAGGACAGCATAACCTTGGGAGAGGGAAGGGGCAATACCTTCATCATGCTTCTTAAGGAGAGAAGGAAAGGAGATTGCGGTAACGCTATAAACTCCATATGTTCCGGGAACTCCGGTGGAAGCTATGCCGGAAGGCCAAGCTAAAGTGAATGCCTCTGGAAGAAGATGATTGGAAAGCCGTACTCGGGAAAACCGAATGTCCGGTTTGATGAGGGGGAGCTGGAGATAGAACCATTTGGCTACTACGCCAGCTCTCTACTCTACTGCAAGAGAGAGGTCATTCTGTAGATACATACCTTTTCATATCGGAAAGTACGCAGGAGCCGGATAAGCTCCATTCTTTTCGGCTACCGGTCACAATTTGGTCACACCTGACGAAAAAGGGGTTACAGTAAAAACCATAATGTTAGCGGTCGGTTAAAACCCGCTACTTAGGGTCGAATCAAATCCAGCCATTTAAAGGATGTTGCGAATGATGTATGCCTCATGAGCAAGGAGGTGCACATGGCAAACATACTGAAAATGGCTAAAATCCACGCAATCATAGGCAAAGATCTCATTAAGTCAGGTCGATTATTTTGGCTCCTTCAGCCAGACGCTCGGGAGTCATGTTGTATAAACTGTCCAGCAAGGCGACCTTGAATGAGGCCGGTCCCCTGGCCTCTGTGGCTGCCATCTCCGCCGCGAGGCCGTAGCAAGCCAGGGCGGTTGCCGCAGCAATCAGGTAATCCTGCTCAACCGCGCAAAAGGCGCCGATAATAGCCGTGGACATGCAGCCCGTTCCGGTGTTGGTGGACAGCCATGTATGGCCGTTATCCACACCAAGCACCCGTTCGCCGTCGCTTAGGATATCGCGCGCCCCGGTGATTGCCACCACGGTCTTGTATTGTCTGGCCAGGGTCATGGCTGTTGCCACGGGATCATCCAGGCCGCGAATGCTTTCCACGCCCCTGACTTCCCCTCCGGCGCCGGCTATCGCGCCGATCTCGCCCGCATTGCCCCGCAGAACAGCGACTTGCAATTCACTTAACAATCGCAAACTGCTTTCCGTGCGCAAATTAGTTGCGCCTGCGCCGACCGGGTCGAGAATAATGGGGACAGCCCGCTCATTTGATCTGCGTCCGGCAATGAGCATGGACTCGATCCATTCCGATGTAAGGGTGCCGATGTTTAATACTAATGCGCTTGCCAAGCCGGCCATCTCGGCCACTTCTTGTGGCGCATGGGCCATGACCGGCAGTGCGCCCACGTGCAAGGTCACGTTAGCCGTATCATTCATCACCACCATATTTGTGATGTGGTGGACCAAGGGTCGATTAGCACGAATCAGTTCGAGCGCCTTTCCTGCCCGTTGCGCAAATTCATTTTGTTTGAGTGTCATATGCCTGGTCTCCTTATTGAACTAAAAACAGTAAACGCTAATTCCGTTGCCTGCAGAGGGGTTAGCGAGAGGTTTTTAAAACAGTTCTAAAAATATAGTGAAGCACAAAAGTGAAAAGAATTGTTGCAAGGGTCGGTCCGGTTATGAGCTGAACCGGTTTGATAAGGTAGTAAAAAATAATGCCTGCAGCGAGAGAGGCCGTCGCAACAAGATCCGCCTTTTTGTTCCGTGAATCGGTTTTGAGAATGAAATAGTCCGTAAGCAGAATAGATATGAGCGGAGAAAAAACGGAGCCCAGAATATACAGAAAGGAAGTGTATTGCTCCATGGGAAAAAAGATTGCAAGAAGGGTTCCCAAAAGAGCGAAAACGGCTCCGGCAATTCCTCTTTTTATCTTAGGAAAGATATTCAAAAGCGAGATCGCCGCAGAATGAACATCCAGAAATGTCGTTGTGACGGTTGACAGGCCGATTATCATCAGGGCGATGATGCCGAGATTTGCGGCAAGCATCATGCCTGTCGGATCGGGTGAACCCGAATAAATCCCGCCGAACATCCCGATGCCGTACATCCAGCAGCTTCCAGTGAAATACCCGGCAAACGGCGCAATCCAGGCTCCTTTTTTCGATTCCGACAGGGAAGTATAATCCGCTATCAGGGGAAACCAGCTTAACGGCATGATTATGGAAAGCTCGAATCCGGTTCCGAAAAACCCCGTACTTTTAACTACCGAAAAGTCCGGAGTCAGCCTGAAAATAACGACAGTCATCACAATGGTCAGAATAAGAAGGAGAAAAACAGCCGCCATGTTTAATTTTTTAAATCCATGGAACCCGGAAAGAACCCAGATTCCTATTAAAATCCCCATTAAAACCGATTGAACTGTGATATTGTCGAAATTCCAGAGTGAAGAGGTTACGACATTGATTGCTCTTCCCCCTTCTATAATCATTATGGCTGTCCAGCCTATCAGCTGCAGTATATTAATAACGGATATGAGATAAGATCCTTGTTTTCCGAACGATATCCGGGTGGACATTATGGAAGGAAGCCTCTCCCTGAAACCTATTATGCCGGCGGTAACAAGCAGTGCTGTTCCCGCAAGATGCCCCAGAATGATGGCCCATACGCCTTTTGAAACTCCGAGATCGGCAAGGTACCCCCCTGTAAGTATTTCAGCCACCGAAACGGCTGCTCCGAACCACAGGAAAAAAAGGTTGGCCGATGTTAAAGATTGTTTACTTTCCATCGTATTTTCCGGATCTTTCGTGAAAGTTGAAGAAATGGTCGACGGGGCCATGGCCATGCCCGATTTCAAGCGAATGCTCAATTGCGCCTGATATATATGTCTTGGCATCAGAGACGGCATTAAAAAAATCGAGGCCCTTTGCAAGATTTGCCGCTATCGCGGAAGAAAAAGTGCAACCTGTTCCGTGCGTGTTTTTTGTTTCAATCCTTTTTCCCGTCAGTTCTTTAAAAAGAATTCCGTCGAATAAAATATCCGTTGCGAGTTTTCCACCGAGATGTCCTCCTTTTACGACTACCTTTTTCGCGCCGAGTTTTAAAATCCTTGCCGCGGCATTTTTCATTTCATCTGTGCTTTCTATCTTTGAGTCCGTCAGGGCTTCAGCCTCATAAATATTCGGAGTAACGACATCTGCAAGGGGAAAGAGATTTTCTACAAGAGCATCCCGGGCATCTTTTTTAAGAAGGCTGTACCCGCTTTTTGAAATCATGACAGGATCAAGAACCACAGGAGGCAGATTGATTTTACCAAGAGTTTCAGCAATTGTTTCAATCAGTTTTATGCCGGAAACCATGCCGATTTTAACTGCATCGATTCGGATATCTTCAAACAGATATATGATCTGGTCCTGTACCATGACAGGATCGATCTCCTGAACGCTGTATACCTTCGTCGTGTTCTGTACCGTCACGGCTGTTATCACGCTCATTCCGAAAACACCGTGAGCGTGAAACGTTTTAAGATCGGCCTGGATTCCTGCACCGCCTGAAGGGTCCGAACCGGCTATTGTCAACGCTGTCTTCATCTTAAATCTCCGGACGGCTTCGTAAAAAGTCATTCTGCTGTGTTGCGCTTCATCTTTCGTCATTGCGGCGTACTTATGTGTACGCCTCATTCCTCAAGATTTGCGCGCCTTGCATACTGAATTTTTACCTTGCCGTCATGATATAATATTAAAAATTAAGGTTTATCCTATAACCAGAAACCATAAACCAGGAACCCAAAACCGGTTTTTGCATTGGGAAACTTCGGGAAGAATAAAGGAAGGAAAATTGCCTTCAGGAGTCATATCCTCCGAGTTCCCTACGACAGCATTATCTGTATCAGGTTCAGTGGGTTTTTTCTCAGTTCTTTACCAAAGGTTTTACAATGGATCAGAACACCCCAATCGGATTTCTGATAGAACTTAACAGTGCGCGGACCGAATTGCAAGCGGAAAATTTATGATTTTTTACCGTGCTGAAAGGAGTCAATTCCCTGAGGGCTTATAACATATTTTCCGGTAAAAGGGAGGCATCGTCCCGCCTGGAAGGAGGTTTTCAGTTTTTCTGAAATTGTTTTGTAGACATCGGGATGACATGCGAACAAGAGCTCGTAATCCTCTCCTCCGGAAAGAGCTATCTCTTCAGGCTTTTTTCCGTATTTACAGGAGAATGCAATAAGGTCGGAATCAAAAGTGCATGATGAAAGATCTAACTCAATTGTTATTCCGGAAGCCTTTGCGATATGACCGGCGTCTCCGGCAATGCCGTCACTGATATCCATGACGCAGTCAATACCTGCCTCGGCAAGTATTTGAGCGGCGTCAAATCTGGCTGCCGGAAACTTGAACTTTGAAACAAGACCTGTAAAGGATGCGTCATTATTCATCAAGGATTCAAGTCCGGCACGGGCAAGACCCAAAGGACCGGTACAATACAGGCCATGTCCGGCTTTTGCATTTGAACGTTCCGGGAAAATGTCGGTTCTTCCTCTGCCGATTGCAAAAAGATCAAGGGAAAGTTCACTTCCTGCCGAAATGTTTCCGCCTCCAAGAGAGCATTCATGTTTTATCAGAGCTTCCCTGATCCCGCCGTATATCTCTTCAACCGTGTTTTCAGACATATATGGAGGGAGGCAAAGGTTAATAAATAATACAACAGGTTTTGCGAATGACGCGGCAAGATCACTGAAAGTTACCTCAACTGCCTTTATTCCGACTTCTCTTGGTGTCTGCCATCCAAACCTGAAATGAACGCCTTCTCTCTGGGTATCGGTTGTTATTACCGGGTTTGCAATTGGTGCAAGAAGGCATGCATCGTCGCCCGGAGGAACAATAAGATTAAAGGGTGCGGGAGAGTTTTTCAGAAGCTTTTCAATGAGTCCGAATTCATCATTCCATGGAGTGTGTATTAAAGAACGCGCAGGGCAGGAGCAGGCCGAGCCGATCTTAAGCGCAGCCTGTAATGGATCGGAATCCCTTGAGATAGAGCTTATCACGGCAATTCCGGCCGCCTTATGGAGAAAACATGATTGAGCCGTTTTTGCGGTTATGCCGCCTATTGCGACAACCGGCAGGGAAACCTTTTCGGCAATCGATTTAAGGCCGGAAAGTCCGATCACTTTTTTTGCGTCTTCCTTGGTGCCTGTGGGAAAAACAGGACCGGCTCCTATGTAATCGCATTCTGAAAGATCTGTTTTGGCGAGCTCATCAAGAGTTGATACAGATATTCCGATCACAGCATGCCGGCCGAGTATTTTTCTTGCTAGTGCCGCCGGTTCATCATCCTGCCCAATGTGAACGCCGTCTGCCATTAAAGATCTGGCCAGCAGAATGTTGTCGTTTACTATAAAAGGAATATTGTTGCATCGGCAGATGTTTCGTATTTCAGCAGCCTCTTCGTAGAATCGTGTGGAAAAAGATTTGTTCCTGTACTGGATAATTGTTGCGCCTGCCATGATGGCAATCTTTACCTGCGCAACAGGGCTGAGATCGGGCGTTGCGTCATCCGTTATGAAATAAAACCGAAGGGCTTTTTTGAGGTTTTCACGAAGCATATATCAAATTGTCACTTTCTGGTAATTTGAGAGCTTTGATTAACTAACATTCGGGCACATTACCCCTGCCCTGCCCGTTAATCAGATGTTATTCGAACATGATTCGCCACGATTTGAATTTTTCAGCAGAGCCGTTCCCGTATGACTCAAGCGCACGGATAATCTCTTCTTCCGAATTGTTTTTTGCTATGAGATTCCAGTTTTTTGAAAAGAATTTATCGGCATAGCAGATAACCTGTTCTTCAACTGACAGGGGAATCATATCCCGTCCCGGAACAGGGAGTCCGTTCTTTACAATCTCTTCAGCCGATATTCCAACGCCCAAATGCCTTTCGCAAACAAGGGCATGCCTTGGGAGTCCTGCCTTTTCCAGTATCTCGCGGCCCAGGTATCCATGGCAGATGTATGGATATTTCCCGGAGCAGCCAAGCTGCGGCGTGTCTGTCTGAAAAATTCCTATATCATGCAGCAGCGCTGCCTCTTCAATAAATTCCATATCCGGTTTAAGATGGGGCACTTTCCTTGCGGCATATATAGCTTTTTGTGCAACGAGCTTTCCGTGCCGGATAAGGATTTCATATGTCCTTGATCCGGGATCATAGTATTCACAGATTATATCCAGGGGGTCGGTTGAAAGTTTATTAAACATGTTACGCCTTTCTGGCGAGAAGAACGCCCTCTATGAAAGGATCAATTGCTCCGTCAAGGACGCTGCTTACATTTCCTGTTTCAAGATTTATCCTGTGATCCTTAATCATCTGGTATGGATGCAGAACGTATGACCTGATCTGGCTGCCCCAGGCAATATCTTCCTTGACGTCATGCATCTCCTGCATTTTGTCATCCTGTTTCTGTTTCTCGAGCTGGTAGAGGCGCGATTTTAAGACAGTCATTGCCATTTCCTTGTTCCTGTGCTGGGACCTTTCCTGCTGGCACTGAACGACTATGCCTGATGGCATGTGGGTAATCCTGACGGCGCTGCTTGTTTTGTTGACATGCTGTCCCCCCGCGCCGCTCGCCCTGAAGACATCTACCCTTAAATCCTTTTCATCGATATCTATTGCTATTTCGTTGTCCAGTTCGGGATATACAAAGACGGAAGCAAAGGAGGTGTGCCTCTTCCCGTTTGCATTAAAAGGTGAAATTCTTACAAGGCGATGGACTCCTTTTTCGGTTTTTAAATATCCGTAAGCATATTCACCTTCGGCCGTGAAGGTTACGCTTTTGATTCCGGCCTCGTCACCGGGCTGAAAATCGATAAGGTTAAATTTGAAGCCTTTTCTTTCGACCCATCTTGCATACATTCTGAATAGTATTTCCGCCCAGTCCTGCGCTTCGGTTCCGCCGGCGCCTGCGTTTATCGAAACAATGGCATTGTTCTGGTCATCCTCTCCGTCGAGCATAAGATCGAGAGAGGCTTTTTTAATTTTGTCTCTTATGTCCTGGAGCTGGCGGGATACTTCTTGAATGACGGCCGAATCGGACTCTTCCACAGCCAGATTAAACATAATTTCGCTTTCTTCAAAATCCGTGGCAAGCTTATTGAAACTGTCTATCTTGCTTGAAAGAAGCCTTCTTTCTTTCAGAAGCGGTGTCGCTTTCTCATGGCTTTCCCAGAAGTTATCTTTTGAGATAAGGAATTCGATCTCTTTTAATCTTTTTTCTTTGTTATCTAAGTCAAAGATAGCCTTTCAGCTCAATTATTTTCTGGTTTATATCTTTTATGTTCTGTTTAAGTTCTATAGACATATCACTACCTCCTGCGTTTTGAGATTTTTGTATTTATTATTAAAGTTAATGCTGCAGCGGCAAGGCAGATAAATGCGAAAAGATCGCCGAACCGCGTGTAAAGAGTTTTTTCATTTAATATCGGGATATCTCTTGTCATAGCTGCGTCTTCAAAAAGGGGTGTGGATGCTGTAATCCTTCCCGAAGGATCTATAAATCCGCTAATCCCTGTATTTGCCGCCCTGACTAAAGCCCGCCTGTTTTCAACAGCCCTGAACACAGCCATTGAAAAATGCTGATACGGGGCGCTTGTTTTTCCGTACCAGGCGTCATTTGTAATATTTACAAGCAAGCCCGCGCCGTTTTTGACTTCAGCTCTTGACAGGTAAGGGAATATCAGTTCGTAGCATATCAGCACGCCGATGCAATGACCGTTCAAACTGATGGTGGCGCCTTTTTTGCCCGACCTGAAATCGCCCACATTTTCAACTATCTTTCCAAGAAAAGGCAGCCATTTTTTTAAAGGCACATATTCGCCGAAAGGGACAAGATGGACTTTATCATATTTTCCGGCAACTTTTCCATCCGGGCCGATCAGATATGCGCTGTTATAATAATCAATATTATCCTTAGACTGTATAAATGAAGGACTGCCTATCAAAAAACTTACCCCGGTTTCAGCAACGCCTCTCTGAACCATTTCTGTCAGGCCGGTATCATACAGAAAATAAAAAGGGGCCGCAGTTTCAGGCCATACAACAAGATCCGGTTTTTCTGCCATAACAGAACCGGATAAATCCAGATATTTTTTTGTTGCTGAATACTGTAATGCAGGGTCCCATTTTTCTGATTGTTTAATGTTCCCCTGTATTACTGAAATCCTTGTCTTATGAGAAGCCGAAACAATTTTATCCGTTGTTTCTATCCGGATTTTACCATAAAACCAAACAATTGTCAGTGCAAAGAGAAATATGAGCGCAGATGCCGCAAAATGGACTCCCGAAACCTTTTTCCCCTTCCAGCCTGATTTAGTCAGATATAGAAAACCAATAAAAACCGTTGCATTGGACAATACAAGCAGGAAAGATACTCCATATGGACCCAATATATCTGAAACCTGTATTATATGCAATGACTTATACTGAGAATATGCGGTAAGTTCCCATGGAAAACCTGTAAACAGGAATGACCTGATGTATTCAAGCGAAACCCATAGAACAGGGATCATAAAGAAAAGCATTAAAGGCTTGACTGTTATCCGGGTTAATGCGCCGGAAAATAAAGCGATATAGAATGACAGATAGAATGAAAAGAGAAACAGTATCGGTATGCACAGGTAAAGGGGAAGATGGCCGTAGGTTTCCATTGTATAGGAAAGCCAGTAGAGGAGCGTAATATTATGAACAAGACCTGTCAGCAGGCCGATCTTAAAGCCGTCTTTGAATTGCAGGTCTTTTGCGGCAATAAAAAGGGGGGTAAGCGCAAACCAAGCAAGCCATGGAAAGCTGGTTTGAGGGAAAGAACCTGTGAGGAGTATACCGCTTATTATGGCTAATATTATTTTGTTCTTGTCAATTTTCTGCAAGATGAGGTTTCTTTTTCCGGGCTGTGCCAAACTATTTTATTATTATGGAACTGGTGTTCGCTGTAGCGCCATCACCTATTGCCGCATTTGTCACATCCGAGGCTGTCCCCTCGTTTACGATCACCCCTTTTATTTCGGATCCTGTAATCTTTATAGTACCAAGGTTTGCTTCACTTCCTTTTCCTATAGCGACATTTGTCAGGTTGCTTCCGGAAAACTTGTTAATGATGACGCTTCCTTGTGATATGTTGGACCCTATAGAACCTCCCAGTTCATTTTGAATCTGATTGATTTCATCCGCCGGGATTTTTTCAACAGGAGTCGGAAGAGCATCTTGCTTGACAATTGTTTTTTCATAATCGGCAAGTATGGTGATTTTATCCGGCCATAATGTGCTTGTAACTTCGAGGCTTGTTTTTGCAAGGGCTGATATTTCTGTAACGCCTGGTGCAGCCGTTACGACAAAATCGGATCCTCTGACTCCTGCTACAGCTGTTTTTGTTTTTACTTTAAACTCCGAGGAGTTGAAATTGGACAGTTTCGTCACCAGGAAGCGGGCTTTCCCAATGATCATGTTGATAAGGGAGGATCTTGTTTTCATTTTTGTATCGTAAACGCTTTTTGTAAGTTCCAGCTTTGTTCCTGAAGCAAGAATTAATGTACTTCCATCATTCAAAAGAATCTCAATGCGTCCCTTTTCCTTTGTGATAACGGTGTCCTGTTCAAAAAGAGGAAGCTCTTTATCTGCCTTGTACCCGGATGCATCGTCCGAATGAATTATGATAACGCTTTCCTGTACTGAAAGAACTTTTCCGATGACAGATCGTGTGCCCGGAGCAAACTTGTCTTTAATGACGAGTTCCTCAGGCAACGTGTTTTCAGCCCGTGAACATCCGGACCCAAGGGTAATAAACAACATTACAAAGACAAGGATGCTGAAAAAATTGCCGAGTATCCGGCCCGTAATTTTATTATTATAATTCATTATCTTCCTTCCGTTAAATTCTGTATCCTGTATCAAAATAAGACGATGCAATATAATTGACGGCTTTGTAAAAAGTCCGGAATCCCGTTACTCCCGTGAAAACAGGAGTCCAGAGCTGCTTGAAAAGATCCGCCGCCGCGGACTTTCGCGGGAATGACATAAAAGGGCAAAAATTCGACTTTTTAAAAGTTCATTGGCGCTGATTATCATAATCCACTTGATTCCGCAACCGGATACTTTTTTCGCAGAAAGTAATCTGTTATTTAGTTTCCGGATGGAAACTAATAATGCTGCGTTCCCCGAGGTTCCCGTAACGGTGGTAGCTGTCGCATATGCTCTGCTCATGGAAATAGTGCAAAAGTTCAATCCTCCCCTCCATAACTACCCTTGCCCTTGAAATATAAAAACCTGTTTTCGCGGCTTCCTGAAAAATTTCAAAAGGAACACGGTCAGGCGCAGCATAGCGGATGCGCTGAATATTTCCTATCATCCCGTTAAGATCCTGGTCTGTCTGACGGATAACCGGTGCATCCTGCAGGAAAGATTTACCTTCCACGCCCGTTAAAAAGGATGTTGCCATATTATTCATTTCAGCTGGAATGCTCACGATAAGGCCGCATCTTGCAATTTTTACGGCGGCTATGCGCGCAAGGATATCAAAAAGAGTGTCGTCTTTATGCAGCCGCACCGCAACTCTGCCCACAGGAAGGTAGCGCACTATGTTGTCCTGCCCGCGCAGATGAAAATAATCTTTTTCCGCGGAAAATTCCTGCTCGGCATTGAAAAGATAGCTTTTTATCGCACGTATTGTTTTATATATATCGCCTTTAACCTGGCTGAATTCTCCCCAGTTTAATTTCAGGCTCCATTCCCGGGCAAGTCTCAACAGAGCATGGTCGGTATGTATGGCGCAGGTTTTCGGATATGATATATCCTCAAAATTCATAAACTGAGCCGCATAATTAGGCCCGCCTGCTTTGATGCCGGCTCCGATTGCAGATTTTCCCATGCCGCCGAAAGGCTGACGAAGAACTATAGCGCCTGTTGTGCCCCTGTTGATATAAAGGTTGCCGGCTTTTATCTCTTCCTTCCATAGTTTTTGCTCCCGCTTGTCCAGGCTTTCAAGACCTGAAGTGAGGCCATAACCTGTCTGGTTTACAAGTTGAATGGCATGGTCAAGATCATTTGCGCACATAACACCGAGTATTGGACCAAAAAATTCGGTCATGTGGGTGTAAGAGCCCGGGGTAACCCCCCATTTTATGCCGGGAGACCACATAAAGGGATTGCCGTCAATGTTTTCCGGCACAAGAATCCATGATTCTCCGGGCTCGAGCTTCTCTATCGCACTTTTGAGATTTCCACCGGGTGGATGGATAAGAGGCCCCATTTTATTTTCAAAATCCCACGCTGATCCGACCATAAGACTTTTTGCCGCGTCAATAAGCTGTCTTTTGAAGTTTTCGTCTTCATATACTTCTTTTTCAAGAATCAAAAGAGACGTTGCCGAGCATTTCTGGCCGCTGTTGCCAAATGCCGAAAGGAGCACATTCTTTATAGCCTGATCCCTGTCGGACATTGCCGTAACTATGGTCGCATTTTTGCCGCCGGTTTCAGCGGCAAGGAATACCCCCGGTCTTTCTTTTAATATATTAAGGCCGGTTCCTGTTCCGCCGGTTAAGATTATGAAATCCACATCCGGATGGTTCGCAAGCTTTGATCCTGCGCCTGATCCAGTGCATGGGATGAACTGCAGGACATTTCCGGAGATACCGGCTTTCCAGAAGCACCGGCAGAGAACCCATGCAGCAAGTATTGCTTCAGATGAAGGCTTGAATATTACTGTGTTGCCGGCAGCAAGGGAAGCGATGATCCCGCCGCAGGGTATTGCGACCGGAAAATTCCACGGAGAAATCACGAGACCGACCCCTTTCCCGGAGCACC
This sequence comes from Desulfobacterales bacterium, assembly GCA_020052975.1. The sequence goes on along the minus strand of JAGVOC010000298.1, from coordinate 10,887 downwards.
TGATATTTTCAAAACCGGCGAAAGTTCCGGCGGCATGGGGATAATATTCCGCAAAGTCGACAGCTTCGGAAACTTCAGGGTCGGCTTCGGCAAATATCTTGCCGGTGTCGGCAACTGATGCTCCTATAAGATCTCCCCTGGCAAGCCTCAGTTCCCCTGCCACCTTCGAAAGAATCTCATGGCGCTGCTTTAATGTTTTTTTCCTCCAGCCATCCGGGTCTGATTTGGCAACTGAGACGGCTTTAACTGCATCTTCATCTGATGCCATAGCAGATATTGCCGTGCAGATATGAGGCGCTGAAGGATCGAAGCACTTTTTTGTCTGCCTCCCGGAATAAATCTCTTCTCCTGCTATGACTATCGGGATTTCAAAAGGTTTATCATCACGTCCTTTTTTCCACCTGACCCTGATCCCTTCCGCCCATTTCCTGCTTGCGGAAAGAACCCAGTCGGTGTCGGGCTCGTTGTCAAATTCATCCCCGTAAAAGGTGCCTCTTTTTTCAGGAAAGGTTTCTGCCATTCTGTTTTGAATGCGTTTTGGAGATTCTCCCGCCTTGTCTCTGTGGTTATAGGAGGCAATGAACTGATCCATCAGAAAAGACCATTCTTTTGAGCCGGTCTCAAGATTGCATGAATAACGCAGAAAATTATCTTTAGCCGTGTTCTCATCAAGCCTGCGGATAAGGTAAGCGATGGCGTTTATAAACTGGCCTTTGGTTGCAACCGGTGCATAAAGGAGTATATCGCCGGTTGTTTTCTGGATGGCCCGCCTTATGTGATCTGCCATGCCCTCAAGCATTTCAAAAGAAAAATATTCAAATACATCGTTTTGCTTTGCACGATTGAAGGCATACGCCAGTTCAAAAAGATTATGGGAGGCAATTCCGAGATTTACTGCCTTAATCCTGGCCGCGTCCATGCCATAATCGACCATGCGCTTGAAATTAGCGTCAACGTCGAGCTTGTTGTCATAAAGGGCAAGGGGCCAGTTGTGAACGGCAGCGTCGAATTGTTCCATCTCCATGTTGGCCCCTTTGACGATTCTGATTTTAATTGGATTTCCGCCCCTTGAAACCCTTTCCACAGCCCATGTGGTTAAATCTTTCTGTATTGGAAAAGAGTCCGGAAGATATGACTGGAGCACAATGCCGGCAGTGTGATTCTTAAACTCATCTTCTTCAAGAGTTCTTATGAAAGCGGCAGTTGTGATTTCAAGATCCCTGTATTCTTCCATGTCAAGATTTACGAATTTGGGAACCACCGTTCCGTCTTTGCGCACAAAGCGGTTATCCCTGGCTGCCCTGTAGAGTTTTGAGAGCCGGTCCTTCAGAATCTTTACGGAATGTTCGAAAGCAAGTGAATGTATCTGGGAATAGATGGTTGATATCTTGACCGATATATATTCTATTTCTGGGTTTAGAAGATCTTCGGTGTATGTTTTCAGCCTGTAAGCGGCTTCTTCCTCTCCGAGGACTGCTTCTCCAAGGTGGTTGATGTTCATACGGACGCCCTGATTTTTTCTCTTTTGCAGATGCGCATGCAAAGCGTCGGGCTCGCCGGGAATAATTGCCCGGCTGCTGTTGTGGCGCATTTTTTCAATAACCCTGGGGACTGAAAAATGCGGAAAATGTCTGCCCAGCCCGAGAAACATCTGTATCAGAAGCTTTTCAACCGAAGAGAAAAAATCAGGAACTCCATATTCTCTGAGAATGCTGTTGACCTGGTCAGCAACCCTTGTGGCATTATCGGAGCGGAAGCTCTGGTCAATTATTTTGGTGAGAATAACTTTGTCCATGGGATGGGTCAGGAGCCGCATCATCTGCTCCTGAATATCTTTTTCTTCCGATGTTAACAGTTCATTGGCCATTTCCTGCCAGTACCCGGCCAGCCGGACAGATTGGTTAACTATATCGTTTTGCGGTTCCATGACAATATTCTCTTTTATGTTTCCGGTTTTCTGCAAGTCCAGCCTCTCAAGGCTGGGGCAAAGAGGAGGGTGCTTCTGACTCATAGCTTTGCCGGGACACCTGAACGTTTCTTCCCATACTCCGACATGGCAAATGTGAGGTATTCAAAACGCTCACTATGATATCAAAGTGTTGCTATGCATTTAATTTCGATACACGCACCTTTTGGCAGGCCACTTACTTCAATGACGGCCCGGGCCGGCTTATTGTCCTGAAAAAATTCCTGGTATATCGTGTTCAGTTTGGAAAAGTTGCCCATGGAAGTTAGAAAAACATCAACTGAAACAACGTGGGAAAGATCACTCCCGGCTGCCCGGACTATTTGTGAAAGATTGGTTAATGCCTGATTTGCCTGGGCTGCAAAGTCGGGACCTGCAAGTTCCCCTGTTTCTGGTTTCATGCCAATCTGGCCGCTTATAAAGAGAAGCTGACCGGAAATAATTCCCTGGGAATAGGGTCCTATTGCCGCCGGTGCTTTATCGGTCTGTATTGCTTTGAGAGCCATAAAGATTCCTCCTTTATGACGGCTTCGTAAAAAGTCATTCTGTCCGCCGCGGCGGACGCTTCATCTTTCGTCATTGCAGCGTACTATTATATACGCTTCATTCCTCAAGATTTGTGCGCCTTGCATAATGAGCTTTTTACTTTGCCGTCACGAGTATGAAGATTTCGTAAAATGTCCATCGTTAAATATTTATTATTTTTTCGGCAGCCTGTAAACTTGTTACAATATCAAGCATATTTGTGGTTACACCAATGCCTTTTTTCTCAAGTAATGAATAATATTCAAGACATGTTCCGCAAACGAGAATGCTCACCCCCTGGGCTTCAAGCTGTGTCAGTACCGGAAGGGCTGGCGAGTCTTTTACCGAAAGCTTTACACCTTCATTAAGAAAAACAAGGCGCCAGAGGGAATCTCCCATTTCCGGAAGCGTCTTTAAAAAATTGAGCATCAATTTTTCGCCAAGAGTTCTCTCGCCGTTTCCTATGACGTCGTTCGTGATCATGATAAGGATTTTGTTGCTTTCAGTATGATTGTAGCGCCTGCATTGATCTACATTGCCTGCAATACGAGTCCCGCTGATTTCATAACGGTTATCAAGTTTTTTTATATTAACATTAAATCCCGTATTTTCCAAGAATCTTGAAACATTTTCGGAGGCCGCCTGGTTGTCAACGATAACCGAAACAGTGCCTGCATCCGGGTTTTCTTCAAGATATTTTTTTGTAATCAGCACAGGCTGAGGGCATGAAAGCCCGTTACATATCAATTGGTCCATATTTACCTCGCTTTATTAAATTTGGTTCTTCTCCCAATTTATAATAACATTTATCTCATTGCGGTGTCTAATTTATAATATCTATCAGGCAGGTCGTCTCTATCCGGAATATCGATTCCCGGACAGAGTTCTGTTTTCCGTATGCAGATGTAATAAAAATCTATTCCTAAAAAAGGATGAAATTCCCCAAAAAAGGAAACTGTTTTCATAAAAATGGCTGAAATACGGATGAATTAAGTTGGCATGGTGATTGCGTATATAAAGCCCTATTGTTACGAATATCAACCGGGGGCCTGAAATGCCCCTGAGGATATGCATTGTCAGTATGGAAACTGATATAATTTATTAAACTTATTATCAAAGGGAGGAATTATTATGAAAAGCGTTTTAAAGTTTATGGCATTAGCCATGGTTGTGGTCTTCGTGCTTGCAGGATGCGGAAAACAGCCGACAGAAGAGATGAATGCAGCAAAGGCATCAGTAGATGCAGTTATAACGGAAGGCGCAGAAAAATATGCGGCTGAAGGCGCAAAGAGTTTAAATGATACAATGCAGGCTGCCCAGGATGAAATTAAGGTTCAGGACGCTAAGTTTTTCAAGGATTATGCAAAGGCAAAAGAGCTTTTAATAAAGGCAAAGGCTGACGCAGATAAGCTCAAGACAGAATTAGCGGCAAAGAAGGAAGAAGCAAAGAAAAATGCACTGGCAGGACAGGAAGCTGCAATAGCTGCAGTAGGAGAAGCAAAGGCCCTTCTGGAAAAAGCTCCTAAAGGAAAAGGCTCACAGGCTGATATAGAGGCATTAAAGGCCGACCTGAAAGGCATCGAAGATTCTCTGGCTGAAGTAAAGACCGCTGTAGATTCCGAAGACTATAATGTAGCGATTGAAAAAGCAAATGCGATCAAAGCCAAGGCCACTGCGATTTCGGACCAGGTAAAAGCGGCCATGGAAAAAGTTGGAGAGAAAAAAGCGGCTCCGGGAAAAGTTGAAGAGGGAAAAGCAAAAAAATAGTTGATAACTATTTATAATTGAACCGCAATAGCTACCGCCGTTCCTGTACATCCGGGATGGTTTGCGGGGTTCTCGTAAAAAGGTACGGGCGATCTTGAATTCAAGATCGCCCGTGCTTTATTCATCTCTATGCACAATTATTTTAAACCACAAACAGTCTCAGAGATTGACAATCCAGCCTGGTAATTGTTAGTATGGTCCACGCTGCTTTATATGAAAATCCCCCCATACCTCTCTTTGGAAAAGGGGAGATGGGTGGATTTTCATATTTCATTGTGTACGCCCCGAACATGAAGGTTGGAACGAAGAGACGCAGGATGAAATCTATCAATTATTAAAGCAAGTTAAATAGTTATGTTATATTATTTTAAAGAAAAGATCCTGAATGATACAAAATATTGTTAAAAAAACGTTAATTTTTTCCATAATGATAATGGCGTTCGGTTGTTCTGCTCCGCAGTTACCTCCGGAAATACAAATAGCTGAAAAACAGGAACATAATCTCTGGATGTCGGGTGCTGAAATATATGATTCTGAAGGGTTTAAGCATTACAGGATATCATTAAGGAAGGTAAAAGATGACCTGATAAAGGAAAAATCCAGATTCGCATGGTTTCAGGAGTACGGGCCAATTCAGTCGGAATTGAGAACACTGCTGGAATCCGGCCACAATTTACAAAAAAAGATTTCGGATACAAGGAATGTAAAAAAAGCGAGCGTTTCAGACAAGATGTCCTTTTTGAAAAACAGAATAGAGACTCTTAAAGGGTTGACCGAAATGATCAACGAAGGGAGGCTTGCGAGGAAAGATCTCGTAAAGGCTGAACTGCTCCTGTCAGAGGCATCTGCCTCGTATAACAACAGCGATTACGAGGCAACCGATGCAAAATTGAAGAATATATCAGGATTCATTAAGGCGGCTGAAAATACGCTGCGTCCAATTCTTGACCGTTACGCTGACCGCAGTCATATAAAAAAATGGCAGCAAATGGCGGACGAGACCATAGCTGAATCAAAAAACGAGAACATTCCGGTAATTATTGTGAATAAAAGCGAGCGCACTCTTATACTCTATAAAAATGGCATTCCCTTCAGGACATATAACGTAGGTCTCGGACGTAACGGTTCTCTCGATAAAAGCTTTGCCGGGGACCAGAAAACCCCTGAAGGAAAATACCGGATAACAAAGAAACTGTCTGCAAGCCGTTACCACAAGGCATTATTGATAAATTATCCTAACGAGGAAGACATGAGGAATTTCATCAGTGCAAAGAAAAATGGGCTTATTCCTTCAAATTCCAGGATAGGCGGACTCATAGAAATACACGGCGGCGGAAAGGACAGCATGACATATGGATGTATTTCGATGGACAATAATATGATCGATTCTCTCTTCAGTCAAGTTCATGTTGGAACACCCGTGACCATTGTCGGGGCTGTTGATCACAATAACACCCTTTCTTCAGCCATGGAAGGTCTCTGAAACAATGTTCAAAACCGGAATATTTCTTAAAATATTTATCATTTTATTCATCATGTTTCTGACTCTCGAGTCTGCCGGATATTATCTCGGGAGCAAAAACATACCGTCCGGAGATAAAGAAACTGCGGACATCAAATACGGCAAAATCAGTTTGGATGTGCTGAAGGCGAAAAATTCGGCGCTAAGGCAAAGGTTAAAAAGCCTTACTCCTGACAGGATTTATATCGTGATAGATACCGGCATGAATAAGCTCTATCTGAAAAAAGGCAGTATGGTGGTCCATGAAGCCGTCATCTCGAGCGGAAGCGGCAACATATTGAAAGACCCGTCGGGCAATCGGCAGTGGGTATTCGATACCCCGACGGGCGAGTACGTGGTGAAGTCAAAAAGCATAGCACCTGCATGGACAAAGCCCGACTGGGCGTTTATTGAGGAGGGTGAAGAGATACCCAAAGATCCCAGGAAAAGAATAGAAAAAGGTGTTCTTGGAGAATATGCGCTGGGTTTCGGCAACGGATATTTTATCCATGGGACTCTTTATACAAGGATGCTTGGAAGAAACGTCTCACACGGCTGCATCCGTGTCGGCGACAAGGACCTTAAAACTGTTTTTACCGCAGCCGGCATTGGCACGAGGATATATATATTTTGATTATCATATTCAGGCTCATATTTTTTTTTATCACCTTAATTGCCGGTCCGGCCTTTGCCGGTGAAGACAAAGAGATATATATCAGAGAAAGCCGGCTTCTCGAAGAAGAGCTGAAACTGTCCCGCAAGCCCGCTATCTACTTTGTTTTCGATCTGAAGGGGAAAATGGTCTATATCAAGGCAAGGGGGATTCCCCTGAAGGAACTGCAGATAAAGGATTTTAATTGCTGGGGCAGCCCTGCTGCAGCCAACGCATACCAGGTGAGAGAGAAAAGTACATTCATTGAGCCCGTGAGGGAAATGATAAAACCTGGAGAAAACAAGAAAAATGAAAATTACAAGGTAGGTGCCCTGGAGCTGGCTGACATGCCGTCAAGATATACTGTTGTTCTTGACGGCGGCGTAGCGATATTTATAAAACCTTTAACGGAAGGAATTGTTTCAGGAATAAGCAACGTTTCCTATTCATCAGTGAGATTTTTTACTCGCCCTATATTAATGCTCTGGAATGTGTTGAAAGGGAAACCATATACAGCCATAGATATTGTGCTGGATAAAAATGATGCCAGGGCCTTTTACTGGACACTCTCCGAGAATTCGAACGCTATCATAGATACCCCGTGATTTTCCAGTTACAGGATCGGAATGGCCTTCCCTGATTAACTAAACATAAGAAATCAATATACAATATATACATGCCATTTAACAAACATATAACAAGAGACTATTTTTCCAGACTCTCTCTCAACAAAAAACTTGTTGCCCTGATGCTTTTTCTCAGCTTTAGCCTCATCTCCATTCTCATCCTGCTCTATTACCAGACCGAAACATCGATCTATAACGAGTTTGAAAAACAGATCGCCGACATTTCAAGAGGCGTACAGATGGGTGTGGAAGAAGTCACCAGCAGCGGCATCCCGGAAGATAAGCGCCTGCAGAACTATCTTAATAAACTGAAGACAAAAGGCGTTAAGGAGATCTCGATCATCAGCAATTCCGACAGGATAATATCGAGCACCGACCCGGGAAATATAGGAAAATGGATCACAAAGGCAAAAAAAGAACTCATATTCAAGGCGGAACTCGGGGAACCCGTAATAGGCGAGGGGCAATTTTATAATGTAATTGTTCCTGTCGTTGTCGACAAAAAAAATTATGGATACATACACCTTACAGTGAATACGGATGACTTCTCGTCCCAGATGCAGACAAAAAACATCAAAAGAATTACGGCAACGGCAATCATCTTCGGGGTAGGGCTGATCTTGAGCATCATCCTTGCAAAGCGGTATACAAAACCAATAGAGGATGTAGTACAAGCTGCCAAAAGCGTCGCGCTCGGCAACCTCGATCATGAAATACGCACTGAAAGGAAAGATGAAATAGGAGAACTCGCAAAGAGTTTCAATTACATGGTCGGCAAGCTTAAGGAAGAACGCGTTCTGGAGGAAAGGCTGCGAAAGGCCGAGCACCTCGCGGGCATAGGACAATTTTCGATGAGTATCGCGCACGAGATAAGGAACCCGCTCAATTTTATCAGCCTTTCCATCGACCATATACGGAAAAAATATGAACCGGATGAAGAAGGTGAAAAAGAGCGCTTCGACTCACTGATCCTTAACATCAAAAATGAGATTCAGCGCGTCAGCAGATTTGCCGAAAGTTTCCTCGAGCACAGCAGGCCCTTTGAGCTTAATCTGCAGCAGATGGATATCGGGAAGCTCATAGAAGACGTTCTGGAGCTTGTCAAGGCCAAGGCCGAAAAAGAAAAGATCATAATAATCAAGGAATTAGGGGTAGTGCCGGAGCTTTACCTGGACTCCGGATTTATAAAAACCTGCCTGTACAATATAATACTGAACTCGTTCCAATCGATGCCTGATGGCGGGAAGGTCACGATAAGGACGGGAAGGACGGATGAAAAGTTAAGCATAGCTGTCGAAGATACAGGAACGGGTATATCAGCGGAGAAGCTTTCGAAGATCTTCGATCCGTTTTATACCACGAAACAGGACGGGCTCGGGCTCGGGCTTGCTCTAACAAAAAGGATTGTGGAAGAACATAAAGGAAGGATTGAAGTTAAAAGCATTGAAGGCAAAGGCAGCGCGGTTACAATATTTCTGCCTTTGAACTGCAATAGCGAGCGAATCAAAAACAGATAAAAAATCCTTACGGTCGAAGATTCCCCGTAGCTTGATGCGGGGAGCTTCAATAAGGGGAGATAAGATGGCGGTTATTCTTGTTGTAGACGACGAACAGCTTCAGAGGGACATAGTAAAGACTATCCTCGATGATGAAGGATATGAAACTTATACGGCCTCTTCGGGAGAAGAAGCGTTGATAACCGTAAAAAAATACAATCCCGACGTCATACTTACGGACCTCAGGATGGAAGGAATGGACGGCATAGAGCTGCTTGACTCCGTTCAGAAGGACTCCATTTTGCCATACCCTACCATGATTTTCATGACAGCCCACGGAACAATATCATCCGCCGTTGAAGCGATGAAAAAGGGTGCGTTTGACTATCTGACCAAACCGCTGAACAAGGACTCCATGCTGATGACTGTCGGGAGGGCCGTTGAGCGTACCGGGCTTCTGAAAGAGAATCTCCAGCTGCAGAGGGAACTGTATGACAGGTTCAGGATCGAAGGGATAATCGGCAGATCCTGCAAGATGCAGGAAGCCGTCGATATCATGAAAAAGGTGTCACACAGTTCCGCAACAATCTTTATAAGGGGTGAAAGCGGCACAGGCAAGGAACTTGCCGCCAGAGCGATTCATTACAACAGCCCCAGGCGGTCCAAGCCATTTACAGCCCTGAACTGTGCCTGCATACCCGAGAATCTTTTTGAGAGCGAACTCTTTGGCTATGAACCCGGCGCCTTCACAGGGGCACAGTCGCGGAAGATAGGACTGTTCGAGGCGACAAACAACGGCACATTATTCCTTGACGAGATAGGCGATCTGCCCCTCATGATGCAGTCAAAACTTCTGAGAGTCCTCGAGGATAAAGAAATAAGAAGGCTCGGGGGAAAAGACCCGATAAAGGTCGATGTCAGAATCATAACCGCAACCAATAAGGAGATCGAAAAAGAGCTTGCAAAAGGGAATTTCAGAGAAGAGCTTTACTACAGGCTAAGGGTTGTCACTATAGAGCTTCCGGCGCTCAGGGACAGAAAAAGCGACATACCCGAACTGTCCCAGTTCTTTCTGATAAGATACAGCCGCGAATTCGGAAAAAGGATAAAAGGAATCGACTCTACCGCTATAAAAGCCCTTGTTGAATACAACTGGCCGGGCAACATAAGGCAGCTCGAATCGGTTATTGAAAGGGCGGTAATCCTCTGCGATACTGAAACCATAACATTAAGGGATATAAAGAGCGAACTCAGGTATTCGGAGTCGGACTGCTCATTCGATTTTGATCTTCCGGACGGCGGAATCAATTTCGAGGAACTGGAAAAAGATCTTCTGAAAAAATCGATGATGCGCGCCAATGGTGTCATGGCCAAGGCCGCAAAGCTTCTCGGCATGAGCTATAAGACATTCTGGTACAGGTGGGAAAAATTAAACACCGGCAATCCCGTTTCAAAAAGTGAAACAGAGGAGCAATAGCTTATGCCTTTTTGACAACCAGTCCTACGCCGGCCAGAAGCAGCAACGCTCCGGCGTATCCGAGCAGGGTGGTGCTTTCAGAAGAAAGCCAGGGGAGCTGCTGAACCGAAAGAACGCCGACAACAATCAGGGTAATCAGCGGGTTCAGGACGATAATGGCGCTGACCTGGTTGGCAGGGATCAGTTTCAGGGCTTCTCCAAGAGTGCCATAAGCAATGAGAGTATTGGCGCCCAGAAAGATCAGAGTCAGCCAGTCCGAAAGGGCCAGTCCCTGGAATTCGTGGAAAACGGCCAGCGGGGAAAATATCATGGCGGCAACCAGGTAAATCAGCAGATTGGTCTGCTGAGGGGCCCAGATTCGGACCAGGTGTTTCTGGCATACTGCAAAAAATGCCCATGCGATAGCGGAAAAAATGATCCAGAGGTTGCCGAGAGTGTACTGCTGAGAAGAGATCACAAGATGATGAAGCTGATCCTGGTAAAACAACAGAAAGCCTGCCGCTGCAATGCCAAAGCCGGTCTTTTGAAGGATGGTCAGGCGTTCCTTGAAATAGACAACCCCCACAATTGCCACTAGAAGCGGAGCGATCTGAATAAGGATCTGGGCATTGCTGGGAGATGTCAGGTCGACGCCGCTTGTAAATCCCAGGTAATTACCGGCCATGGCAAGTCCTGCAAGTATTCCCAGAACCGGAGGGGTTTTAAAAATTTCAAAAGACTGCGGACGATGGATGATATAATAACCTGCCAGAAATACGAATGAAAACGTAAAACGGAACCAGATGATGGTATTGCCGCTGAACCGCTGAAGCGCATATTTGAGCACAATGGCCAATATCCCCCAGAGGACGGCCGTTATGCTGATCATTATTATTCC
>JAGVOC010000260.1 GCA_020052975.1 Desulfobacterales bacterium | reverse complement strand
CAGATGCACAGGAACATCATATTTTTTTGCGAATTCAACGGATCTTATCTGAAGAACCTTTGCTCCAAGGCTCGACATTTCAAGCATCTCGTCATAGGAAATCCTATCAAGTTTTCTTGCCTTTTTGCATATATTTGGATCGGCTGTATATATCCCGTCCACGTCTGTGTATATTTCGCACATATCTGCTTTAAGAGCTGCGGCTATCGCAACCGCAGAAGTATCCGATCCTCCGCGTCCGAGAGTTGTGAGATTTCCATTCTGATCGCTTCCCTGAAAACCCGGAATAACAACTATCATTCGCTCATCAAGAAGGTCCTTTATTCGTCTGGCGCCGATTCCTGCAATCCTTGCATTTCCGAAATCGCTGTCCGTCAGAATTTCAGCCTGGTGTCCCAGGAGTGATACAGCCGGATAATTCATGCCTTTCAACATCATGGCAAGAAGAGCGACGGTAGTCTGTTCTCCGGTAGTAAGCAGAACGTCCAGTTCACGCTTGTCAGGAGCATAGGCAACCTGGTTTGCCATTTTAATAAGGCCGTCTGTAACCCCGGACATCGCCGAAAGAACTACAACCACTTTATTTCCTTCATCATATGTTTTTGAAACACGCCTCGCGACATTTCGGATCCGGTCAATATCGGCAACCGATGTTCCGCCAAATTTCTGAACAATTAAGCTCATCTCTTTTTCCTATGCGTTAACAGTGAATAGTCGTAAGTGAATAGTGAATGGTCAGAAGCCAGGAGCCGGAAGTCAGAATTCAGGAAAAAGATCACTCGGACCCTTGAGCCCTCGAACCCCTGAATCCTTCTATTCACTTTTTAAAGCTCCTTTATCAGATCTGCAGATCTCTCGCCATGTGCCTTCATGCTGATTTTCCGTGTATCATCATCTATTATTTCAAAGTGAATAGACAGGAAATCCGCACCAAGATCATTTATTAACAATTCCGGCCATTCAATAGCAAAGATTCCGGATCTGTCAAGTATTTCATAAAGACCCGTCCCTTCAATTTCGTCCCCGCACCTGATACGGTAAAGGTCAATATGAAAAAGGGGGATGCGCCCGGGATATTCATGAATAAGTGAATAGGTCGGGCTCGTAATATAATAGTTATTCGGAACATCAAGCCCTCTTGCAAGTCCCTGGACAAATGATGTCTTTCCGCTTCCAAGTGCTCCTGACAAACCTATTACAAGTTTCGAACCGAGGTTTTTGCCGATTTTTTCACCCAGGGACTGTGTCTCTGAAAGGGATCCGGACATTATATATAAGGTATAAAAAGGGCTGCCCAAGTCTTTCAAGTCCATATGATAAATATCTGCTGAATTGTTATCCTCCAATAATGACGTTTTCGTAAGAAGTCGAAAATCCTGTCACTCCCTTGAAAACGGGAGTCCAGAAGTACTTGAAAAGACTGGATAGCGCTTGTGCTTCACTATGTGCCCCGCTTTCGCGGAAATGACGAAAAAGGGAAAATCGGATTTTTTACGAGTTCATCAAAACTCCTATTTGCGCCGGTATTGATTTCAGAACATCGGATGCAAGAAAACCGAAAGGCCCCATGCTTTCTGCAAGATCGTCGGCTGCCGCTCCGTGCAGATATACTCCTGTATGGGTTGCCGCTTCCTCTGTATAACCCTGTGCAATAAAGCCCGCAATAATACCTGTTAATACATCTCCCATTCCGCCTGATGCCATTCCGGAATTTCCAGTGGGATTAATAAAGACCCTCCCGTCGGGATGAGCTATTACAGTTCCTGCTCCCTTAAGTACCAGGTGAACATTGAATTCTCTGGCAAAATCCCGGGCACAGGCAACCCGGTTCTGCTGAACTGCTGCAATTCCAATCCCTGCAAGCCTTGACATTTCACCGGGATGCGGGGTCAAAACAGCCGGAGCCTTAAGTTTTTTAAGCAACCGGGTTTCTCCCGCCAGCAGGTTTAAACCGTCCGCATCCAGAACAACAGGGATTTTCAACTCACGAAGAATTTTCATAACCAGGCTTTTTGTCGAAGGGTCAGTTCCAAGACCCGGGCCCATGGCAAGGCACTTTTTTCCGGCAAGATTATGCATTATGGCGTCAAATGACGATTCGGAAAGAAATCCCTCGCTGTTTTCAGGCAGAGGACATGTCATCGCTTCAAGAACCATTGATTCGATTACAGGGTTCAGACTTTTTGGAACTCCGATGGTCACAAGGCCGGCTCCTGCCCTCATGGCCGCTGTTGCAGTCATTACAGCAGCACCGGTTTTCCCGGGCGAACCCGAAACTATGAAAAGATGGCCTGCACTCCCCTTGTGTGCATCTTTTGCCCTCGGTTTGAGGTATAAAGAACTGATTCTTTCACATGTAATCAGGTTCTGTTTTGGTCTGACCTTATCGGCAATAAAGGCCGGTATGCCTATCTCGATGATTTCAATTTCACCCGAATAATCTGCCCCGGGATAAAGGTAATGACCTATCTTGGCGTATCCAAAGGTTGCAGTTGCACCGGCACGGATGCACTCCCCTCGAACCTGGCCCGTATCCGAATCAATCCCGGAAGGAATATCAACCGCCAGAACATGCTTTTTCAGGCCGTTAATAAAAATCATGATATCCTTGATATACCCTCCGGCATCTGATTTCAGACCGGTTCCGAATATTGCATCCACCCATATATCTCTGTGGCGCATCGAAACCCGGTTAGAATGAAAGGTTTTATTGTCCGGTATTTCAATAACCGGAATTTCAAGCGGATAAAGCATCTCAAGATTTGCCAAAGCGTCGCCCTTAACAAGTGAAGCCTTAGACAGCAGATATACAATTACATCAATCCCTTTCTGGACAAGGCATCGCGCAATCACAAATCCATCCCCGCCATTATTTCCTCGTCCCGCTAAAATTCCGACTTTTTTCCCGGCAATATCTCCAAATCTCTTGATTAATGTTTGTGCAGCCCCCCTCCCCGCATTTTCCATAAGTATTCTTCCGGGAAGGCCGAACTCAATGGTCGCTTTATCCATCTCCCGCATTTCATCCGCTGTTACAATGTACATGCTCTGGTTCCTGGTTTCTGGTTACTGGTTCTGTTAAATTTCAAATCTCAAATTTGATATTTCAAATTTTCAATGAACCCTTCTTCTCACTATTCACTGTTCACTATTCACATCTTCTTAACTTCCTGTCTTCCCTCACACTTGACCCCTCGAATCCTTGAACCCTACTATACACTATTCACCATTCACTCTTCACAGCTCCTTTATCAGAGCTATCATCTCCCTTACGGCCCTTTCCATACCGACTAAAACGGCTCTTGATACTATGCTGTGGCCAATGCTGAATTCCCTTATCTCGCCAAATCCCCTGAATGACTTTATTGTCTGGTAGCACAATCCATGACCGGCATTGACCCCCATCTTAAGCCGGTACGCCAGCTTTGCAGCATCCTGTATTTTAGAAAAGGCCTTTTCTCTTTTTTTACCTGTTTTCGCATCGCAAAATCCCCCTGTATGGATTTCAACCATGGAAGCGCGGATCTTATGGGCAAGCTTAACCTGCTCCGGATCAGGATCTATGAAAATACTCACAGGGATATCGGCATCCTGGAGTGTAGCCACTGTTTCAGCAACGGAACTGCCGTGAATCATCAGATTCAGCCCTCCTTCAGTCGTAAGCTCGCTCCGTTTTTCCGGAACAAGGGTCACGGCGTCGGGTTTTATGCTGAGGGCCATTCCGATCATCTCAGAAGTTGAAGCCATCTCAAGGATAAGTTTTGTCTGAACAGTACTTCTTAATATTTTCAGATCCCTATCCTGTATGTGGCGCCTGTCCTCCCTGAGATGAATCACTATTCCGTCAGCACCGGCAAGCTCAGCAAGGACCGCTGCAGCAACCGGATCCGGGTAACTGACATTCCCCCTTGCCTGCCTCAGTGTGGCAACATGATCGACATTAACTGCAAGCCCGGCCATATAAAACCTCCGATAAATTTCTGGTTTATTATTATTAAAGGGTTCAAGGAGTCCAGGATTCAAAGGTTCGAGTGCAAAAAAAGATCTGTTTATTGCCATCTTCCTTCACTTGACCACTTGACCCCTTGACCCCTTGAATCCCTGAACCCTACACTCGCAACAAGCTTCAAAAGCTCACGGGCCTTACGGTCCATTCTCCTCGCTTCCTGCTCATTATTTTCATGATCGTAGCCGAAAAGATGAAGAATGCCATGAATAAGAAGCTCGGTAAACCGTTTCCTTATACCGACACCGGAGTCACTTCCTTCCCTTTCGGCGGTTTCAATCGATATTACCACATCTCCGAGAATGTCGTGGCTTATGCCCGGAAAATTTCCATCCTGCATGGGAAAGGCAATTACATTTGTAGGTCCTTCCCTGTGAAGGTATTGTTTGTTCAGCTTCGCAATTTCATTGTCATCGACAATCAGGATGGATAATTCGCCGTCAGGACAATCCAAGGCGTTTAAGATGGCCTGAGCCGTTTCTTGTATGTCTGCCTGCCTGATCCTGCGCGTGTTTTGGCTGTTGTTTATCAGGACTCCCATCTTTCCCTTTTCCGTTCCCGGTAACAGGTATGTCAGAATATTCAATGCGATGGTGATAAATTCCGTTTAAAATAGTATTGAAGCTTTTCGCAATATTATTCAAGTCCTTTAAGGTAAGTTCACAGTCGTTGAGCTGGCCATCCGAAAAGATATTGTTCATCAAATTCTGAACAAGTCCCTGAATCCTGGCCGGAGTTGGATTTTCAAGGGTTTTTGATGCCGATTCAACAACATCAGCAACCATTACGAGACCGGCCTCTCTTGTCTGTGGCCTTGGACCCGGATATCTGAAATCGGCAATTGTTACTTTGTCCTCCCCTTTAAGCTGTTTGGCTCTGTCATAAAAATATCGTATAAGGCTCGTGCCATGGTGCTGACTTATGGCGTCTGTTATTTCCCGCCCGAGATTGTGCTTTTTTGCCAGTTCCACACCGTCTTTAACGTGCGCTACCAGTATAAGGCTTGACATGGACGGGGCGAGCTTGTCATGCTTATTCACCCCGTTTGACTGGTTTTCAATAAAATACTGAGGCTTGTTTAGCTTTCCTATATCATGATAATAACCGCAAGCCTTGGCAAGAAGAGGGTTTGCACCTATTTCTGCCGCAGCGGCTTCGACCATTGAGCCAATTATTACCGAGTGATGGTATGTACCTGGAGCCTCAATCATGAGCCTTCGGAGAACCTGCTGATCAAGACTTGCAAGTTCCAGCAGTTTTATGTCCGTTGTGAAATTAAATGTCACCTCTACAAGCGGAGTAAGCCCTGCCGTTACAATACCCGCTCCCACACCACCTAAAAAAGCAAACACACAGTCCCAAAGCAATTTGGTCCAGGACAGGTCAGCAAAATAAATATTCATGGCTGTTGCAAGAACCACATTAAAAGCTCCGAGTTTAACTCCTGCTTTTATAAAGACTTTGCGTTCCCTGCAATTCTGCATCCAGTAAGCACCCATTATTCCGTTCAGTAAGAAAAATATCATAAGTTCAAAACTGTTCTGAAATACAACGGCAGTACAAACAGCGATGACGACAGCAAGAGGAATTGCTGTGCTAAAGCCTATAAAAAGGCATATAAGCATTGCTCCGGAAGCCATTGGGATGCCAAGTTGAATCGACGTGGCAGTTATTGAAAGAGGCTCGTTTTGGGTAAGAGATTTGGAGAGTGATAAAGATATTACTGCAAACATGAAAAACATGAGAACAACGCATGCCAGAAACAGCAGCTTCCTGTTATGGTCGCCGATTTTTTCATTTTCCTTTTTTATATGAACAACATATGTAGTTATGAGCAGACAGAGCATAATCATTGTTGCTCCGATAATGGTTGCCAATATCCGCTCATATCTGACCTTTACCCGCAGCGCCTTTAGTTTGGCATTCTGGATTTCAGAGACTTTCTCACCTTCACGCAGCAGCATTTCACCGGCTTTTATCTTGTAGAGAACAGGATTAATCTCGGCAACAGCACTTTTTATTCTTTCTTCTGTTTCATTTCTGTTTAAAGTAATGTTCGGCTGAACAAGTTGTTTAACAAAAAATATTACAAGATTCTTGTTTATATCCCGATCTTTTAGATCTTTATGCCCGATTACCTCGGCAATGCTTTTTGCTTCTTCAAGACTGTAAAAAGAATTTAATTCGTAGGATACCGACTCGTTTTTTGTTTCAATATCCCGTATTATTATTCCTCTCTCCATCTCATTAATCAATAAGCTCTTGTTGTCTGCAACTCCGTTTCCCAACACTTTTGATAAAATACTTATTACAGCATTAGGAATATCCTCGGAAAACCCGTATTTTTCGAGCATGGAGTAGACACTGCCTGTAATTTGAAACCCGATTTTACTTTCAAATTCCTTTTTCAACCTTACAGATCTGTCATTGATGGTTGCAGCCTGAATGTTTGATTCGGGAGACAGCGCTTTGATCCCCCCTGTTTCAAACATATCTCTTGATTCCCTGAAGGCTGTTCCGACCCGCCCGGATAATTTGGATAAAAGGGTTGAATCATAATCATATACGGTCGGGACCTTGCTTGTTGCCACTTTTCTGTTCATTTCAGTGGCATCCTTGTCCTCTACAAAAAAATCTTCAGGAGCCTTTATATCTTTATCGGCAATATCTCCCGGATTATATGTATGCTTAACAGGAGCAAGGTTAATATAAAGGATGAGGACAAAGACGATAATAATATCCGAAAGGATCCACCACCGTAACTTGCTGTTCGAATTAAGAAAACTTGTGACTGACTCTTTTATTTTATCTATATTCATAAATCTGCTGTAACACAAAAATGATAGACTCGTAAAAAGTTCAAATTCGGACGGCAAAGTAAAAAACTCAATATGCAAGGCGCGCGAATCTGGAGGAATGAGGCATACATATAAGTACACCGCAATGACGAAAGATGAAGCGCAACACAGCAGAATGACTTTTTACGAAGCCGTTAAAATAAAAATCATGTTCCGGACTTATTTGCTTTTTCCCTTTTTCTTGTCTCGAGATCCTCGTATGCCTCAATTATATTCTGGACTAGTTTATGCCTTACAACATCAGTTCTTGAAAAGAAAACAAACTTGATCCCTTCGATTTTCTGTAAAATATCCTTAGATTCTATCAGTCCGGAAGTTTTCCCCGAGGGCAGATCAATCTGGGTTATATCACCTGTAATAACAGCTTTCGAGCTGAACCCGATACGGGTCAGAAACATCTTCATCTGCTCTGAAGTCGTATTCTGTGCTTCATCAAGTATGATGAAAGAGTCATTCAAAGTTCTTCCCCGCATGAATGCAAGGGGAGCAACCTCAATGACACCCTGCTGCATAAGGTTTGAGACCTTTTCAAACCGCATCATATCGTGAAGAGCATCATAAAGCGGCCTCAGATACGGATCAACCTTTTCTGCAAGATCACCTGGCAGAAATCCGAGAGCCTCACCAGCCTCAACAGCAGGCCTTGTCAGAATAATCCTGCTAATCAGGCCTTTCGAAAGGGCAGAAACCCCCATAGCCATCGCAAGATATGTTTTCCCCGTCCCTGCCGGCCCTATGCCAAAGACAATATCATAATTTCGCATCGCATCGATATATTCTTTCTGGGCCCGGCTTTTTGGGGTAATTGATTGTTTTTTTGAAGTTATATAAACGGTATCAAGGAAAATATCCTTTAGCTTTAACCGGTCATCGCTTGAAAGCATTTTTATGGCATAATCTATATCATTTGGATATATCGGATAATTATCTTTGATGAGGCCATAGAGTTGTTTTAATACATTTTGAGCAAGGCCGGATGAAATAACATCCCCCTCGATAAAAGCCGTATTGCCACGTGCATGTATCCTTAGATCAATTGCATCCGCTATTCTCTGCAAATTGCTGTTATGCTCTCCGAAAAGCTGTTTAGCATAATTTATATCCGCAAAAGTCAGTTTTGTAAGATTGTTCTCTATATTGATTTCCATAAATTTATGTTAAAAAAATACCGCCTTTGTTTTTTTCATATATTGGTAACGTAGCACCATGTCATACACAAATAGTTTATGTTTATTTTAGCACGTTTTTAAAAACTATTGCAAACAACAAATTTCATTCAGCTTACTAAACGGAGAAATGCCTTGACGGGATAAAAAATATTTTGCTATGATTACATCCTTAAAATAAAGAAATATCAAAAAAATTAAAAGTTTATTTACAATAATTTACTATATTTCACGGTTGTCTGAACTCGTAATTAAGTCCGGATTTGCCCTTTAACATAATACCCGCGAAAGTCCGCCGCGGCGGATCCTCACGAGAGTGACAGTTTTATGTCTTTTTACAAAGTCAATAATTCTGCTTCCAACATAAAGGCCGACAAAGAGGAAAATTATGAATCTGTTTGATATTATTTTAATTATAATTCTGGTCTATTGCTTTATCAGAGGTATCTTCAGGGGGCTTCTTAAGGAGATCTCATCTCTTATAGGTGTGCTTGGCGGCTTTTATGCTGCGTACACTTATTACAAGGAAGCCGGAATATATCTGAAAAGATGGATATCCGATCCCAATTACATTAACATATTAAGTTTTTTGATAATTTTTATCAGCATATTCCTTATAATCAGTATCCTTGGAATCATTATTAAATACATTCTCAAGATCGTTTTCCTCGGATGGGTTGACCGTGTTTTCGGAGGAGTCTTTGGAATAATGAAAGGAATATTAATAGGCTCTGTCTTATTGATAGTATTTACCGCATTCCTTTCAAGCGATTCAAGCATGATAAAAAACTCAAGACTTTCTCAATATATTACAACAATCTCTGACAAAATGATCAAGGTGACTCCAAAAGACCTGAAGCATGAGTACCAGACGAAAAGACAGGATATTGAAAAAGCTTGGAAGAAAATCAAATAAATAACAAAGTGATGAATTTGGGAAAATTGATTGAGCTTATCGAAACGCTCAGAGGGAAAAATGGATGCCCGTGGGATAAGATACAAACAGCAAGGACAATGGCCATTTACCTTTTGGAAGAAGTTTATGAGCTGGTTGATGCCATAGAAACAGAAAACCCGGACGAAATTTGCGAAGAGCTTGGTGATGTTTTGTTTCATGTTTTTTTTATAACAAAGCTCTTTGAAGAAAAAGGGGCTTTTAACATCGGGGATGTGGCCGGATTTAACAAAGAAAAAATGGTTCGCAGGCACCCTCACGTTTTTGGTTCCGAGAGCGCTGAAAATGCCGGCGAGGTGAGAAGACGCTGGCATACCATAAAGAAGAACGAAAAGAACCATATGAAGCACCAATCTGTTCTCGATTCAGTTCCCGGAGGGCTTCCGGCCCTGATGCGGGCATACAGGATCTCGGAGCGTGCCGCCAGAACCGGTTTTGACTGGGATGATATAAATGGCGTTATGGAAAAAGTTAAAGAAGAATGGAACGAGTTTCAATGCGCCTTAACAGAAAACAGGAAATCGAAAATTTCCGTTGAATTCGGCGATATACTTTTTACCCTTGTTAATGTGGCGCGTTTTGCAGCGATCCATCCTGAAACTGCATTGAAGGATTCCATTAAAAAATTCGAAACCCGTTTTCGCAATATGGAAAAAACAGTTGCTAAGAGCGGAAGAAACCTTGATGCTTTGTCCCGGAATGAACTTGATATGCTCTGGGAGGATGTTAAAAAGGGATGAGGCGGAAGGCTAAAGGCTGTGAGCTGAAATTACCAATAGTCTTCAGCCTAAACACCTTCAGCCTATTATACTTTTCACTATTCACTATTTACTATTCACTGTTTAAATACCATGATTGCAATAATAGATTACGATGCGGGAAACCTTACAAGTGTGGCAAGAGCTGTAACTCACCTCGGGTTCAAATGCATTGTCACAAATAAAAAAGAAGAGATAGACAGGGCTGAGCGCATTATCTTTCCGGGAGTGGGTGCAGCAGGTTCAGCCATGGAAAGCATAAAGCGGCTTGGCCTGGATAAAGCCATCAAAGATGCTTTTTCATCCGGGAAACCGGTTCTTGGAATATGCCTTGGAACCCAGATTATCATGGAATACAGCGAGGAAAACGATACGGACTGCCTGGGAATTATCGGCGGAAAGGTTCTTTTTTTCAATTTTGATGAAATTAATAAATCCGGAAACAACCTCAAGATACCCCACATGGGGTGGAACAGCATAAGTATACAAAAAAAACATCCTGTTCTTTCGGAAGTAAAAGCTGATGATGAGTTTTACTTTGTTCATGGATATTATCCTGCACCAGATGACTATGCCCATGTGATCGGAACAACCGGATATGGAATTTCATTCGCTTCGATTATCGGATACAAAAACATAATAGCAACCCAGTTTCATCCTGAAAAAAGCGGAAGACCGGGGCTTGCAATACTTAAAAATTTCTGTGCGTGGAAACCATGCTGAGCAAACGCATTATTCCCTGCCTCGATGTACGGGACGGGAAAACGACAAAAGGAATAAAATTCGAAAACAATGTGGACATAGGTGATCCCGTCGAAATGGCCCGCTTTTATTATGAAGCCGGAGCAGACGAGATTGTCTTTTATGACATCACAGCCTCAAGCGACAAAAGGGATATAATGATAGACGTGGTAAGGCGTGTTGCCGAAACCATATTCATACCTTTCTCTGTCGGAGGCGGAATCAGAACTGTTGAAGACATGCGTAAAGTCCTTCTTGCGGGTGCCGAAAAGGTAAGCATAAATTCGGCTGCCGTAAATAATCCTGAAATCATTTCAAGGGGGGCCGAAGCCTTCGGGAACCAGTGTATTGTTCTCGGCATGGATGTGAAACATGTGGATAAAAGAGAGAAGATTCCTTCAGGATATGAAATAGTCATCAACGGAGGAAGAACCTTCATGGGAATTGACGCCCTGCAATGGGCAATCTATGCGGAAAAGCTCGGAGCAGGCGAGATATGCTTAAATTCGATAGATGCTGACGGCACTTGTGATGGCTATGAGTTAAACCTCACGTCCCTTATTTCGGAAAACGTCGGTATACCTGTGATCGCTTCAGGCGGCGCAGGCAAACCGGAACATCTTTATGATGTTTTGACAAAAGGAAAGGCCGATGCCGCACTGATTGCCTCCATGGTACATTACGGAACATATTCAATTTCCGGCATAAAAACCTATCTTGACGAAAGCAGCGTAAAGGTCAGAAAGAGCTGGTAGGTTAGAGGTGCTTATCGATCCCGCAAAGCTCCTTTGCAATTTCCTGCTTCTGCTTCATGTTTACGAGCCTGCTTATCATGATACGCTGTGCCTGCGGTGAACCTGCACCATGCATGGACTCGGTAAGGTAGCCCACGGCGGCTGAGCCCATCGTGATATTCTCGATCAGCCTGAGGATTCTTGCCCTGTGTTCGGCCGGAACATCCGGCTTTGTTTTGTAATATTTCTCCAGCCACTTGCCGACTTCAGGCGACTTGAAGTCAGCCTCAGAGGGCAGTGTGACCAACAGGCCGCCGGCAATATCCTGGGCAAGCCGGGCAATCTCATAGGGAAAGCGGGTAATGTTCTGCTTATGCACATTGGCGAGCAGAAGGTCCACGAGATAGGTGCCGCTCGCCTCACGATGGCCTTCCGCTGCGCAGGCGATGCAGCCGCAGTACAGGGTCTCGTTCAGATGGTTCATCTCAACGATCTTGTCTTTCACATGTGAGGCCTTCTCAGCACCGTTATATTCTGCGACTGTCTGCGTTGCGCCAATAAGAACATCACCCACACCAACCTTGCAAGCATAACTCTGGCGGTGGTATGCGGCGAAATTTTCCACGAGCTGGGTTGTAAAATCGTACTCCCTGTACATGAAGAGGCGCTCCCGGGGGACAAACACGTTGTCGAAAACTACCATAGCCTCGTGTCCGCCGTAGAACATATTCCCCCTGTCGAAGGTCATTCCTTCCGATTTCCGGGTGTCACAGGACTGGCGTCCTATGATATAGGTAATTCCCGGGGCGTCGCTGGGCAGGGCAAAGGATATCGCATAATCCATATCCTCCTCCCTCATGGTAAGAGTTGGCATCACGATGATCTCGTGGGAATTGACAGCACCCGTCTGGTGGACCTTCGAACCCCTTACCACGATTCCGTCCGGACGTTCTTCGACAACATGAAGGAACATGTCCGGATCGGACTGACGGTGGGGAGGCAGCGACCGGTCACCCTTGCTATCGGTCATAGCGCCGTCGCAGACAAGATCGTTCTCCTGGACATATCCGAGGAACTTGAGAAACCGCTTGTTGTATTCCGTCCCGTATTTCTGGTCTATTGCATGAGTGGTTATGGACAGAGCATTCATGGCATCCATCCCCACGCATCGCTGGAAACAGCAAGCCGTAAGTGATCCCATGAGCCGCCCCATCTTGCTCTTCTTGACCAGGTCGTCCACGCTCTGGTGAATGTGTGTGAACCGGTTGATCTTTTCGCCGGTAAGGTGGGACCTAGCCGTCAGGATCTCTTCATATTCCGGTTTGCGGGCAAATTCGTAGGTTGCAGCAACAGCATTCATTGAAGGCCGGATGATAGGATCATCCACAACGTTTCGAACCTTCTTCCCGAACATGTATACATTCAGTTTCAGTTTCCGAAGGCTCTCCTCGTACTCTTTAGCATTCATCAATCTTGCCATTCACCTCCCCCTGTGTTCATGCAAGCTGTTTCGTCTTCACCCCGGACCGGATCTCAACTGCTCCGGCCCGTTGATGGATTTTTCACGAGTCCGTCAATTCTCAAATCTGATGCCTTCGTAAAAAGTCAGAAAACGACTTTTTACTTGGCGGGAAATCCGCCTGAGGCGGACTCTCCCGCCGCTTGAAGTAAATTCAAGCGGTTCCACCCTCACCCCAGGCCGGGGCTT
>JAGVOC010000256.1 GCA_020052975.1 Desulfobacterales bacterium | reverse complement strand
TGGTATATTAACGAAAGATTATTTCCATAAAATTGCCCGACAAAACTCTGGATGGACCGATATCCTAAGCAAACCTATCAGTAGATCAGGATGTGACTTTTCTGAACAGGAAACATTTTATCCCCGTGTTTTGTCAAATAAGGACTTTACCTATGCGTTGTTTAGAAAGTTGGCCCAAGACTTCAATGGCGATATGTTTCCCGATGTAGATGAGGAGGAACAGATCGTCGGCCAAAAACATTTGAGGAAGATTCAGGATTTATTGTATGGCGACGTTGGCATTCAGAAAAACCTTTTTTTCTATTCATACCGCTTCGATATTATCCCCCTGGATTTAATCAGCTCAATCTATGAAGAGTTTTATCATGGCTCAGTAAATGATGATGAGAAAAAAAGCAGAGTAAGGCAGGACGGAGCCTACTACACTCCTCCCGTTTTGGCAGAGTTTGTCCTCTCCCGTGTTTTGACTCCCGATGTTCTTAAAAAATCTCCACGTATAATGGATCCTGCCTGCGGTTCCGGCATTTTTCTGGTGGAAGCTTTCCGACGCATTGTTCGATATGAATGGCATAAGAAGAACCAACCGCTTTCATTTGATGAGTTGAAAGGCATATTGAAAGAACAGATTGCAGGAATTGAAGCCAATGAAGAGGCCGCGAGGATCACGGCATTCAGCCTTTATCTCTCTATGCTTCACTATCTTGATCCGCCGGCGATCGACCAGCAAATTAAAATGGGAAACAGGCTGCCCAACCTTATAGCGACAAACAGCCGATCTACAAACCATTTACACTGCATCCTTCCAAAGAATGCCTTTGACGTCAAATTGATTGAGTCCAACCCTGTTTGGAAGGAACGTTTTGGCAGAGGATGTGCCGATGTCGTAGTCGGCAACCCACCTTGGGGAGCCCCCGGTAAAAAAGCCGATGCAGAGGCAAAGGCAAGGCACAAAATCCTGCTTGATTGGTGTAGTTCAAATAACAAACCTGTTGGAGATGGAGAACCTTCACAGGCGTTTCTATGGCGTGCACTGGATTTTTTAAAAACAAACGGTAAGGCCGGTATGCTGGTTTCTGCCGGTATTTTGTTTAAGCACAGATCAACAACACAGCAGTTTAGGAAAAACTGGCTTGATAGTGTGAGACTCGATGAGGTGTTCAATTTTTCTCATGTACGAAAATTCTTTTTCAAGGGAGGAACATCTCCATTTCTTTCAATGTTTTTCAGCAAAAGAGCGCAAAAGGGCAATCCTGTTACTTATTGGTCTGCGAAACAAACAATAACCATCAGCAAAACACAAGCAATTGCCCTGTCAAAATACGACATGCATGTCATATGGAATGAAGATTTATCGGGGGTATCAACCTGGAAAGAATCTTGGTTTGGAAGATCGGCAGACAGAACATTTCTTTCTTTTTTAAGACAGCACCAGCGGCTTGTTCAGTATTCAGATCGTGACAAGTCGGGCCAAGGGTTTAAAGTTGCTTCTGAAAAAAATGATGCAGGTGCCCTTCATTCATTTAGGAATTTGGTTATAAGCTCTTTTTCAAGATATGATTCTCTTTTATTTACAGATCATCCGCCTGATGAAGTGGAACGATTGGGTGTAATCGAGGCTTATAAAGGAAAACGCCTACTGGTTAGACGAGGCATCGATGAAAAAGCCTTCAACAAAGGCACAATTGTCGCTCGTTTCGAAGAAGGACCGTTTTGTTTTACAAATGATATCAATGGGATTAAGCTCGAATCACCGGAAGAATGGAAATACAAAACGCTCCTGGGCATTCTGTGGTCGTCTGTAGCGCGCTATTTTTTCTTTATGACTTCATCTAACTGGGGGCTTTGGCATCATGAGATTCATCTCGACGACGAGTTGCTTCAACTGCCGGTTATTCTCGACAGATCAAACCCGACAACTAAAAAACTGATTTACATAGTTGATAAGCTTCGCAATTACCATCCGGAAAAACGGAATATTCTCCATCCATATACGCCATTTGAAGAAACAATTGAAGCACAGCGTCGCGAATGGGAAAGAGAGCTTGATGAAGCAGTTTTTGAACTTTATGAATTGAATGATGAACAGAAAGATTTAATCCATGATTTTTGCGAAGTGACTCTGCCGTTTTTTTACAGACCATTCGACAGTATAGGCTCAATGCAGGCTGTGAAAAGAAGCGATCTGTCATGGATTAATAACTATGCACACATTTTCTGCCTCAGATGGAATGCCTATCTTGGAAACGATGAAGAGATGCGGAGAGAAGTGCATATTGGTGCACATGATAATATGCTGGCCGTCGAATTCTATGTAGCCGACAAGGGGGATACTGATGACCAAGTGAAAGATAACAGTTGGGACTCCATTCTTGATCAGCTTGGGGAAGTTTTACCGCAGCCCATGGGGGTCTCACAGATTATTCTGGATGGTTTTGTTCACGTTGTTTCTGATTCCGGAATTATTCTTATCAAAAGGAATGAGAAACGCTTTTGGACCCGTAGTCTGGCCCGGGAGGATGCTGATGCTACAATCTGTAAACGCATGGTGGATACGATGCCGGAAGAAAGGAGATCCCGCTGACCTATGGCACGTCGCCGACTTTCTCCTTTCGAAACGCTTTGGAGACGTCATATTTTCCTTTACTCGGAAGTTTTTTCTGAGGCTCTCCAGGAGCTGTCGGAATCAGCTTCGATTTCCGGGAATGAGGATGCTATTTCCGAAATACTCTGTCCAATCCTCAATCGAGTTTGTTTCAGTTTCGGTAAATCCCGAAATCAGGAATTGCAGACGCCCTTTTGGGAAGCCCCAATTCAACCGGTTACAAATGATGAACTAAAAGGAGGTAAAATAAAAAAGCGGCCGGATTTCACCTGTAAACTCATAAATCCATGGGCGGACACTCACGAAAACTATGAAATAGCGTTTCACGTTGAGAGCAAACTTTTAGGCAACCCAACAAGCGCCAATTGGATTCTCAATAAAAACTATGTGAAAAACGGAATCAAACGGTTTGATAGCGAAATTCACGAGTACGGAAAGCGGGCCTATTCAGGAATGATGATCGGATACATCATCAGCATGGCACCTGAAGAGATTGAATCCCAGGTGAATGGATATCAGAAAATACATGCACCTGAAAATACGGAAATCAAGTTTTTATTTGACACGACTACACTTTTTAAGACCCGCCAGGATATTAAAAGGAAAAATGTCATGCCTGCCCGATTTGAACTGATTCATTTATGGGTGGATCTGCGAAACTGCTATAAAAATTTAGAATTGGAGTTGGGTCCCCATACTTCTGAAGTTTCTTTGCCCCTCTGTAAATGAAATACCGTTCTAAATATTTCAACACTTACCTTCGGAAAACTTATAGTGGTGATGCCCTTGCCGTTCATCTGCTAACGGCATCCTGGGTTTTTCGGTCTGCCGCAAAAGCATCTTCATCCTGACCCTCCACATATGACCTGATTTGGCGGATTGCATCAAGGATGTCATCAAGATAAAGGCGAAAGTCTCTATGCATAGGCCACTTCACGATTTATTATCGGTCTGAGCCTGGGTTTGATCGAATCGGACATAACCAGATCAACGGGGCAATTGAAATTGTCCTCAAGATAAAATTTCAAATCCATGTAATGGTCAAAAGAAGGTTGATCAAGTTCTACCAGGATATCTATATCGCTTTGTTCGTCCGCTGCGTTGCAAACACAGGAACCGAAAAGTCCGATTCGCCTTACGGAAAACCGCTCGGAGAGCTCTTGTTTATGTCTTGAAAGAAAATTCAGTATCTCTTGTTTTTTTAGCATGTATCAAACCTTTTCCTGATTTGGTTGTTGTCTATCACATTTCATCATTTTAATAAAGATCAGTTTATAATATCAATCCAATGCCTTCATCCGCTATTTTTTCACGACGCTCGAAAGCATGGCAACGCCCTGCCCGGTGAAAACATACGGGAGGGAGAACCGCTGAAAAATTTCATGTGTGGTATCAGATTTTGTGACAGGGAAATATTCTTTGGATGCCGGTAAAGGGTCGATGGGAAATCGGCCAAAAGGATCTTTTGAAAGATGTAATCCGGCCATAAATCTCCTCATAAACGTGGAGAAGAAGGTTTAAAAGCCTGGATTCCCCTCCTGAGGCGGACCGTAGGCCGCTTATGCGGGAATGACGAAGCCGAGAGAGCGGGAATCCGGTTTTAAAAAGACTTGAAACCGTCTGATGCGGTTTGAATAGCATAACATGCTAATTTGTCAATAAAATAAATGTTCAAATAAAGAATCGTAAAAGAAAGCCATCTCTGAGAAACCGGGTGGAAGAATAAAACATTTCCTCGCAATATTCCTTGGCAATGGAAATATATCCGGATAAATTGCTTTTGCTATGAAAATTAAAAAAAACTGTTTGAGCTTAACTTGCCGCCTGGAAAATCAACCACGCCAATTGACAAAAGATATTGAATCGATACCCTGGCAGTTGTTTTTCGAACGGTTATGAAATGGTGAATTTGATTAAAAATTACCGTGGGATATGGGAGACACCCTGATTGGAGGTCGCAAAATGCTACTTCCAAGATTTACAGCGCCTTTTCAATAAGTTAGGACACGAAGTCATCTGGGTTAGCACCCGTTGTTTCGGTTTAAAATTCAATTTCAGTTAGTTGTCCCGTATGCTGTCCTGAGTTGGCCGCTTTATTATATTTTCGGAAAATACTTCACATTATTCATGTTTTTGAAATCCGAATCCTGAGTCCACAGAATGGCATGAAATTCGTTTGCA